>DIDQ01000005.1:21654-57971 GCA_002418215.1 Anaerolineales bacterium UBA5796
CCTGCTTGGCGATGAAAGCCCTGATGTTCGTTCCAGCGCTGTCGATGCGCTTGGTTCCATCGGGCAGGCCAGTTCTGAGCACATCACCACTGAGATCATGCGGCAACTGGTTGACCTGCTTGGCGATGAAAGCCCTGCTGTTCGTTCCAGCGCTATCAATGCGCTTGGCTCTATCGGGCGAGCCAACCCGAATTACATCACCCTTGATATCGTTCAAAAATTAATTGGATTGAATGATGACGGTGCTGATCCTCTTGAAGACCTTGAAATTCAATATATTGCTGGTGAAAACGCTCTTGATCTCATCGGACAGGCCAACCCAGAATGTATCACTTCAGATTTCGTGCAACAGATGGTTAAATCGCTGAACGGACCGACATTTTTTAGTTACTTCGCCGCGGATGCACTTGGTTCTATCGAACAAGCTAATCCTGAACTCATCACTCCCGAAATCATTCGAAAATTGGTCGCCATGCTTTATGATGCTGATCCAAATCTTCGCTCCAGCGCTGCGGATGCGATCGGTTCTATCGGGTATATAAATCCTGAACACATCACTCCTGAAGCCATACAGCAACTATTCGAACTTCTCGGCGATGAAGATCCCGCCGTTCGTCTCCATGCTACGGATGCGATTGGTTCCATTGGGCAGACCGGTTCTAGACACATCACCACAGAAATCTTGCAGCGGCTTTTTGATCTGCTTGATGATGAAAACTTTAATGTTCGTGAAAGCGCTTGGGGTGCGCTTGGTTTCATTGGGCAAGCTGGCCCTGAACATGTCACTCTAGAAATTGTGCAACAACTGGTTGGACTGCTTAGGAGCAAAGATTCTTCATATTATTATTCTAGCGGTTATGAGGCATTTGGTTCCATAGCAGCTACTAGGTCTGACCAATTTACTCCTGAAATATTGGGAGATTTATTTGGCATCCTTAAAGATAATAGAAATGCACTAGGGCGGGTTAATGTATCTTTTGTTCTATTCGCATTAGCTTATGGTGACGCCAATCAAAAACGGGCAATTCGGGACGAATTGACAAAAATTCTTGGCAGCTCACAGATATTTTGGCGGATTGCGGCTGCTAAAACCCTGACAATGATCACGATTAGTGACTCGGTAGATAAGGCGCGTGCTCATCCAGAAAATATCGAACAAATTAAAAAAAGGCTTGAAAGGATGCGATATCTTGACATGGCCTACTTCTATTATGCTCTCTCTTTTACCGAGGATGAGATTGAAAAAATCGAAGCAGAAAGTAATAAGTAACCTGCTCATTTTTCGACAATTATCATCTCCTTTTGTTTTCGATGATAGTTTTCATCGTATCCACCTCAATCGGCAGCAAATTGTAACGGGCGCGGGCGCGGGAGCAGCGTTCGTGGTCTTCCGGGCTGGCGACGACCTGGCCGTCCACGAAGTCCACAGCGAAGTCGCGGCAGGGGCTGGGGCGGTTTTCGTAGATGTGGCAGCGGACGGTTTGGCCGACATCTCCCTCCAGGGCAACGCAGTGCGGCTGTTTACGGTCCGTGCCTTTCATGGCGCGGACGAAAGGGGTAATGTTTTCGGTCAGGTGCGCGGGAACGGTCCCCTCGGGGCTGTCGGTGGTTTCCCCCCAATAGAAGGACACACGAAAGAAGGCGCAGCACGCGCCGCAGGCAAGGCAGGGGTTTTCGCGGGCCACGGTGCGGATTATACCCTTTTGCGGGTGGGCGGGGTATGCCACAGCGCGCAAGATCACGGCAAATCCCGGAGAGCCAAAAAACTCTGCGACTCTGCATCTCTGTGGCAAATTTATTTGCGCCTGCCCTTCGTGACGGATTTCTCGCCGTATTTTTCGTGCAGGGCGTCGAGGGCGTCTTGCAGTTTGCGTTGCTTCTCGGCATCCCCGTCCCACAGCCCCAACTGGCGGATGGGCGGTCCCAGCCCGCTGACGCCGACCCCGATCAGACGGACGGCCTGTCCTTTGGGGCGGTATTTGCGCAGCAGGGTAAGGGCGGTTTCGGCGATCTCCTCGTCCTGGTCGGTGGGGGTGGGCAGCGTGACCTGGCGGGTGAGGGTGGTGAAATCGGGCCAGCGCAGCTTGAGCTTGACGGTCGTCCCGGCCAAGTCTTCCCGGCGCAGGCGGCGGCCTACCTGGGCCGACATCTCACGCAGCACGCTTTCCAGCTTGGCGTCGTCGGCGGTGTCGCGGCTGAAGGTGATCTCCTGGCTGATGGATTTGATCTCGTGCTCGGTCTGCACCGGACGGTTGTCCATGCCCCTGGCGTGACGCGACAGGTCGCGTCCGTTCTCGCCGAAGCGGCGGACCAGGTCGTCTTCGGGCCAGCGGGCGATGTCGCCGATGGTGCGCAATCCGAGCCGGGCGAGCTTCTCGGCGGTCTTGGGGCCGACGCCCCAGAGCATTTCGGCGGGCAGGGGATCGAGGAAGGCGGCTTCCTCGCCGGGCGGGACGAGGGTCAATCCGAATGGGGGGCTGCCTCCTTTGGCGGCTTTCTTGCCGACCTCGGTGGCGATCTTGGCGACGAGCTTGTTCCCGGCGATGCCGATCGAGCTGGGAAGATGCAATTCGTCCCGGATGCGGGCCTGGAGGTCCCGCGCCGCTTTCTCAGGGGATTGGGGCAGACTGGAGATGTCGAGGAAGGCTTCGTCAATCGAAATCTGCTCGACCAGGGGAGTCAATCCCCGCAGGATTTCCATCACCTGGCGGGAGACCTGACCATAAAGGCTATGCCGCGATGAAACGATGACCAGGTCTGGGCACAGGCGCAGGGCGCGGCCCATCGGCATGGCCGAGCGGACGCCGTGCTGCCGGGCGGCGTAGGAGCAGGAGGCGACCACGCCGCGCTCGTCCGGTTTGCCGCCCACGGCAAAAGGCTGGCCGCGCAGGGATGGGTTCTGGTTCTCCTCCACGGCGCAGAAGAAGGCGTCCAGGTCGAGGTGCAGGATGGTGCGGGGCATGTCGGAATTATATAATAACCACGGTCACACACCTGCCCTGGTGGGCGGTGCCAGGGAATTGCGCTTCCTTATTCGATAAAAAGCGCAATTCGTGACCGCCCTGGGGTCACTACGGGCTTTCTTATAGTCAATTTGGCTATTGTTAAAGACGCAATTTCCTTGTATCATTGATAAGGAGTCGTTGACAGTGTACGGAAATTGGAACACTCATTTGCATGAAACCGTTATATCCTTAAATTAATTGGAGAATGGAGAAGGAGTCTACCATGCGTCGAAAAAATTTCTTTATTAGCGTTGCTGTTTTACTCGTATTGCTGTCGTCTTTTGCCCTTACGCCGGGCAGGGCCGCCGCAGCCTACTGCGACGCAGCCCAGTTCGTGGCGGACGTGACCATCCCTGACGGGACGGTCTTTGCGCCCGGGACGACCTTTACCAAGACCTGGCGGCTCAAGAACGTCGGCACCTGCACCTGGACCACGAGCTATTCCCTGGTCTTCGATAGCGGCGAGCAGATGGGCGGCGCGGCCTCGGTCTTGCTGACCAGCCAGGTCAAGCCGGGACAGTCGTCGGATATTTCGGTTGACCTGACCGCCCCGAACGCCGCCGGCACCTACCGCGGCAACTGGAAGCTGGCCGACGACAAAGGCACACGCTTCGGCCTGGGGGCCAACGCCGACAAGCCCTGGTGGGTCGAGATCAAGGTTTCAGGCGGAGCGACGGCCACCCCATCCCCGACGCCCACCGGCCCGACCCCCACGCCGTCGAATACGCCTACTCCCACCGTGACCAGCGCTCCCGGCGCATGTACCGACAAGGTCAAATTCATCTCAGATGTCAACGTCCCGGACGGGACCGTGATGACCGCCGGGAAGACCTTCACCAAGACCTGGCGCATCCAGAATATCGGCACCTGCACCTGGACGACAAAATATGCCCTGGTCTTCGAAAGCGGCAACCAGATGAGCGGGGCAGGGTCCTCGACCCTCTCGGCCCAGGTCACGCCCGGCCAATCGGTGGATATTTCCATCGCCCTGACCGCCCCGAGCGCCAACGGCACCTATCGCGGCAACTGGATGCTGGCGAACGAAAGCGGCAAACACTTCGGCCTGGGTACCAATGCCGACAAGCCCTGGTGGGTCGAGATCAAGGTCACCGGCGGGACGAGCTGGAAGATTTACAAAGACACCACCTACGCCTTCCAGTTCAATTACCCGCCTGAAGGCCAACTGAGCGGCAACCGGATTGACCTCCCGTTTGTTGGGGGGACGAACCTGGTCGAAAAATGGTTGGAAGTCTCGGTGAAGGAGAACGCCAGCACCTGTGAGAGTTCACTGGGCGGTGTCACCGAACCCGGGCCGGTGACTTTCAACGGGATCAACTTTGTGAAACAGACCGGCGGCGATGGGGGCGCCGGTCAATTTCATGAATGGGTCGGTTACTCCACTACGCGGGGAAACATTTGTGTGACGATGGATTTCGTCCTCCACTCGACCAACCCCGGCGCGTATCCCACCCCTCCGCCGGAATACGACAAGGCAGCTGAATCGGCGGTCTTTACCGCGATCATGGAAACGTTCACCTGGACTACTTCCGGCAGTTCGGGGACTTACGCGGTCATCCTGGTCAAGAGCAATGACGTGCTCAACATCCGCTCGGACGCCGGGGTCTCGAACCCGGTTGTCGGCAGTTTCGCCTCCGACGCGACCGACGTTAAACTCACCGGGCAGTCGAAAACGGTCAGCGGTGACAAATGGGTGGAAGCGGAGAAACCGGGCGGCGGGAAAGGCTGGGTCAATGCCTATTATCTTGTCCAATACATGAGCCAGCCGAATTTCTGCGCGGATTCCCAGGTCACCAAACTGATCAGCGATTTCAGGAATTCCGTTGTCAACTCGAACGGGACGTTGTTTTCGTCGCTGGTCAGCCCGGTGCATGGGGTCAGTGTCTATTACACTTCACATAACAGCCCTCTCGCCTACACGGCTTCCGAGGCGGCCAACGTTTTTACCAGCACCACCTCAATTAACTGGGGTCCTGGACCGGGTGGGGGTGAGAACCAGGTCGGCTCGTTCAAGGATATTATCCAGCCCAAGTTGCTGGATGTGTTCAACAATTCCGGTTATGCTACGTTTTGTGACGCCCCCGTGGATGGCAGCATCATCTGGGAAGACGCGGCCTGGCCTCATCTTTATAAAAACCTGCGCTTCTATTCGCTCCATCGCCCCGGGTCCCCCGGCGTGGACCTGGACTGGCGTACCTGGGTGGTTGGGGTGGATTACGTCGCCGGGAAACCCTATACCATGGCGCTGATGCAGTTCCAGTGGGAACCGTAGTGCAGTGACCAATAAGCGGTAATCCGCGATCTGCCGATGGGATGAGTCCGTCGGCGGATAAACCAAATTCCACGATTATGACCGAAAACCGACTCTCCATCCTTTTGGCGGATGACGACCCCTCCATCACGGACAGCCTGTCCCCGTTCCTCGAGCGGGCCGGGTTCCACGTGCTGGTCGTCCCCGACGGGGCAGCCGCCCTCGAAAAGGCCCAATCCCACAGGCCCGACCTGATCATCCTGGACGTGCTCATGCCGCGCATGGACGGACGTGAAGCCCTGCGCCGCCTGCGCCGCCTGAACGTCTGGACGCCGACCATCCTGCTCACCCAGGTCGGCGAAGCCTCCGAGCGCGCCCTGGCCCTCGAAGAAGGCGCTGACGATTACCTCAACAAGCCCTTCGACCCGCACGAGTTGTTGGCCCGCATCCGGGCAGTGCTGCGACGGGCGCGGCCGGGCGAACGATCCCTTTCGACGGCATGGCTGCTCACCTCCGGCGACCTGGTGCTCGACCGCCGCGCCCGCCGGGCCACCCTGGCCGGGGAAACCCTCCCGCTCACGCCCAAGGCCCTGGCTGTGTTGGAATACTTGATGACCCACCCCGACGAATGTGTCAGCCGCGAACGCTTGCTGGATGCCGTCTGGGGCTGGGAGTATCCCGCCGGGACGCGCACCGTGGACACCCGCATGGCCGAACTGCGCCGCGCCCTGGACGACGACCCGGAGAACCCGACCTACCTGCAAACCATCCCCGGCGAAGGTTACAGCTTCATCGCCCCGGTCCGTGGGGAATGACCGAATGAAATTCCGTCCCATCCTGATCTTCATCCCGCTCATCCTGGGCGCGCTGGCCTCCGCCCTGGCCCAGGCCTTCTTCTCCCCGGTCCCGGTGTTGGTCTTCAAGATTGACATCGGCATGACTGCCTTCGTCGCCGGGACGGCCGTCACCCTGCTGGCCGCCATGTTCTCGCTCGGTGGGTCGCTGCGCCGCCGCGAAGCCGAAAAACGGATGCTGGCCGCCCGCCGCGAAACCGAGGAGAGCCGCCGCCGCTTCATCCGCCGGCTCGACCACGAGATCAAGAACCCGCTCACGGGGTTGCAGGCTGCCCTGGTCAACATGCAGGAGGCCTCTGTCCAGGCGGACCGCCAGCGGGCCGGGCAGAATGCCCGCACTGCCCTCGAACGCCTGAAACGCCTGCTGGCCGACCTGCGAAAACTCTCCGACCTTGAGGAACGTCCCATCGAACGATTGGCGGTGGACGTCCCGGAACTGTTGGGAGAAATGGTCGAAGCGGCCCGCGCCGTCCCCAGCTATGCGGAGCGGCGCGTGGACCTGTTCGTGTCGCGCGTGCCCTGGCCGTTCCCACCCGTGACGGGCGACCGCGACCTGCTCGGCCTGGCGGTGTACAACCTGCTCGAAAACGCGCTCAAGTTCACGTCCGGGGAAGATTCGGTCGAGATCCGCGCCCTCGAGGACGGCAAGGCCATCGTCATCGAAGTGGCCGATTCGGGGCCGGGCATCCCGCCTGAAGAATTGTCCAAAATTTTCGAGGAACTCTACCGGGGGGTCAACGCCCGCGGCGTCGAAGGCAGCGGGTTGGGACTGGCCCTCGTCCGGCGTATCGTAGCCCTGCACGGCGGGCAGGTCCGCGTCCGCAGCAGCCAGGACGGGCCGCGCGGCACCGTCTTCACCATCCGCCTGCCGGTGGGGAAGAGGACGCCGTAATCCGTTTATCTGCTTCGCGCAGCAATCCGTTGCGAATCCGATTGCAGGGAAGCAGCCGGGAAAAAGGATAATCCATCGGGGGTTACAAAACTGTCACATCGCCGCGACAGACCTGTAACAGCGGGGAAGTATAAATAATGCAGGAACGCGCTTATGGAAACTACACCCCTTATCCAGGCCGCCCAGGGCGGCGATCTCGACGCTTTCAACCTGATCGTTTTGCAGCACCAGGACCTCCTTTTTGGGATCGCGGTGCGGATGCTCAACGACGAAGATGACGCTGCTGATGCCGTCCAGGAGGCTCTGATCGCGGCCTTCCGCAAGTTGGACACCTTCCGGGGCGGCAGCCTGCGCAGTTGGCTGGCCCGGATCGTGGTCAACGCCTGCTACGACTGGCTGCGCGGCCAGAAGCGCCGGAAGACCGTCCCGCTGGAGCCGCTCGACGAAGACGGCGAGACCTTCGAGTCGTCTTACTGGCTGGCCGATCCGGCCCTGGGTCCCGAAGCCCTGTTCGACCTGGCCGAGACCCGGGACGCGATCCAGGCAAGCCTCGACCGGCTGACCCCGGCTTACCGGGCGACCCTCATCCTGGTGGACATCGAAGGGCTGTCGTACCAGGACGCGGCCCTGGCCCTGAAAGTCCCGGTCGGGACGGTCAAGAGCCGCCTGGCCCGCGCTCGCCTGCACATGCAGCAGTCGCTCAGTTCCCGTGAGTTTGGCCCCCAAAGCGCATGGATGTTCCGCCTGCCCGAAATGCAGGTATCATAGTTGTGGAGAAAAAATGTCACGAAAAATTATCCCCCTCCTGCTTGCCTTGAGCCTCTTCCTGGCCTCGTGCGGCACGCTCGAAATCTCGTTCGACGTCACCCCGGCCTCGGCTGGCGAGGAAACCCTCGTCCCGGCTTCGCCCACGCCCGAGCCGGTCGTCCGGCTTTCGATGGACTCGACCTCGGACGAGATCTACATCGCCATGCTCGAAAGCGCGGCCAACTGGCAAACCATCTGGATGGACGGCGCGCTGAAATCCTTCTCGCCGGAGGGCGAACTTGTCCAGGCAGAGCGCCGCCAGCTCTGGCTGGACCAGATGGAGGTCCGCTTCCGCCTGGTGGAGGGTCCCGTCGAGGGCGCCGCGACCCGTTTCCGGGTCGGCGACCGGATAACGGTGCTGGAGATGGACCTGCTGACCGGCCAGAACTCGGTCAGCGCAACCCCGCCCGGGGATTACACCAGCCAGTACATCCCGCCCCGCACGCCCGGCATGGCTTACCCAAACCCGATTACCAGCCTGATCCACGACCGCTTCGCCGAGATGGCTTTCCCGTCCGATTACGCCCAGAGCGAAGGGGCGTTCACCCCGGTCGCCATCGAACTCGTCGCCGGGCGGCAAGCCCTGGCCGTGGACTGGACCTACGCCCAAAGCCAGCAGCCCTCCCGCCGCCTGTGGCTGGACGTGGAGAAAGTCGTCATCCTGAAGATGCAGAGTTTCGACAAGGCCGGCGGCGGCCCGCTCAACGCCGAATACACCGTCGAACAGGTGGCTTTCGATGCGGCGTTCGACCCGCAATTGTTCAGTTTTTCGCCCTCGACGATGCCGGGCTTTAGCGACATCAACGGGAAACTGGAGCGGACGCCGACTCCCGCCGAAACGGAAGCAGTCCCACCCTCCGGGCCTGACCCGCTGGGGGAGGTGTACTTCTTTGTCGGCGACCGGAGCTATCCCGTCCGCAACATTGACCTGGTCCGGCTGCCCGGCTCGTGCGTCGCGGGACTTTCGGCCTGCCCCTCGCCCGAAAAGGTGGATACGCCCTTCAGGCTGGCCTTCAGCCTGTCCCCGCTGGCCTGGTCGCCGGACGCGGGCCTGGCCGCCCTGGCTTATCCGATCAGCGACGACGGCGGGACCTCCGGCCTGTTCGTCTTCAATCCGGCGGACGATAGTTGGGCAAAAATCGCCGAATTCCCGTTCATTGACCCGCCGCTCTGGTCGCCGGATGGGGACTGGCTGGCCTTCAGGGTGCAGGACGGGATGGGGAGCGAATGGTTGTATGCTGTGCATCCCGACGGCAGCGGCCTGGTGAACGTCAGCGATTTCGAGGGCTTGCCTGCCGGTGAATCTCCGTTCGTGATGGACGGCTGGCTGGGCGGGAACCTGCTACTGCGCCCGATGATGCTGGCCCAGAACGGCAATGCCTACCGGGTGCGGGTAACGGACGGTTTCGTGGAGCCGCTCTTCGGGACTTACCTGACCAAGGCGAATTTCAACGTTTCGCCCAACGGCCAGTGGCTGGCCTTCGTGGACTACGATTACACCTCCCCGGTGCAGACCCTGAAACTGTTCAAGCCCGGCGGGACGGAACTGCGTGACCTGGCGGTCTTCCCGGACGGTTCGATCCAGGCCCTGGCCTGGTCGCCGGACAGCGGGGAACTGGCTTTTATCCACATGACAGATGCGATGGGTTACGACGTGTACGTGGTCAACCCTGACGGGAGCGGCCTGCGGCAGGTTTACAGCCCGCAGGATGCCACCAGGGTGCAATTCTCGCCCGATGGGGCCTTCCTGCTGGTCGAAGGCATGGACGGCACTGGCCAGCACCTGACAATAGTGAACCTGTCCACGCTGGAGGCGCGGCTGCTGCAAGCTCCCGACCTGCGGCTGGATACAGACTGGATGGCGGCGAGTTGGCGGTAGGCGTGGGGTATACTTGCATCGTATTCACCCCGACGAAGGAGGATCGCCATGCTCTCAGTTGAAATCAAAAAGGACGGGAATGTCGTCGGCCTGATGATGGCCGAGGAGAAGACCTTCAAGACCGGGTCACGCGGCTTTTTCGGGACCGGGAAGATGCAGATCGGCGAGAAACGCTACCAGGTGCAGGTGCAATTGGTGGAGATCGGCTCGAAGCCGAAGCCGGAGGAACTGGCTTTGAAGGATGAATGACCCCGCGAAGTTGCATTAAAAGCGCCAGCCGCTGGGTGAGGGGGGCACCCAACGACTGGCGACGTTATTTTATCATGTTCGGCTGTTTTGGCAAGAGGAAATTCGAGGAAATTTTGAAATTGCCGGTGCCCGCAGTGGATTAACCGCCGCATGGTATAATCCCGTCAACCTTCTGGCTTACTCGCTTGCCATGCGAGTCTCCTTTTTTGCTGAAGGATTGGGTTGTGTTGACAGCCTGGATCAAAAGTCCAGGCTGTCAACATTTAATTTCAGCAGATGCAGAGACTATTTCTCCCGCCTGCCCTTGGCTACGATGCGGATGGGTGTGCCAATGAAGCCGTAGGCGTCCCGGATGCGGTTTTCAAGATAACGCATGTACGAAAAGTGCATCAGCCGGGGGTCGTTGACGAAGACCATGAAGGTCGGCGGGTCGGAGCGGACCTGGGTGCCGTAATAGATTTTCATCTGCCGCCCGGCGCGGGACGGGGCCGGATGGACATCCTGGGCGTTGTGCAGCACCTGGTTGAGCTGGGAGGTGGTCAGCCGCGCCAGCCGCTCCTCCTGGACCTGAAGAGCCAGCGGCAGGACCTTGTCCACGCGTTGGCCGGTCTTGGCTGAAATGAACAGCAGCGGCACGTAATCCATGAAGTTCAGGTCCTGGCGGATCTTGCGGGTGTAATCCTCCATCGTCAGGTTATCCTTTTCGATGGCGTCCCATTTGTTGACCAGCACCACGCAGGACTTCCAGGCTTCGAGGATGTATCCGGCGATGTGGGCGTCCTGGGCGGTGATGCCGGTCTCGGCGTCAATCACCAGCAGCACCACATCGGCGCGTTCGATGGCTTTGAAGGCCCGCAGCACCGAATACTTCTCCACGCCGGGGTCTATCTTGCCGCGCTTGCGGATCCCGGCGGTGTCTATCAGGGTGACGGGCAGGCCGTCGTATTCGATCAGCGTGTCAATGGCGTCCCGCGTCGTCCCGGGGATGGCCGAGACGATGGCCCGCTCCGCGCCGGCCAGCTTATTGAGCAGGCTGGACTTCCCGGCGTTGGGCTTGCCCGCAACGGCAATCTTGACGCCTTCGTCTTCCTCGGTATCCGGCTGGGGCGGAAAGGCCGCCACCAGGTCGTCGAGCAGGTCGCCGGTCCCGGTGCCGTGCAGGGCCGAGACCGGGTACGGGTCGCCCAATCCCAGTTCGTAGAACTCGGCCGCGGCGTTGCGGCGTTCCTCGCTTTCGCATTTGTTGACCACCAGGAAGATCGGCGGCCAGAAGTCGCCGTCCTCCAGTTTTTTCTGGCTGCGGCGCAGGATTTCGGCCACCTCGCGGTCGGGTTCGGTCATGCCGGTCTCGCCGTCGGTGACGAACAGCACTACGTCCGCGTCCCGGATGGCGACCTGGGCCTGCAAGCGGATTTCCTTGATGAAATCTGCCGAGCCAATCGAAAGGGGGGCGCGCCCGCCGTGGCTGGGATCAATCCCGCCGGTGTCTATGATGGCGAAATCCCGGCCGTTCCAGTCGGCTTCAGAGAAGATGCGGTCGCGGGTTGTGCCGGGGGTATCATCCACGATGGCCAGGCGTTCGCCAGCCAGGCGGTTGAACAGGGAACTCTTTCCAACATTGGGACGGCCCACCAGGGCCACTACGGGTTTTGGCATGGGTGATTATTTGCTTTCAGGGGTTGGGCGTCGGCGTACCGACGGAGATGGTCACTTGCACAGAAGCCGGGAGGATGGTTTCGACCCGGATGCCGGTGATCAGGAATTCCACGCTGGGCGTCAACTGGTAAGTGCCCGGCTGGAGATCGGTCACATCAACGATGACGCGCACATCCTGGGCGGTGAGCGTTTCGAGCAGCGGCAGCGGGCCGGACAGGATAACAGTCACCGTTAAAGGAGAGGTTCCCGCCGACAACCCTTCCGCCAGGCCCACCGTTTCGATGGGTTGATCTGCCAGGGTCAGGCTGCCCTCGATGGCGTCAATGGCAACTTCCACCAGGACGCTCTGTTCACCGACGACAGAAATGCCCTCCGGCAGGGTCAGGTCCAGGCGGGTGACCAGGTCGTTTTTGGCGTCATTGAGGTCGAGCGGGGCGGTCTCGACGAAGCCGGGTTGGGCATTGACCAATTGCGGGTCAGAAGAGAACAGGGTCACAACCGGCGGGAAGACCGAGATGCTGTTCAGGCGGTAGCCGCTGGCCACCTGGCCTTCGACCACCACTTTGACCGCCACGTCCCGGTATCCACCCTGCTGGCTGACCGGGATGGCGACGGCGGCCGTGTCTGGGCTGATAGTGAGGCCGGAGATGGCGCGGTTGTTCCGGTCCAGGATCTGCAGGGTTGCGGTCTGGTCAATGCTTTCACGTGTGTTGTTCATGTTAACAGACATGCGGACGGTCTGGACGGTCTGAACCAGTGTCTCTGGCCCGCTGATGGTTACGGTGGCGGGGGTCAGTTCGGGAGCGCCTGCCTGGTAACCAATGGCCGGCTCGCCGTTGACGATCAGGCTGATCGGCATGTTGATCGTCACCAGCCTTTCGAGGGTCAAGGTGATTTCGGTGGGGGCGATGGAAATCAGGCGGACGGGCTGCGCCCCGATCTGCACCTGGACCGGCACTGAATGATCCCCGGCTCCCAGGCCCGAAAGGTCTATCACCGCCCGGATGGAATTAGGGTCGGCTATCAATTGTTCCCAGACCGAACGCGGCGCGCGCAGCGTCAGTTCGATCTGTTCAGCGTAGTTGCCGGTCAGGATCAGGCTCGAATCCTGTCCGACGATATCCAGGTTGATCGGTTGGGGGTAAGTATTGACTTCATCGGGATCGGCGGCGGTGACCGCTGAAACCCAGACGGCCAGGGCCAGCGCGAAAGCCAGGCCGAAGGTCCGCAGGTTGGTGGCGAGCCAGCGCATCATGGGTCAGTTTTCCTTGTGGGAGCGCAGGAAGGGGAACATCCTGACGAATAGATCCCGGCTGCGTGTACTGGTGGTGGTGGACTGATAAAAAGCTGTCAGGATATTCTCCAGCCGGTCGGGGTCGAGCCGCCGGATCATCCGCCCGGCGTGGGCAATCGAAATGGAGCCGGTCTCTTCTGAAACGACCACCGAGATGGCGTCGCTGGCTTCCGAGATGCCCAGGGCGGCGCGGTGGCGCAGTCCCATCTGGCGTTCGGGTGAGCGGGCCAGGATGCCGGAAGCGGAGAGGGGCATGACGCAGGCGGCGGCAGTGATGGTGGGGATGCTGATGATCACCGCGCCATCGTGCAGGGGGGTGTTGGGATAGAAGATCTGGAGCAGCAGCTCGGGCGTGACGTGGGCTTGCATCAGCACCCCGGTCTGGACGTATTCGTCCAGGTTGTCGAGGCGCTGGAGGACGATCAACGCTCCGTGTTGGCGGGCCGAGAGCCGGGCCGCGGCGCTGACAATGGCGCGGATCGTGTCGCGGGTGGCGGTTTCGCTCGTTTTAGCGGAAGCAGGCATGAAGGTCCCGGCCCGCCCGATGCGTTCGAGGGCGCGGCGGATCTCGGGGGCGAAGATGACCGGGATGGCGAGCAGCAGGGCGGGCAGGGTCGTCCGCACCAGCCATGAGAAGGCCGGCAAGTCCACCAGGCTGGTCAGCAGGGCGATCAGGACGATCAGGAAGATGATGCCGCGCAACAAGACCATGGCCTGGGTATCGCGCATCAGGTAGAGCAGTGAAAAAAAGATGAGCGTGACCAGCAGGATATCGACAACGCTCAACCAGTCGAGGCGTTGGAATATGAAGAGGATATCGTTAAGGATTTCTGTCACGGCAGGTTAAATTTGATGGAACGGTGCGGCGGCCTGTCCCCAAGCCTGCGGCGGCGCGTCCGTTCACCGCGGGCTAGATGGGGCGCAGGACACGGTCCTGGCGGAGCTGCTTGAAGAATAATACCGTGTTTTCAGGCTGGGATTCCCGGACGGCATCCTGCCAGGCTTGAACGCCCAGCGAGTCGGGGGTGCGCCGTTCGTATCCCAGTTTTTTCCACATGCTTTCTTTCTCGGCCAGGTCGGGGTTGAGGAAGATCAGCGAGGCTTCGACCTGGAGGTCGTGGGAGGCCTGTTCGACTTCGCCGATAAGGGTTTCGAGGGCCTTTTCGGAAGCGGCCTGCGGGGCCAGGTAGAAATCGGTGGTGCGGGCAACCAGGTTTTCGACCTGCCAGCCGGCGAGGCCGACGGGTTTACTGTCGAGATGGAGGAGCATGAAGGCTTTTTCGCCGAAGGCGGCCATTACATCGCTGGAGGTGAGTTTTTGGCGGCCTTTGCTGAGCGTGGTGATCATGCCGGCGATGGTCTCGGAATCTTTTGGACGGCCGCGCTGCACTGAGAATTCGCCTTCGGCAACGGGTTTCACAACGACCGGGCCGGTATCGCCATCCTTGACCGTGTTTTTCCAGGCCTGAGTGACTTGTTTCCAGGTGTTTTCGAAGGAACCAGTGTTGCGGATAACCACATTGGCGACGACCGTTTTCTGGTCCTGGGGTTGTTGGGCCTCGATCCGCTGGGCGGCTTCACTCTTGGGCATTTGCCGCTTTTGGGTGAGGCGGATGAGTTGCAGGTCGCGGGTGGCGTGGGTGACCCAGATGGAATCGCAAACGTTACGCAGGTCGCCTTCGAGCAGTTTAATGGCCTCGATGACGATCACGGATTGGCTGGCGCGCTTGACCATGATGTCAATGGCCTGGCCGACGAGCGGATGCACGATGGCTTCCAGGCGGGCGAGCGCATCAGGGTCGGCGAAGACCAGGCGTCCGAGCCTGGCGCGGTCAATTTGCCGGTCGGGGCCGAGGATCCAGACGCCGAAAGTATCTACAATGGGCTGGTATCCGGGAGCGCCTTTGGCAATGGCGCGGTGGGAAAGCGCATCTGCGTCAATGCCGTAAGCGCCGAGGTGCTCGAGCATTTTGCGGACGACACTTTTACCGGTGGCAATGTTGCCGGTCAGTCCTATAACGTATTTCCCAGGCCATTTACTCACGGCGGCTCCTTCAATAATGAATAATGCCTTGTTCGCATACCCATTTTAGCCTTTGCAGGGCAGAATGTCAAAGGCAAACTGTTCGCAGACTTTTCATTTCAGTGAGCGGTGGGCCATTAGGTTAAATGGCTCTCCCGTAACGAACGGGAAAGAGCCTGAACACGAAGGACACTACGGACACAAAGGGGGAAAGGCGGCTTGGCTTATAGCCTTTTCCCTCACCAGCACTTGCGTGCGGCGCAAGTGTCGTTCCCTTCGTGTTCCTTTGTGTTTCAAAAGGTTTTTCCCGTCAAAAACGGGAGAGCCGGTTAAATGCAATGTTGACGGCCAGCCTGCTAACAGTTATGATGAAGGCGCCTCTCAGGCTGGTCGGGCGGTCGCGGCTCTGCGTTGTCGGGGTCGAGGAAAGTCCGCACTCCAAAGAGCATGGCGTCGGTTAACTGCCGGGGCGGGGAGTCCCTTCGCGGGATGAACCTGCCGGATCGGGCCACAGAAACAAACAGCCGCCTTGCCCTTCGCGCTTCTCCTCCCAGGAGATGGGCCGGGGCGAGGCCGGTGATGGTGAAAAGGTGGTGTAAGAGACCACCGGTGCTCGCAGTAATGCGGGTGGCCAGGTAACCCCCGCCGGGAGCAAGGCCAAGCAGGGACGAATGCCGTCTGCGGACGGTGGGAGGCTGCTCGTCTCCTCATGTGCGCCTTCACCGGAAGGCGCCAGTCCCGGGTAGGCCGCAAGAGCGCTGCGGTGACGCGGCGCCCAGAGAGATGACCGCCCAGGCGTGGAGCAAGCTCCATTGCCGGACAGAATGCGGCTTATAGACCAGCCGAGAGGCACTCTTTCAAATACGACTGGACAGAACCCCCATTTGGGGCGATGTGCGGCTTAGAGACAGCCGGGAGGCAGTTTTTGAATCCCCAGCCACCCATGCAAACTCCCCAACCCGTCCCTGAACTGATCGAATGCGAACGCTGCCACCGCGCCTCCACGCTGGAGGCCGCCTTCGTCCGCCGGAAGCGGGCAACAGGCGGGCGATCCCGCGGCATTTGTTTCGAATGCGAGGGCAGGCGGCAGGTGAACTCCGTGTTGTTCCTCGCCATTTTCAGCCTGGGTTTCGCCTGTCTCAACTTCAACCTGACTCCAGGCTCACAGTTCGGGAACTTTTACCTGCTCCTCTTTTGGGGGCTGCTGGCCTGCGTCCCGCTGCTGGTCTTGCACGAACTGGCCCATGCCGTCACTGCCTGGCTGATCGGCTTCCAGGTCTTTGCCATCCACCTGGGGATGGGGAGGCCCCTCCTGGCGGTCCGCTTTTTGGGAGTGAACTGGGTCATCCGCCCCGCTCCGATCAGCGCGGTCACGGTCATTGCCGGACCCGAGCTTGGCTACTACCGCCTGAGGCTTTTCCTCATCACCCTGGCCGGTCCCGGGCTGCACGCCATCCTGGCGGCTGTAGCATTGCCGCTGTACCGTGAATTCGGTTTTTCCGGGCAGGGGTACGCGGTCCTCTTCTGGGCGAATATCCTCCTCCTGGCCGTCAACCTCTTCCCGCACAAGGCGCTGGTCGCGGTAGGCGCAACCGGCACTGACGGCCTGGCTTTGTTGACGATCCCGCGTATGGGCCGTGACGAACTCCAAAAACGGTTTGCCAGTTATTACCTGCTTGGGACAGTGATAGAGGTCGAAAGAGGGGATCACCGGAAGGCGCTCAAGATTGCTGAACAAGGAATGACGCTCTACCCCGAAGAACCGAACATCCTGAACGCGCTGGGGTACGCCAATATTTACACCGGGGAGCACACCCAATCCCGGGACTATTTTTTGCAGGCCCTGGCCCTCAAAGAAAAACTGACCCCGGCGATGGAAGCCATCATGCTCAACAACGTGGCCTTTGCCAACCTGCTCCTGGACGACCCGGCCCTGCTCCCCGAAGCGGACGCGTATTCAGAAAAGGCTTACCAGGCTTATTCCTGGGAGCCGGCCGTCCTCGGGACGCGCGGCGGCGTGCTGGTGGCCCTCGACCGTGTAGAAGAAGGACTCAAACTGCTCAGGCAATCCCTGGAAAAGGGTTTCGAGAAGCGCGGCAAAGCCTCCGATGCCTGCCTGATCGCCTGGGGAGAGATGAAACTCGACCGCCCGGACGAGGCCGAAAAATATCTGGCCCTGGCCCGCCGGCTCGACCCGCAAAGCCCCTTGCTCGACTTTGCCAGCAGGAAAGTGAGATTTGACCATGCCGATCCTTGAACCCGGCCTGGTCGCCGAAATCGAAACGACCGCCACCCAGGCGGATACCGCTTCCGCCTACGGCAGCGGACTGGTTCCGGTCTACGCCACCCCGGCCCTGGTCGGGTTGATGGAAGGCGCGGCAGTACGCGCCCTTGACGGACTCCTGCCCGAGGGCCAGACCACCGTCGGCGGGCGGATTGACGTCCGCCACCTGGCCGCCACCCCGGTCGGGATGAGAGTCCGCGCCCGGGCGGAGCTGGTCGAAGTCCAGGGACGCAGGCTGGTGTTCGCCATCCAGGCCTGGGACGAGACCGAGCTTGTTGGCGAGGCGGTCCACGAGCGGTTCATCGTGGATGAGGGGAAGTTCATGGGGAAGGTGAATTCGAAAGTCCGGTAGGAAATGCATCCCTGTCTTGCGTTTCCCGGATTGCGCGGCGCCCTCATGGGTGGGAAACCAAACAGACCGCGGGAAGATTGCCTGCTCCCTAACATGCGGGCACCGTCCCGAAGGTTTTTATCGGGGCCATTGGAGTATCTGGCGGCAGCCTTCGGGACGTTTTCACGAAGTCCATTGAGAATTGCAGTAAGCAGTAACATTCACGTGGCGGCATTCTTGGGGGTATGATATGATAGCTTCCCATCCCCACCCACGAGGTTCTTATGTTCGGAATTTTCAAACGCCGTGAAGAAGTTTTCCATAAATTGATCGAAGAGCAGGCAGAGATTACCTTCGAAGGGTTGAAATTCCTGCTCAAATACATCGACTCGCAGTCTGCCGAGGTGGCCGAGCAGCTTTCGCTCAAGGAAAAGGAAGCCGACGAGGTGCGCCGCATCCTGATTGACGAGTTGAACCGCACCTTCGTCACCCCCTTCGACCGGGAGGACATCTTCGCCCTCTCGCGCACGATTGACGATGTGCTGGATTACGCCAACACCACCGTCAGCGAAATGGAAGTATTGAGAGTCGTCCCGACACCCTACATGCAGCGCATTGCTTCCCTGCTGAAAGACGCCGCCTATGAGATCTATCTCTCCGTCCAGCGGCTGCAGAAGCATCCCGGCGTGGCGATTGACCATGCCCAGCGGGCCAAGGCCCTCGAAAACCGGGTCGAAGCCGTTTACCGGGAGGCGATTGCCGACCTGTTCGAGAGCGCCAAGGATGTCCCTGACGTGGTCGCGATGCTGAAGAAGCGCGAGGTCTACCGCCACCTGAGCAACGCCGCCGACCGGGGGGATGAAGCGGCCAATGTGATCTCGGACATCGTGGTGAAGCGGACGTAATCCCGATGTCTTCCCAGCTTGTCATTGTCATTGCCCTGGCGCTGGTCTTCGATTTCCTGAACGGCCTGCACGATTCCAGCAACATCGTCGCCACCATGATCTCCTCGCGGGCGTTCAGGCCGCAGGTCGCCTTGGGGATCACCGCCCTGGCCGAATTCTCCGGGCCGTTCCTGTTCGGGGTGGCGGTGGCGACCACGATTGGCGAGGAGATCGTCCCGGCCGGGGCGATCACCCTGGAGGTCATCATCGCCTGCCTGATCGGGGCAATCTTGTGGAACCTGATCACCTGGTTCCTGGGCATCCCCAGCAGTTCCTCGCATGGATTGATCGGCGGCCTGATCGGCGCAGTGATCGTTGGCGCCGGTTTCGACGCCGTCCGGCTGGCCGGACTCGAAAAAGTGTTGATCGCCCTGTTCACTTCCCCGCTGATCGGTTTTATCGTCGGGTTTATCCTGACCCGCCTCATCTTCTTCCTGGCTCGCAGCGCCTCGCCGCGCATCAACGAATTTTTCAAGCGCAGCCAGTTGTTGACCGCCCTCGGGTTGGCTTTCAGCCACGGGACCAACGACGCCCAGAAGACGATGGGGGTCATCACCCTCAGCCTGGTGATCGGCGGGGTGCTGCCCTCCTTCCACGTCCCGGTGTGGGTGGTGGCAGCCAGCGCGGGGGCGATTGCCCTGGGCACCTCCCTCGGCGGCTGGCGGCTGATCAAGACCCTGGGGGGAAAGTTCTACAAGATCCGCCCGGTGCATAGTTTTTCGGCCCAGTTGAGTTCGGCCCTGGTCATTATCGCAGCTTCGCTGGTCGGCGGGCCGGTCAGCACCACCCAGGTGGTCAGTTCGGCAATTATGGGGGTTGGTTCCTCGGAGCGCTGGGGAAAAGTCCGCTGGGGCGTGGCGGGCGATATCGTCACGGCCTGGTTCATCACCATCCCGGCCACCGCCCTGATCTCAGCCGGAATTTACTGGTTATTGACGATGGTTTAGGGTTTATCCAAAAATGCACTAACGCCGGGACGCAAAGCCACCAGGATATGGGGAGACAGAAGCCTGATTAAAGTGTTTGAAAAGTCTGCATTTTCACCACGAAGACACGAGGTCACAAAAACTCAAAAGGGAAAAACTTTGTGACTTCGCGACTTGGTGACTTGGTGGCAAGGTTTTCAGACACTCTCTAATCCGATGTGCCGGCGGGTTTGACATCTTTCAGGTTGAGTTGGGGGGTGACGCGCCCATTGTATGTGTTGGTCTCGAAAACATACATCACATCCACCCGCTCCGGCAGGTGGGGCTGGAGCGGGCCGAGGCGGAACCCGATGGCGTCGAGGGTGGCCGTCCCATCGCTGACTTTAAGGCGGAGATGACTGCCTTCCTGTCCGACGGTGCGGGACTGGACCACGCGCACGTTGCGGGAGACGAAGACGGCTTCACGGTTGCCGTAACCGGTCGGTTCGAGGTAGGCCAGGTGCTTGAGCAGGTCCTGCGAGAGATCGGCGAGCGGGACCTCCAGGTCTGCGTTCAGGGTCTGACGCAGGTCGGCCCCCGATAGTTTTTCGGCAGCGATCGCCTTCAGGCGGGAGACCAATTCGGGCAGCTTGTCATTTTCAACAGTGAACCCGGCTGCGGCCGCGTGCCCCCCATGGCGGACGAGCAGATCGGCGCATTGGTCGAGGGCGTCGGTGATGTGGAATTCGGGGATGGAGCGGCACGAGCCGCGCGTCGTCCCGGCATCCCGGTGGGCGACGATGGCGGGACGGTAATAGGCTTCCGTTAAACGGGCCGCGGCCAGCCCGACTACGCCGGGGTTGAAGTCTTCATGGGCGGCAAAGAGCAGGTAGGCTTGCGGGTCGTCGGCCATGGCGATCTCTTCGGCGGTTTTTTGCATCCGGCGGGTGATGCGCTGGCGTTCGACGTTCTGGGCGTTCAGCTGCTGGGCCAGTTGCCCGGCTTCCATGAAGTCAGAGGTGGTCAGCAGGTTGTAGGAGGCGATGGCGTCTTCCAGCCGCCCGGCAGCATTGAGGCGCGGCCCCAGCATGAAACCGATATGGCCGGCGTTGACCTTCTTCAACTCGATCCCGGCCACGTTGGCGAGCGAGAATAATCCCTGGCGGGTCGTCTGGCGCATCTGGCGCAGTCCGTTCCGCACCAACAGACGGTTTTCGCCGATGAGCGGGGCCAGGTCGGCCACCGTGCCGAGGGCCACCAGGTCGAGCAGGTCGTTCAGGTGCAGGCTCCCGGCAGCCGGATTGCCATTTTCCGCCGACGGCTGTCCGCTGAACAACGCTTCGGCCAGCTTGTAGGCGATCCCCACCCCGGCCAAATCCTTGAATGGATAGGCGTCCCCGGCTTGTTTGGGGTTGATGACCGCCAGGGCAGGCGGGAGTTCGTCGCCGGGGTGGTGGTGATCTGTGATAACGAGGTCCAGGCCCAGGGTCCGGGCGTGAGCCGCCTCGCCTGGGGAACGGATGCCGCAATCAACGGTGATAACCAGTTTGACGCCCTGTCCGGCCAGGGTGTCCAGCGCATCCGTATTGAGGCCGTAACCTTCGTCGAAACGATTCGGGATATATGGGCGGACATCTGCCCCAAACGCCTTGAGCGTCTGGACCAGCAGGGCGGTAGCGGTCACGCCGTCCACGTCGTAGTCGCCGTAAATGGCGATAGGTTCGGAGGCGTCTATGGCCTGGCGGATGCGCTCGACAGTAACCTGCAACCCGGTCATCTGGAAGGGGTCGGTGGAATGGCCGGTGCGGGCGTTGAAGAAGTTGCGGGCTTCTTCGAGGGTGGCGTGGCCGCGGTTGAAGGCCAGTTGGGCCAGGATGGCCGGGAACGTGGACAGGTTGTCTTTTGCCTGTGGGGTCAAAGGCGGGGAGATTTGCCAGCGTTTGGAGTGCATAAGGATGGGGTTTACAATCACCTTTCAAGTATGGGAAGAGTATAAGCGCGGCGGAGGGTGGAAGCAAGGGCCATTGTATAATCATTGTGACGATCAAGGAGAAAAATGCACACACTCGCCCGGGATGAAAAAGCCGTCACTGTGATGTTTTATACCCAGTATGGGTTGATCCATGCTGATGTGGTTGCCAAGGAGAATGTGCGGGTGAATATCTGGCTGCGGACGGACAGCGCCCCGAAGTATTTCCACCTGTTGAGGCCGAATTCGATCCTGCTGGGCGCGGGGCAGGTCAGGTCGTTGAACCAGCCGGAGATGTACCTGCCGACGGCGATGATCCTGGCTTATCACCTGGTCCCTCCGCACTGTGAAGCGCTGGACTATGAGCCGGGTGAAGCCAACCGGGTGATGCAGCCAGTGACGGCTGTGTTGGGGAGCTTTAATTTCAAGGGCGAAGCGCGCATCTCGGCTCAGACTGAGTTTGGGACGACCATCGAAGTGGCGCGCACGGCCTGGATGTCGCTTTATAATGTGGATATTTCCAACCCGCTCCTGCCGCAGTTGGCGATGCGCGTGCCGATGATGATGGCCAACCCCTACCAGGTTGGATTTGTGATGGGATGAGCTATGACCGATGATTTCCAGTACTTTGAAGGCGATGAGGAAAACAGTGGGGATACCACGATAGACCCCGAACTCTGGCTGCAAGTCTTGCTCTCTTACAAGGGAGACGAGAACGAATGGCGGAAGCTGGTGGATAAGGTGGCGGAGAGATCAGGGTTGATCCCTGAAAAGTCGGAACGCGCTCTCGACGCTTTGTTCCAGGTTTTGCTCAACATGACCCGCTCGAATTGAGCGTTTGCCGGTTAAGGCAAAACCCATCAAACACGAAGGCCACGAAGGGATGCGAGGGAAAGACCCTTCGCAGCCTTCGTGTCCTTTGTGTTTTGGCTCTTTTCCGCTAATTACGGGAGAGCCATAAATCAGCATCAGGAAAATCCCGGTTTGGCTGTACCCCGAAGCGAAATAGCTATTTGGACGGCTCGAAATACGCATTTGGATCAATCGAAATGCGTATTTGGACGGCTCGAAATGCGTATTTGGTTTGGGCCCGTCTCTTAAAATTTGGCAACTGCCCGGAAAAATGCGGGAGTCGCCCATCACAAAGGGGGTAAAATTGCCTCCATAACCCGCGCCCGAAAACCTGTCCCGGAGAATTCGACTTGAAAAAAGCCCTGTTCATCACCCTCCTGGCCCTGGTCTTGCAGGCCTGCCAGCCCGCAACGCCCACGCCCCCTACCCTGACCCCGAACCCGCCCACCCAGCCCCCCGCGACCGAAACCGCCGAACCGCCCACCTTGACCCCTGAACCAGCCCGGCGTTCGGTCGTTTTGATCTCCTGGGACGGCTCCCGTGCCGACCTGGTCTACAGCCTGATGGACGGGGGCCGGATGCCGAACTTTGCCTCGCTGGCCGCCGCGGGACTCCGGGCCGAATACGCCCAAAGCATAGACCCCTCGCTGACGGCTGCCGCGCACAACAGCATCTCATCCGGCTCGTTCCCGGCCCGCACCGGGATCGTCTCGAACAGCTTCCACGTCACCGGCGACGACTTCTACTGGTACCGGGTCGGTTTCGAGGAACAAATGACCGACGCCGAGCCGGTCTGGGTCACGGCCTCCAAAGCAGGATTGACCACCGCGGCAGTCTTCTTCGTCGGCGGGTCGCCCGCCCACGACCGGCAACTGGCCGATTACACCATCGGCTACGGCATCGAAGACGCTTACTCCAAGCAATGGAACGTCTCGTTGTCCGCCGCCGAGGGCTGGAGCGACGTCCCGGCTTCGTACAGCCCGGCGCTGGCGGGCGATTTCACCATCCAGAACGTAGGCAAGGTTTACCTTTACGTCTCCGACTCCACCGACGACGCAACCGAGAACTACGACACGGTCGCGCTTAACACCGAACCCTCCGGCGCAGACCCGGCCCAAACGCTCAAGCAGGGCGAGTGGGGGCCGCTGGTCCTGCTCAAGCGGGCCTACTCCGGGGCCGATTTCCTCATCCAAAATATCACATCCGAGAGCGTCACCCTCTACCACACCGGCGTGGAGCGCAACACCGCCGAGCCGAAGGAACTGCTGGAGGCGCTCAACGCCCAATTCGGTCCCTTCCCGGCCGGGCCGGATTCCTACGCCGTGGAGCACGGCTGGATCACTCCCGAAGACGACCTGTACCTGATGCAGCGCCAGTCCGCCTACATGGCCGGGGTCGCCGCCTGGGTCTACGAGACCTATCACCCCGACCTGCTGCTGACCTGGCAGGACCCGTTCGACTCCGCCGGGCACCAGTTCCTGATGGTGGACCCGCGCCAGATGGATTATTCGCCCGAACGGGCCGAAATTTATCGCGGCTATTACGAGCAGGCCGCCCAAATCGCCGACGCCTCGCTCGGTCTCATGCTCGACGCCTTCGACCTCGAAACCACCACCGTCATGCTGGTTGGCGATCACGGCATGGCCCCCATCCACAGCCGCGTTTACGTCAACACCATCCTCGAAAACGCCGGGCTGCTGACCCTCGACAGCCAGAACTACGTCGTGCTCGACCAGACCAAAGCCTTCGCCATCTGTTCCGGCGGGGCGGTGCATGTTTACATCAATCTTGTCGGGCGCGAGAAGGGCGGCGGGACGGTGACTGCCGACGAGTATCCCCAAATCCAGGCGCAGATTGCGGATTTGTTGACCCATCTGGCCGACCCGGAGACGGGCGATCCCGTCTTCGAGCGGGTCCTGCTGCGGAGCGAGCTGGGACCGTTGGGCCTGGATTCCGCCAATTCGGGCGACGTCTTCGCCCAGGCCGCTCCCGGCTACCACCTGGACGGCTGGCGCGGCAACGACAACGTCTTCGACCCCGCCGATTTCTACGGCCAGCACGGCTACGACAGCACCTTGACTGAAATGCGAACCATCTTCATCGCCGCCGGGGCCGGTGTGTCGCAACTGAGCGCCCTCATCCCGCCCGTCCGCATCCTGGACTACGCCCCGACGATAGCCGCCCTGCTCGGCTTCGCCCCCGCCCCCAGCGTGGACGGTAGTATCATCCCATCTCTGGCTCCGTAACGCGACATTTATGTCGCTTCACAGGCGAGATAAATCTCGCATTACAGGTTTCCATCAAAACTTATCGAAAATGAAAAAGATCATCTGCTTCCACCACAACGACCCCGACGGGCGCGCCAGCGGCGCCATCGTCCGCCATGCCCTGGGCAAGGCCGTGACCCTGATCGAGAGCGATTACAACGGCGCGCCGATCCCCTGGGAGGCGGTCGCGAAGGCCGAAAAGATCATCGTGGTGGATTTCTCCTTCCCGGTCGCGGACATGCTGCGCCTGGCCGAAGGCCGCGAACTGGTCTGGATAGACCACCACAAGAGCGCCATGCAGGAATTCGCCGGCATCGCCGACGACTGGCCCGGCATCCGTGACCTGTCGGAGGCGGCCTGCGTGCTGACCTGGCGCTACTTCTTCCCCGACCGTCCCGTGCCGCGGGCGGTCGTGCTGGTCGGCGACCGCGACATCTGGCGCTGGGCCGAGGAAGACACCGGCCCGTTCAACGCGAGCCTCTACAACTGGGACAACCACGCCTACACCGATAAATTATGGAAGCCGCTGCTCGAAGACGATCTGGCCCTGGTCGAAAAGATGACCGAAGAAGGGCGGCGGTTAAGGGAAGTCAGCCTCAGACGCGTCGAAGGCCTGATGAACGCCCGCAGTTTCGAGGTCCGGTTCGAGGGGTATCGCGCTTTAGCGGTCAACGTCAAGGGCAACGGTGACATCGGCGATTACGGCCGCGACCGGGACTACGACATCGTCTACACCTACGTGGACGAGATGCAGGCCGGCGGCCTGATGACGACGGTCACGCTCTTTTCCGCCAGAGTGGACGTGTCGGTCATCGCCAAGAGATACGGCGGCGGCGGGCATCCGGGCGCGGCGGGGTTTTCGTTCCCGCGCGGCCCCTCGCCCTTCCCGCCCGGCGCGGAAGTTGCCTGGTAATATCACGGTTTACCTGCTGTTAACTTGCCCGAAAAATGAGATGGGTATAATATACCCATAATTCATTCCCGAGGAGCCATCGTGGAAGCGATTGAAGCACGTCCCCTTGAAGAACGCAGCTTGAGCGGCTGGCTGACCCCGCGCCGTTTGCGCCATTGGCGCGAAAACCTGACGGCCTATTTGATGATCGCCCCGGCCGGGATATTGATCTTCATGTTCGGCATCTTCCCGGTCGGTTTTGCCCTTTTCGTCAGCATGCACCGCTGGCGGCTCAAGCGCGGCGACATCATCGGCCTGGACAATTACACCCTGGCAATCGGCCCGCTGGCCTACCTGCTGATCTTCGCCGTCGGGGTGGGGGCGCTGGTTTGGGCCTTCTTCCAGTTCCGGCGGGTCTACCGCTCGATGAGCGACAGGCCGCTGCACTTCTGGCTGCTGAACCTGCCGGGGATATTGCTGGCGGCAGCCGGCCTGGGCTTCGTCCGCTGGACGGTGGCGCTGCTGCCCAATATCCTCGACATCGCCGACAAGATCCGCGGCGTCGAAAAGACCCGGGAACTGTTCGTGCAACTGCTCAACGAAGCCTTCGCGGCTGAAAGCGTGCTCCCGGCGCGGGCGGCCATGTTGTGGGCCGCCGCGGCGGCCGTGGTCGCTTTTTTGATTGCGGTCTACCTGTGGCGCGTTCCCGAAAACCCGCAGCGCCAGTTCGGGCTGGCGGCCGGCTGGCTGGGAGTGGGCGCAGCGGTGATATTGCTGCCTTACGTCTATTCGCAGATGATGGCCGCCTACGACGCCGCAGTCCAGGCCGGGACGGACCCCGGCATCACCCCGCAACTGGTCAGCATTTCGACCGGGGCCGTCCTGCTCTTCATCGGCTGGAAGCTCTGGGGCCGCGCCCACGAACAGGATGGCGCTATCCTGTTCATCCTGCGGCTGGCCGGGGCGATGGTCTTCATTGTCGGCGGGTGGATCATGGTCGGCGAACTGCCGGTCGTCGTCGCTTCGGGCGACCCGGACCTGTGGGTGGGCTTGCGGGCGACGCTCTTCTACTCGATGGGAACGATCCCGTTCCAGCTTGGGATCTCCATCTTCCTGGCCATCCTGCTTTTCCAAAAGTTGAAAGGCTCGCAGTTCTTCCGCATGATGTTCTTCATGCCCTACGTGACGCCTGCGGTCGCCAGCGCGGCCGTCTTCCGCCAATTATTTTCCAACCGCTTGCAGGCTCCGATCAACGCCGGGATGCGTTTCCTGGGCCTCGATCCGCTGCAATGGCTGTGGGAGCCGAAAGGTATCTTCCGCCTGATGGCGACCGGCTGGGGCTTCGAAAACTGGCCCTCCTGGGCCGACGGACCCAGCCTGGCGCTGGTGGTCATCATGATCTACTCCATCTGGGTCTTTGTCGGCTACGACACGGTCATCTACCTGGCCGGGCTGGGCAATATCCCGAAGGAAATGAGCGAAGCCGCCGAAGTGGATGGGGCCAATTCCTGGCAGGTTTTCCGTTACATCACCTTCCCGATGCTCTCCCCGACCACCTACTTCCTGACCCTGATCTCGGTCATCGGGACGTTCAAAGCCTTCAACCACATCTGGGTCATGCGCCTGGAGGCCGCCCTGGGCACGACCGATACTTTCAGTGTGGTCATTTTCACCGAATTCTTCGAGAAACTGCGCTATGGTTACGCCTCGGCCATGGCCTTCGTGCTGTTTGCCATCATCCTTTTGCTGACCTACTTCAACAACAAAATCCAGGGATCGAAGGTGTTCTATGGCTAAATACGTCAGCTTTTCCAGCCGCCGCCGTCGGCCCGCCTGGATCATCGCCCGCAAAGTAACGACCTATTTGTTCCTCAGCCTGGGCGTGGTCGTCGCCGTCTTCCCCTTCTTCTGGATGATCTCGACCTCGTTGATGTCCCTGGGCGAGGCGCAAGGGACGCGCTTGTGGCCTTCGGAGATCCACCTGGAGAACTACGTCAACGCCTGGAAAGAAGCCAACTTCTCGCTCTATTTGTGGAACAGCGTCCGCATCACCTTCCTGACCCTGGCCGGGGAACTGACCTTCAGCATCCTCGCCGCCTATGCCTTTGCCCGCATCAAATTCCCCGGACGCGATTTTATTTTTACGGTCATGCTCAGTACGATGATGATCCCGGCCATGGTCACGATCATCCCCAATTTCCTGACCGTCACCTGGCTGGGACGAATCGGCCCGCTCAAATGGATCAACAACTGGCCCGCCCTGACCATCCCATTCATGGGCAGCGTTTTCTCGATATTCCTGCTGCGTCAGTTTTTCGCCCAGATCCCGGACGAACTGTACGACGCAGCCCAGATTGACGGGGCCGGTCACCTGCGTTTCCTGTGGCAGGTGGTGCTGCCCCTGTCGAAAGCCCCGATCATGGTCATCGTCATCCTGTCTTTCATCGGCACCTGGAACGCGCTCGCCTGGCCGATGCTGGTGACCAACTCGCCGGACTGGCGTCCCATTGCGGTGGGGCTGGTCAGTTTCATAGACGAGGCGGGCCAAATGCTCAACCTGATGATGGCCGGCGCGGTCATCGCCATCCTGCCCATCCTGGCCTTGTACTTTTTCGCCCAAAAACAGTTCACCGAAAGCATTGCCCGCAGTGGACTGAAAGGCTGATCCGAAAGGAGGTGATTTCCCAGGAAATAAAAACAGCTCGATCGTTCGTAGTTCAGATCATCCAATTCAAAGGAGAAAGAGAAATGTCTACCAAATTGTTCAAAGCAGTATCCCTGCTTGTCGTGGTGTTCTCGCTGGTCCTGGCGGCTTGCGGCCCGGCTGCAACGCCCACCGCTGAACCTCCCGCGCCGACCGAAGAACCCACAACGGCTCCTCAACCGACCGAAGAACCGACTGCGGCCCCGACCGAAGAGCCGATGGCTCCCGAAATTGACCCGACCGGCCAGACCGTCAACTTCTGGCACGTCTGGGGCACCGGCCTGCCCAACGAGACCATGCTCGCCATCGTGGACGATTTCAACGCCGCCAACGAGTGGGGCATTACCGTCAACGCGGTTGACCAGGGCAATTACAGCAACCTCGAAGACGCCTTCAACGCCGCCGTCCAGTCCGGCGACCTGCCCGACCTGGTGACCGGTTACACCAACGCCATGGCCAACTGGTATGCGGTGGATGCGGTCGTTGACCTGAACCCCTACATCAACGACTCTTACTTCGGGCTGACCGCCGAAGAGCAGGCCGCTTACTTCGAAGGCGCGATCAACGGCGGCAAGGCCCCGGACGGCACCTTCTTCGCCTTCCCCATCAGCCAGTCTGAGAACGTGCTCTTCTACAACTCCGGCTGGGCCAAGGAACTCGGTTTCGAGAACCCGCCTGCCAACTACGAAGAGTTCAAGGCCCAGGCTTGCGCGGCTGCCGAAGCCAACAACGCCGACGACAACCCCGACAATGACGGCACGGGCGGCCTGGTGCTCTACGCCGGCGCTTCCAATGTGGCCTCCTTCGTATTCGCCAACGGCGGCAACATGCAAAATGCGGACAGCTCCGGCTACGACTTCACCGCCCAATCGGTCGTGGATGCGGCCAGTTTCATGAAGGACCTGTGGGATGCCGGCTGCGCCTACCCGACCGAGTCCTACCCGAACCCTGAGTTCGCCACCCGCAAGGCGCTCTTCACCATGAGTTCCACCGCCGGTCTGCCCTACCAGATCGCCGCATTCGACGCCGCCGACGCCATCAAAGACGAGTGGACCATCGCGCCCTTCCCCGGCAAGGATGGCGGCCAGTCCGTCAACCTGTTCGGCCAGTACGTTGCGATCGCCAACACCAGCCCCGAACGCATGATGGCGACCTGGGTCTTCATCAAGTACCTGACCTCCCCCGAAGTCCAGGTCAAATGGATCGAGGGCAGCGCCTACTACCCGACCCGCAGCGACGCCGTCCCGCTCCTGGCCTCCTACAGCGAATCCAACCCGATCTGGGCCTACGGCCTGTCTTTCCTGCAATACGGTAAGGCCGAACCCGCCTGGCCCTCCTGGACCAGCGTCCGCCGTACCGTGGGTGACATCTTCAACGCCATCCTGCAAGGCGATCCCGCCGACATCCCGACCCTGCTGGCGGATCTCAATGACAAGGCTGCCGAGGCCATCATCGAAACCCAGCAGTAGCCTGGGATGACCTGTAAGTAAAAAAAAGAGCGAGTCGTCTGGACTCGCTCTTTTTCGATCCTGCCACTGTCAGCCTTCTTCATCGAACACGAACTTGGTCGGGTTTTCGAAGAAGACCGTCCAGGTGATGCACTGGCGGGGGGTGAAAACGTACAGCCCGCCTTCCTCCCATTGGTCGGGCTTTGGGGCATAGCCTTCGGGGCCGTACTTGGCCCGGTAAACGGCCGACAGGCGCTGGGCCAGTTCCGGGTCCGGTTTCCCGGCAGGATGGCAGGTCCCTTCGAGGATGACCGCCTCGTTCCCGCTTTCGAGATGCACCGTGACGTGGGGATTGGCGGCGATGTTGCGGGCGTGCCGGGTCTCCGGGCTGCCGTCATAATAGATTTTTTCGTCCAGGTAGACGGCCCAGCGCGGGACGACGTGGGGGCGTCCGTTGGGACGGGTGGAGCAAAACCAATAATTTTTAGACTCGGTCAGGCGCTGGACGACATAGTTCCAGGAGACTTCTGATTTCGGTTTATCCGCATAGCCTGGGGGAAACTTCGGGCGGGTGATCTTGGGTGTGTTCATAGAATAACTATACAGTAAAACGCCCCGCCGGGCAATGCTGGACTCCAACGCTCCCGTCGTTGGACATCAAAAATCAGGAGACTTTTGACTCCAGACAATTACCTGGCTTCGGATGCCACCATCTGTCTCAGGACGTTGATCTGGGCGCGCACGTCCGGGTCGAGGCCGGCTTTGCGGACGATCTCCTCGGCAACGGGTTCCAGCCGGTCGGCCAGTTCCCCGCCCCGGTAGTGGTGCTGCCAGAGGGCAGTCACCACCTGCCTGAGGTGCTCGGATGGGATTTCCTGGTTGATGTGCTCCAACTCGGTGATAATTTCCATCTCGGTGTAGGTCAGGGTGGCTAATCTGTGGAATATGCCTGCGGCGGGTTGGGGCAGGGTCTGGGCCAATTTCTCGAAGATCATCCGGGTGGGATACCCCAGCCGCAGATGGGTGACAACCATTTGCATCGCCCCGCCCAATTGCCGGTCGAATTGGGTTATGTCTTGCATGGCAGACCTCCTGCGAAAACAGTCCCAAAATTTAGACTGCACTTATTTTATACAGCGATTTGGGGCGTTTTTCAACGGGGTATCCGCCTCCGGTCCATCGTAACCAGCAGCCCGATCAGGCCGGCCAGGACGATGGTCGTGGCTACGATGAACCAATTGAACGGGCCGTTGATGAAGTCCCCGGCGTTGAAGGCTGCGCCGACCAGCGCCAGGACGTGCCAGATGATGATGCTTTGCAGCGGGACCCGCCAGGCGCTCCAGCGGCGCTCGAAGGCCATGACGATGCCCCCCACGCTCAACAACATGCCCCACCCGGCCAGGACGCGGCCCGTGAGCGGGGTCAGGGTCCAGGCCCAGGCGTTGATGATCAACTCCGGGACGAGGAAAGCTGCCAGCGTAAACCCCAGGCCGGCCAGTCCGAACAGGGTCAGCGGCCAGCGCATCCAGGCGGGGTTGATGAGATCGTCCGGTTCGGGTTTCCCGGGATCCATCCGCCGGTTGAAAACCCACAGGCCGGGGACCAGGAACGGCGTCACGATGTAGAGGATCAGCCAGGCGTAGAACCCGGCGCGGCCGTGGGCGAAGCGGTCCCAGTGCAGGAAGGTGGCAATCATCATGGCCCAGGTAAAGGCCGTGATGGGCAGGAACCCGCCCGCAACCCGGTGCCATTTGTCCCGGATAATGGCGTTTATGAAGAGCCACGACCCGCCCAGGTAACCCGCGCCCATGTACAGGGCGGTCATGTGCGGCTTGATGGCCCAGGCGAACCGCTCGCCGGTGGCGTCGGGGAAGAAATATAAAATGATGAAAGCCAGCCACAAAAATGGAACGACCAGGATGGCGACAAAACGGGTCACAGGTTGGATTTTATCGTCGAGAGCATTCATGCAGGTTCTTCCCTTTCGCGGCAAAATGGATTGAAATGGTCTGATTTCCTGGCTTTACTGTACAACTGTTTGGGTCAAATAACAAGGATCAATTTGGGGTGGATTGCATTCGAACCGCGTTCCCCCTATACTTAATCAGGAGATTATGAAAAGATGCAAAAGAAGCCTGAAAATTTTCGTGAAGCACTGTAAATGAAAACCCGAAAGGAGTAACCATGCCGACCGAATACCACCTTGCGTTTTGGAACGTCGAGAACCTGTTCGATATCGAGAATGCCCCGCCTGCGCGCCGCAGTGAGAAAGTGGCCCGGGCCATCAAGAAGGACATCAAGGGCTGGACGCAGGCCCGGCTCGACCGCAAGATCGCCCAACTTGCGTCCATCATCCGCCAGATGAACGGGGGACGCGGCCCCGACCTGCTCGGCGTGTGCGAGGTGGAAAACCGCTTCGTGCTGGACCTGTTGGTGGGCGCGCTGGCCCCGCTTGGACGCGGCTACCAGATCGTCCACCAGGATACGGACGACAAGCGCGGGATTGACGTGGCCTTCATCTATGACGGGGGCCTCTTCCAGGTCGAGGCCGTTTTCGACCACGTGGTCATGCGCCGCACGGCTACGCGGGACATCGTCCAGGTCAACTTCATGACGGCCAATAACCGCCGTCTCGTGGTGGTCGGCAACCACTGGCCCTCCCGCAGCGGCGGCGAACTGGAATCGGCGGCTTACCGGGCGATTGCGGGTGAGACACTGGCCTACTTCCACCAACGCATTTGGGAGGTCCACGGCAAGGACACGCCGGTGCTGGCGATGGGCGATTTCAACGACGAGCCGTTCGACCGCTCGCTGGTCAACTATGCCCTGGCCCTGCGCAGCGCCGCCAAAGTGCTCAACGGGACCAACCCCTACTTCCACAACCTGATGTGGCCGCTGATGGGGAGCGGCTACGGGTCGTTCTACTTCGACAACCTGCCCAACCTGCTCGACCAGTTCCTGGCCGACAAAAATATGGTCAAGAAGAGCGGCAAGATCAGGGCCTTGCCCGAAACGGTGCGGGTGCTGGCCTTCCCTGAAATGGTGCGCAAGGGCGAATACCCCGCCCCGCGTCCTTTTGGCGGGATGGGCAAACCCGTAGACGAGACCGGCTTCAGCGACCACTTCCCAATCGAGGTGGCGGTCTCCGAAGTTTGATTTTCACCACGGAGCACACGGAGAGCACTGAGAAAACCTTTTGAAACACGAAGGAACACACGTGTGCCTGCGGCCCAGTGCAGGCAAAGGTAACGAAGGGAAAACACGTGCGGCACTGCGGCTTTTCTCCCTTTGAGAGCCTTTGTGCCCTTTGTGTTGAGGCTCTTTCCCGCCCAATACGGGAGAGCCACCTTTTCAATTCCCTGTGCCCGGAGTTTACCCTGAGCAAAGCCGAAGGGTGATCTCTGTGGTTAATCTTCGCTCTTCGCCAGGTAGATCCGAATGGAGGTGGCGGTATAGTCGTCCACGTCCATCTCCAGCGCCTGTTCGGGCCGCACCCAGAGGTAAGCCTGGGCCTCGTCGTTGAGGGTCACGTCGGTGCGGTCGGTCTTGCAGGCGAAATCGAAAAAGATGAAATGACGCTGTTTCCAGAAAGCCGGGTCGTAGATGAACTGCTGGAAGTTGATGAACTCCGGGTCGTAGACTTCCAGCCCGGTCTCCTCGCGGGCCTCGCGGCGCAGGGTCTCTTCGAGGGTTTCGCCCAGTTCCACGTGCCCGCCAGGGACGACCCACTTGCCCCGCCACTTGTGCGACTGCACCAGCAATATCTCGCCTTGCGGGTTGAAGATGAACGCGCCGACGGTCGGTTCGGGGGAGGTTTGTTCTGACATGGTTTCTCCTTTGTTTTTATCGAAGCATTCTAACGCGAATGCGCTTCTTAATGTCATTGCGAGGCGGTGAACTTCCGCCGAAGCAATCTTCCATTCGAGGAGGAGACTGCTTTCCTTCGGCAAGCTCAGGACATGAAGTAACTGCTCAGCCATCTGGCCTCCCGGCATGTTCCGGCGGGATAAATCCCTGCCTCAGTTCATGGAAGTCGGCCAAAGGCCGACTTTTCAGCAGCCCGAAGGGCTTTTTCGTACTGAGGCAGGGCTTCAGCCCGCCGAGTCAGGCGAAAAACCTGCAAGCCTGGGCAGTTAAGACATAAATATTAGGCTTTATCGGCAATTGGGAAGAACGTCCCGAAGGGTTGCCGTTAAGCCCTGGAGTGTTCGAAACAATCCTTCGGGACGGTGTTTGCGTGTTATCACCAATAATGTCTATTATTCATTCGTTTGCGTAATTCGCGTTAGAATCAAGCCATGCCCCTCATCAAAATCCCCACCCCCTTCCGCTACTACACCGGCGGCCTGGACGAAATCCCCGTAACCGGTTCCACCGTCGGCGAGGCCATGGCCGGGCTGGTGGCGCAGTTCCCGGCGCTCAGGCCGCACCTGTACAGGAACAACGGTACGCTCCACGCCTTCGTCAACCTGTTCATTGGCGAGGCCAACGTCAGGGACTTGCAGGGGCTGGATACCCCGCTCGCCGAGGCCGACGAACTGCGCCTGGTCCCGTCCATTGCGGGAGGGTGAGACGATATGAATATCGTCTTACGCCTATCAAGGTTAGAAGGAGACTCCCATGGAAATTCATCTGGCTGCCGAACATGCTTTCCACCTCATCCCCCAATTTACGCTGGAAATCGCCCACGACCGGGTCGAGCAGAAGAAGGCCAGCCTGGTCGCGGGGACGGTGGGGGCGCTGCTCTCGCGCCCCAAGCTGGAGGAGATCCAACTGGTCTCCAGCGAGAGCCGCCTCGAAGCCTTCTGGCTGGTCAACGCCGCCGTCCGCACGGCTTACGACCGCAGCAAGACCTTCACCGTCCCGGTCAGCGGGGCGGAGGTGCAGCGGGTGACGGCCCTCGGCCAGGACCTGCCCGTCACGGCCTCGGCCAGGGGCGGGGCAAATATCACCTTAAACGGGATCGAGCACTGCGTCGAGGAACGCCGCGCCAGCTTCACTTTTGACGGCTCCGGCGTCCGGTCCGACCTGACCCGTTACCTGTCCCAGCCCAAGAGCGAAATCTCGGACTGGGAGCATTTCGCCCCGTCTGGCACGCTGGTGGTGCCGCCCCAGGCGCGGGCTACGGCGGTCGTCCGGGCCGTGCTTTCGGAGATGATCCGCCCGGTGCAGGCCGAAGTCATCCTCGAAGAACGGGTGGACCTGGAGACCATCGAGTTGAACTTCCGCCCGGTCTACGCCCTGGAGTACGAGTGGGCCGCCAAAGGCAAGCGGATGGTGCTGGAGTTCGACGCGGTGACGGGCGAGACCCGCGCCGGCGGGAAGAAGCTCGGCGACCAGCTTGGCAGCCAGCTCAAGGGCATGGTGACGCGTGACCTGCTCTTCGACGTGACCGCCGACGCCCTGGGCATGGTCGTCCCCGGCGGCAGCATTGCCGTCAAGCTGGCCAAGGCGGTGGTGGACCGGAAGTAGTGACCGGTGTTCAGTATCCAGTATCCAGTGATTTTGCGCTTGAGGCGGCGTCCTTAGCGAGGCGCCCCGGCAGGGACGCTGCCGGGGTTGGCGGCTTGAGCAGTCTTCGGGCATGTTCCAAACAGGAGACGGCCATCCCGAGGATGGCTGAATACACGGCCGTCTCTACTGCAAAAACCTTAACGCAAAGTCGCCACAGTACAAAGGCGCAAAGAAAACCTGTTTTTGTTTCCAAAAACGTACTTTTTTCGCTTGTAAACGGCGATTTGCGTAAATTTAAATTACAAAACTTGGCGACTTTGCGGCTCGGCGTCTTAGCGTTAAAGATTTTGACCTTCTTGCAGGGGAGTCACGGCCGGGTTTTGTCACTCTGAGGGAGCGTTTGTTGCGACCAGCATGGCACTGATGGGGTATTCTGTTTGAAGCAAGCCCTGTGGGGCGCGGGATACCCGGTTGACCTTTGAGGAGCGGGGACATATAATTTGTTTAGCGAGTATTGATCCAACACCGCCTGACTGCCGAACCGCTATTGGGACGTTATGCGGTTTACCCAAAAGGCGTTATGCGAACCGCTGAATCGCGAGTTGGGTGCTTGCAACTTTTGAAGAAATGTTTAATAAAGAAAGTGAGAGCAATCTATGAAGTATTCGATCCATGCTGCTCTGCGTGAAGACATCAATTCAGGATGGATTTGGACTAATGTGCCCAAATTTCGACAAAGATCAGTTGTTTGCCTTCATAATCCCGATACTCAGAAGAAGGTTTACTGCGAGATACTACACATTGACGAAAACTTTCTCAAGTATTACAACACCAGGGGAGGCGGAAGATTGACGATTCATGATAATTCTCCCGCATTAGTAATAAACGAATGGTATCGAAGATATTTGGGGGAATTGACTACTAAATCTGAGTGCGAACTCAAAATTTCAGGTGCAGATAATCTGGTAGGAAGGTTACTGGCTTCTGCTCAGCATCCCCAAGTAGTTGTAAGAGTTTCCTTTTGGCTTGGAGTAATAAGCGTTATATTAGGCGCAGTTGGTCTTATCTTAGGAGTAATCAGCCTTGGCTAACCAGAAGCAATAATCCAGTGAACGCACTCAACACAGCCTTTTCGGGAACCGCAATTCTGAATAGGGTCGCAGAGCCGTGTCTGGACGAGTTGGATTGCTCAAAACCGGGTCAAGTCTGTTGAAAACGGCGGAAATCCCCATAGCCGTTTTATGCAAAGCAGGTCTGTCATCCCGAAGGTCCCGTAGTGAGGGCGTTCTTATGAACGAAACCTTCGGGACGGTCTTAATCACTGATGTTACGCACTCAC
>DIDQ01000005.1:58054-59142 GCA_002418215.1 Anaerolineales bacterium UBA5796
GCCGCCACAGGCGGCTTCGTAAGAGTAGCCCGACGGTTTTATCGTCGGGCGGGGCGTGCGGTAAGGGTTTCCATGGAGCGCAAATGGATACTGTTGCGTAACATCAGTTAATAGGCTTTATCGGCAATTGGGCAACCCCGGGCTTTTGTTCAAGGATGTGCTCAAGATCCTGAAATTCGAAAAAGCCTGATCCCACCAAGCCCCCCGGTTTTATGGAAACCGGGGGGCTGTTTTGATGGACCAGGGGGTACAAGGCGAATCGTGATACTTCTCGTTGTAAAACGTGTACCTTCACGATTAAATCGTGTACCTTCATGTTTGCAATCGTGTACCTTCACGATTTAATCGTGAAGTATCTGGTTTGGGTCAGGCCCGAGAGGTGGGCAGCGGATGGGATAGCGGATAAGTGGATATCGGATCAGGTATCCAATGGGCTTTTGACGGCGAGGCCGCCGCGTTGTAATCGGATCGAGCCATTTGGTTGTCTCTCGAATGAAATGGACGTATAATTTTGGATATAGGCTGTTATGTGGGTTCGTTCTGGATAACATGCCGCACAGGGATGTTTTATAAGAAATTCTTGCTTATCACATAGTTGGCTGGTTCTTTGCACAATAAGCGAATGAAAAAGTTATTCTTGCTTTCAGTGGTACTTTGTATAATTCTTTCCTCTTGCGGTGGGCAAAAAGACATCCCCACTGTTTTTCCATCTCTTACACCAAAACCAAGTTTTACAGCAACAGCAACATCTACTATAATTTCGACGCCAACAAGAGTTCAACCATCTGAGTTGCCCCCCACCCCGACCTTTACCCCCTTCCCGCCTTATCCCACTAAAAATGTTGTTTTTGAGTACTATGAAGTAGGCCAACTTTCATATTTCGATATGTTCTATGCCGATTATCCTGAGCATCCAGTAATTATTTTATATGGCGATGGGCAAATGCTTATCAGCGGGGAACAAAAAATTTTTTCTGCTGATGAAACCAAAAGATTCCTGTCAATATTGGACTCATTGGGCTTTTTCTCGATCGAATCCAATCAACAGTTTGACGTAACAGATAAGTGTCATCCATCATAACATCATA
>DIDQ01000171.1 GCA_002418215.1 Anaerolineales bacterium UBA5796
CCACACCCTCACCCCCCGTCCCACCCTGACCGCCACCCCCACCGTCGGCGCGCCCTTCCTCGTCCACGACCAGCGCGAAGCCTGCGACCCCTCCCTGCCCGACGGCCTGCTGCGCGTCACCGTGCTGAACGCCTCCGGCAAACCCGTCGCCGGGGCGGGACTGGTCATTTCGTGGGCCGGGGACGAAGAGACCTTCTACACCGGCTTCAAGCCCGAGCTGGGCGACGGCTACGCCGATTACGTGATGCAACCTGACGTCACCTACAGCCTGCGGATGACCGTCCCCAGCGCCAGCGCCGAAAACCTGCGCGCCCCCGCCTGCCGCACCCCCGACGGCGTCCCCTACCTGGGCAGCATCGAGATCATCTTCCGGCAGCCGTAACAGAACGGTTTTTGAAGTCGAAAATCTCCTGATTTTCGATAACCGTCCCAACGTTGGGAAACGTTGGACTCCGAGCTTTAGGCCTGAATCAAAACAGCCCGCCTCCACACCGGAGACGGGCTGTCGTATTTTGGGAGGCTACGGCATCGGGTTGTTGTTGGCCCAGTCGTTGCCCACGTACACTTCGATATCCGCAGCCGCATTGGGGTCGAACTGGATGCTCAACTGCGCCCCGGCTGTCGCCTGGAACAGGTCCCGCAGGTAGCGCAGGCTGTAGACTTTGCCGGTGTGCAGCACGATCACCGAGCGTGAGTAGACCTGCCCGGCGTTGCCCACCCCGGTAATGTTCAAACCCTGATTCAGCAGGTACTGGCCGGTCGTCTCGGCCATGCCGTTGACCCCGCTCCCGTTCAAGACGTAGATCCGCGCCCCGTCCTGCTTCGCCAGCTCCAGGGGTTCGCCCTGGGCGGTCGGCGAGAGCGCGCCGCCCGTGGTGAAAATATCGTCCCGCACGATGCGGATATTTTCCATGATGGGCTTCAAGATATCCAGCCCGGTCGGCGATTTGGTCGGGATGATCATGTTGTTCTCGAAGGTGATCAGGCCGCGCTTGATGCTCTCGGACGGCAACTCCAGCGCCAGCAGCCCGATCCGAATGGCGTCGTCCAGGGCCAGGTTGGTGCGGATACCGGCTGAAATCTCCTGGTACAACGTTGGAGCTTTTGATACGAGAGTAGGCAGGTTTCCCGGCTCCAGCAGCCGGTCCCGAATGCCAAAGATCACCTGCTGCTGGCGCTGTGCCCGGTCCACATCCCCACCCTTGGTGTGACGCGCCCGCGCATAGGCCAGGGCGTAAGCCCCGTTCAGGGTGTAGCGGCCCGCCTCGATGATCTTCGGAGGCTTGTTGTCCATCAGGTCAACTTCGATGTCCTCAGGCACATCAATTTTCACGCCGCCGATCTCGTCAATGATGCGCACAAAAACGTAAAAATCCACCTGGGCGTAATAGTCCACCTTCACCCCCAGGAACTGCTCCACTGTCTTGGCCGCCAGCCCCGGACCGCCACCGGGCAGTTTGGCCCCCTCGCCGATCGAATAAGCCGTGTTGATCTTGCCGTAGCCCGAGCCGGGGATGTTCACCCACAGGTCACGCGGGATCGAGAGCATCCCGGCTGTGCGGCTCAATGGGTCAATGGTCAACAGGATCATCGTGTCGGAGCGTGGCGCGCCCTCGCCGGCCCGCAGGTCGGTGTAATCCAGGCCCAGTAGCAGGATGTTGATCCGGCTGGCGCCGTCCCAGGCGGGGGGCAGGGTGACTTCGGGAGCAGCCACCTCCGTCGAAATAGGCGGAGGCGCAATCGGCGTGCCCTCTTCGTCAACCAGGAAGTCGGGGCCGGTGCTCTGGGTAGTGCCGCATTGTGACGGGGCAATGCCCGGCAGCGAGGTCAACCTCCAGCACATGGTAAAGTTGCGCACAAAGACGAACGTGGCGATCAAGAGCGCCAGGGCAACCACGCCGAAGATGAGCTGCCCAACTTTGGGGCGTTTGAAGTTCAATTTTGGAATTCGCATTTGTTATTCAGGTTTGAAATACACCATGTTCAGGCCCAGGTTTTCCAGGCCGATCTCTGCCCAATGCTGGAGGAAGACCGAGTCTTCCTCGAGGACGTTCATCATGGTGGGGATGGCGCGCGGGTCCCGGATTTCGGCCAGCGCCCGCAGCGCTTCGAGACGGGCAGCCTGCCCGCCGTTATGGACGGTTTCGACCAGCCCCGGCACGGCCTCCGCGCCGATGGCGATCAGGGCGTTGGCGGCCAAGTTGGCGGTCATTCTATCAGGGTCAGATAAAGCCCGGATTAACGCGGCCGCGGCCTGCGGGTCCGGGTGGGAGGCGAGGGCCAGGGCGGCGCACTGGCGCACCTCCCCGCTGGGGTCCTCCAGCATCCGCAGGAACACGTCCGGCGGCGGGTATTCGCACTGGGCCAGCGTCCGCACCGCCCACCAGCGATGGTCCACCTCCGCCGAATCGAGCAGGGAGGTGAGCGCGGGCAAGGCTGCCTCGCCGAGCGCCGCCAACTCGAGGGCGGAGGCTTCGGCGAGGGTATCGTCACTGCTGGTCAGGCCGGCCAGCAGGGTTGGGATGTCGCGCATGGTCCTTATTTGGCAGGCGGGGGCACGGGCAAGGACTCTTTGGCCGTTTCCACCCATTTATCGCCCTCGTCAATCAGCATGACCGGGATGTCGTCCACAATCGGGTATTTGCGGCCGCAGTCCTGGCAGATGAGCCAGGAGTCCTTGTAGTGTTCGAGCAGGCCGTCTTTTTCACGCACACAGGCGGGGCAGCGCAGGATTTCAAGCAGGTCTTGACTGACCATAGGTACTCTCCATATTGTTTTTGGTCTTCTCAGGGCAGAATTGTACCACTTTACGCATACCCCTGGCCGTGCTATGATGGTCTTGGACGTTTCTTCTCAAAGAGAAAGGGGAAGTGGGGCGCTGTAGACAGGCGCAGCCCGTCCGCACCCCACACCCCGATTTGAAAAGACGCTTTCGGAGGGCACCATGAACAAAATCCTGAAACTCGGCCTGTATTGGAAGCCGCGTGTGCTGGCTATCCTGTTCATCCTGTTCGTCAGCCTGTTCGCGTTCGACGTGTTCGATATGGGGTTGGACTTCTGGGGGATGCTGCTGGCCCTATTGATCCACCTTCTGCCGTCCATCGTGATGACGATTGGCCTGGTCCTGGGCTGGCGCTGGGAGTGGGTCGGGGCGGCGGTCTTTGCCCTGGTTGGGGGCTGGTTCCTGCTGCAATTCGGCAGGGACTGGTTTTCCATCCTGATCCTGGGCGGCATTCCCCTGGTCATCGCCGTCCTGTTCCTGCTGGGGTGGGTTTACAGGAAGCAGGTACGCGGCATAAGCTAATTATGGGCCTCCCATTTTCAGGGGAGTTCACCACAGATAAACGCTGATGGATGATAAAAACGTCCCAATCCTTTTCATCTGCGTTTATCTGTGGTGTATTTCTATTCTTTCCCGGTAAACGATAGAACTCTAATTGCCCTTCACCAGCTTTGGCCCCTCCGGTGTATCCTGGACCGTCCAGCCGAGGGCGGCGATCTCGTCCCGCAGGCGGTCGGATTCGGCCCAGTCTTTGTCCAGGCGGGCCTTTTGGCGCCGGTCGGCCAGGGAGCGGACCTCGGCCGGGGGGCCGGATCCAGCCGCCTCGTCCCGGGCGCTGCGGACGAGTTCCCACACGTCAGCCGGGATGTCGTCTTCGGGTTCGGGCCAGGTGCAGCAGTCGCCCAGGATGCGGATGTCGAATTTGGAACCGTTCGGGAAGACTTCCTCCCCGTCTTCCTTGAGCACCGTGACCGCCCCCACCCCGCTGACGCGGCACACGCCGGTCGCCACGTCCCAGATCAGGCCGGTGTGCTCGTCCAGGCCGATGATGACGTGGCCGGGGGCCAGCAACGTGCGGAACTCGTCGAAGCGGTCGAGGCCGATGAAGCAGCGGCTGGTATCCACGTCTTCGCCGCCCTCGGCGTTGTTCCAGTGCGGGACGAAGGTGATGTCCAGCCCGAAGGCCGAGAACAGGTCGAGGCCGGGCTTGCCGTGGACGTCCTCGCCGACTTTGAAAATCTCGTAGACCGGGATGGCTGCGGCGCTGACGGCGACGGCCGCGGCGCTGGCAAAGACCAGGGTTGCGCCAAGGCGATGGCGGGCGCGGATCACCTCCCAGGCCAGGCTGCCCTGCAACTGGCGCACGGCGTAGGTCGGGCTGCCGGCACCCATGAAGATCAGGTCGGCGGTCAGGAGGGGTTCGATGATTTCGGGGTCGTCGGGGCTGAAGGGGGTGCCGCGCTTGCGGGCCGGGACCAGCGAAATCTCAGGTTTGTAGTTTTGCAAGCGGGTTTTCAGGTAATCGCCGACCCGCCCGGCGACCTGGGGGGCGTTGAGTTCGAATCCCGCCGGGGTCTCCAGGACGGCGATCCGCAAGGGTTGGGGCAGGTTTTTCGCCAGGCTCTCGAAGATGCGCCCGCCGGAGTAGGCGGTTTCGCCGGAGCCGAGGAAGGCGATCTGGCCCATGGTGCTGGAAGTATGATGCATGGTGTTCTCTACCTATATTTTTTCCAATAACTTCAGGATCAACCCGTTCTCCGGGATGTCGGACATGGATGTGCCGTAGTGCTGGTAGCGGATGTAGCCATCCTTGTCAACCAGCATCAGGGCGGGCATGCGGCCCAATTTGAGCAGGTTGACTTCCTGTTTATAAAGCCTGGCGACCTCGCGCCTGGGGTCGGGCAGGCCGATGAAGGGGATGTTTTGCTCGGCCCAGTATTTCTTGAATTTTTCCAGGGTGTTTGGGCCGACAGCCAGGATCTCCGCCTCACGGGCGGTGTAGGCCGCGTAATCCTCGCTCATGCGGGCGAGATGGGCGCGGCAGAAGGGTCACAGGAAGCCGCGCAGGAAGGCCAGGACGATTTTCTTCCGGCCTCGGTAATCCGACAGGCAGACGGCGCGGCCCTGCAGATCGGTCAACTCGAAGTCGGGGGCGAGCTTTTTTTCGATCATTTGTCCAGTCCCTCCCAGAACCGGGGTACGTTTCATGATCCATCCAAAAGTTGACGGGCTTTTTGCCAGATGGCATCGAACATCTCGACCGTCAGTTTGCCGGTCAGGGTGTTCTGCTGGCTGGGGTGGTAGGAACAAAGCAGCCAGTGACCGGTATCCAGTTTGAAGACAGCCCCATGAGCGAATTTATTACGCAGGTTGGGCGTCTTAAATATGCGCAGGATCCTTTCGAAGGCGACCCGCCCCAGGACAACGATGACCTTTGGCTGCAAAAGCTCAAGTTCGCGCTCCAGGAAGGGCTGGCAGTTGTCGAGTTCTTCGGTCGTCGGCTTGTTGCCCGGCGGGGCGCAGCGCCCGGAGGCGGTGATGTACAGGCCGGTCAAGGTCAGGCCGTCGTGACGGGAAGTTGATTCGGGCTGGCTGGCGAAGCCGGCCCGGAACAGGGCCGGGAACAGGAAATTGCCCGAGGCGTCGCCGGTGAACTGGCGTCCGGTCCGGTTCGATCCGTGGGCGCCCGGGGCCAGGCCCACGGCCAGGACCGGCGCGGCCGGGTCGCCAAATCCCGGCACGGGACGTCCCCAATAATCCCAGTCTTGATAGGCCTTGCGTTTGGCGCGGGCCACCGCCTCCCGCCATTCGACCAGGCGCGGGCATTTACGGCAGGCGACGATTTTAGCGTTCAGGGCTTCGAGTGTCATGGAGGAAATGCTGTCTCCTTATGTTTTCATTATTGTAAATGATGAGAACGAAAAGGTGGGGCCTGGGTAATATTTTCATCATATAATAACAACCAAACAGATCAAAGGTTAATTCATTGAAAAACCAGCCGCGAGTCTTGTCGATATTGTTGGGGATTTGCATTCTTTTTGCAAATATCGCGCCGCCGCTCGAAGCCAGGGCTTTGACATCCCTGGGTGCAACCCCGCCATACCAGGATGCGCGGTTCGAACACCTGGCCGTCGAAGACGGCCTGCCGCATGCGACTGTTTTGGGGGTAGTGCAGGACCAGCAAGGATTCATGTGGTTCACCACGGCAGACGGCCTCAGCCGTTATGATGGGTACACTTTCACCACCTTCCGGCATGATACCCAAAACCTGAACTCACTCAGCAACAACAACACCTTCGCCCTGCTCGAAAGCCGGGACGGGTTGATCTGGATCGGCACCGACCCCGGCGGCCTGAACGTGTACGACCCCAAAACCGGGACCTTCAGCCTGTATCTCAATGACCCGCTCGACCCCGCCAGCCTGGCCGACAACAGCATCTGGTCCCTGCTGGAGGACCGGGACGGGAGCATCTGGGTTGGCACGCGCGGCGGCCTGAGCCGCCTGGACCGGACGACGGGTAAATTCACGAATTACGTCCCCAACCCGGACGATCCCCGGGCGCTGGCCGACGGGGTAATCTATCGCATCTACCAGGACCGGGAGGGGACGATCTGGGCCGGGACCCGCCTCGGCCTGCACCGCCTCGACGCCGAGACCGGCGATTTCACCATCTTCAGGAACGACCCGGAAGACCCGGCCAGCATCAGCGGCAACAGCGTTTGGGCCATGCTGGAAGACAGCCGGGGCAACTTCTGGGTCGGCACGCGCGGCGGGGGACTCAACCTGTTCGACCCGGCGACCGGCAAATTCAAAGCCTACCGCTACGACGAGACCGATCCCGGCAGCATTAGCGACGACCGCCTGTGGTTCATCTACGAAGACCGGGCCGGCAACCTGTGGGTGACCACCGAGAACGGCGGGCTGAACCTGTTCGATCCCGCAACCGGGAAATTCACCGCCTTCAAGCACAACCCGAACGACCCCTCCAGCCTGAGCAACAACGACGTCTTCTGGATGACGGAAGACCGCTCCGGCGTGCTGTGGGTCACCAGCCGCTACGGGGGCGTCAACCTGTTCACCCCCACCCTGCACCGTTTCGGCCTCTACCGCAGCATCCCCGGCGACCCGGACTCGCTCTCCTCCAACAGCGTTTATTCCGTCCTTTCGGAAGGCGACATCGTCTGGATCGGCACCTTCGGCGGCGGGCTGAACCGTCTCGACCGCGAGACCGGCAGGATGACCCTCTACGTCAACGACCCCGACGACCCGGCCAGCCTCTCGAACAACAAGATCTACTTCGTTTTCCGTGACGAAAGCGGGACCCTGTGGGCCGCCACTTCCGGCGGGGGACTCAACCGCCTGGACCCGAAGACCGGCCGGTTCACCGCCTACCGTTACTTCCCCGACGCGCCGGCCGTGATCAGCAGCAACTTCCTGACCACCATCGAATCCGCCGGGGAAGGCCGCCTGTGGATCGGGACGCTCGGCTATGGGCTTGACCTTTTCGATACCGTCACCGGCAAATTAATCCAGCGCTATCACCACGAGGATGGAAACCCGAATTCATTGAGCGAGGACACCGTCTACGACCTGGCCGTCGGCGCGGACGGGAAGGTCTGGATCGCCACCGCCCGGGGCGGCCTCGACCTGCTCGACCCGCGCACGGAAACCTTCACCCACCACCAGAACAAACCCGACAACCCGAACAGCATCCTCAGCGACACGGTCCACGCCATTTACCTGGACGAAGAGAATGGCGTGGTCTGGGCCGGGACTGCCGGCGGCCTGAGCGGGCTGGACATCGCCGGCGGGACATGGCAAAACTACACCACCCGCGAAGGCCTGCCGAACGACACCATCATGGGCGTCCAGCCGGACGGGGAAGGCGGCCTGTGGGTCAGCACCAGCAAAGGCATCAGCCACCTCGACCTTCGCAGCAAGACTTTCCGCAATTATGATGCCCGCGACGGGCTGCAAGGGGACCAGTTCCAGATCGCCAGCTCCAGCCTGGGGCCGGACGGGGAAATCTTCTTCGGCGGCTCAAACGGGTTGACCTATTTCCATAGCAGGGAGATCAGCCCAAACCCGTACCTGCCGCCGGTGGTCTTTACCGAATTCCAGGTCTTCAACAAGGCTGTCCCGCTGGGGGACAAAATCTTGCCGCGCCCGGTCGAGCAGATGGACCGGCTGGTCTTGAGCTACGACCAATCCGTCTTCACGATCAAATTCGCGGCCCTGAGTTACCAGTCCCCGTCCAAGAACCGCTACCAATACAAGATGGACGGCTTCGACCGGGACTGGTCGCCGCCCCTCGCCCGTCCCGAAGCCACCTATACCAACCTGTCGCCCGGCGTTTATACCTTCATGGTGCGGGCCGCGAACAATGACGGCGTCTGGAATGAGACCCCGGCCAAGATCGTCATCGAGATCCAGCCGCCTTGGTGGGGGACGTGGTGGTTCAGTATGCTCGTCGCCCTGGCGATCCTCGCCCTGATCGCAGCCGGGGTGCAGCTGCGCATCCGCAGCATCCGGGCCATCAACCGTGAATTGGAGAAACGCGTCAACGGGCGCACCCAGGAGTTGCAGGATGCCCAGGAACGCCTGAGCCAGGCCAATCTGGAACTCAAGAAACAGCTCGACGAAATCACCCAACTGGAGAAAAAAGTCCGCGAACAGGCCATCCGCGATGCGCTGACCGACCTGTACAACCGCCACCATCTCTCAGACGTGCTCGAGAACGAATTCAGCCGGGCAGACCGCAAAGGGCATTCCATCGCCTTCCTGCTGGTAGACCTGGACCATTTCAAGCAAGTCAACGACAAATATGGACACCACGTCGGCGACCTGGCCCTCAAGGAGACGGCCCGGGTCATCCAGAAAAAGACCCGCCGCAGCGACAGCGCCTTCCGCTATGGCGGGGAGGAATTCCTGCTCATTCTCCCTGAAATCACCACCGCCGAAGCCATTACGCGGGCCGAACAACTCTGCCAGGACATCCATGCGCTCAACATCATGCACGAGGAAATAATCATCCACGTCCATGCTTCCATTGGGGTTGCGATCTACCCGGAGCAGGGGCAAAACAGCGACGAGATGCTCATCCGGGCCGACCGGGCCCTCTACCGGGCCAAAGGCGCGGGCGGCAACCAGGTCATCCAGTATTTCCCCGACGAAGAGTAAAACCCCATAGTGGACTTCGGAAAAGGTATTAGATGTCTTGCATTAGTTATAGGGCAAACGTGATGCAAACCTTTTAAGCCACTGAGACACGGAGACTCGGAGAAAAAAAGAAAAAAACTCCGCGACTCCGTGACTCTGTGGCAAAGAGTTGACCTGCTCAACAGATGTGTTGAGGTGCTCAACAGACGTGTTGACCTGCTCAACAAGCGTGTTGAGGTGCTCAACAGACGTGTTGACCTGCTCAACAGATGTGTTGAGGTGCTCAACAAGCGTGTTGACCTGCTCAACAGACGTGTTGAGTTGCCCAACAAGCGTGCTGGCCTGTTTCCATCGCCGTCGAAAAAGGCTACCCTTCCAGGTAGCCTTTTGTATTATCGAACAGGGTTTCCAGCGCCCTCCCGTCTGCCGGGCCGCCGCCCTGGGCGAGAGCGGCTTCACCGCCGCCGCGTCCGCCAAGCGGGGCCAGGTGCTTTTGGAGCAGGTCACGCGCATCCAGGCCGGTGTCGTCGGCGCAGGCAGCCACCAGCGAGAGTTTCCGCCCATCGAAAGCCGCGAGCAGGCTCACGGTCCCGGCCCGGTTTCGCAGTTTCTGGGCCAGGGTCCGCAGTTCGGCGGGGTCGCGTCCCTCGAAGCGGGCCGTCACCAGCCGCCGCGTCCCGATCACATCGGCGGCCCCGGCCAGTTCCCCGGCTTCCGCCTCCAGCGCAATTTCACGCAAATTCTCCAGATCGAAATTGGCCTGCTTCAATTGGGACTGCAAACGCTCCACGTTCTCCACCACCCCATCCAGGCTGCTGTCGAGGCGGACGGCCGCGCCCTGGGCGGCGGCCTGCACCCGCTGGAAGAAATCCAGCGCCTGCGCCCCGGCCACAAAGTGGATACGCAGCTTCTGGTTGACCCGCTCGGTGCGGACGATCTTGAGCACCCCAACCATGCCGGTGCTCAGGCAATGCGTCCCGCCGCAGGGGGTGACGTCGAACCCGTCCACTTCGACGACCCGGATGCGCCCGCTGACCTTTGGCGGTTTGCGGAAGGGGATGGTGGGGACCTCGGCGTCGGACACGTAATAGGAGCTGACCCGGCGATCCTCGAACAGGATACCGTTGGCGAAGGTTTCCACCCGGTTCAGATCGGACCCGGAAACTGCTCCCGTTATGGAGGCCTGGCCGGCGTCGAGGTCAATCGTGGATGGCGTATCGCCGTTGATGTTGGCCGAGAGCGAGTTGATGCCCAGCACTTCGATGAACGCCGCCGAGAGGATGTGCTGCCCGGTGTGGTGCTGCATGTGGCGGAAGCGGCGCGCCCCGTCAATGCGGGCGGGATGCGGGCCGGGGTCAATCTCCCGGTCGAGCACGTGGAGGATGCCGCCGTCCCGTTTGACCACGTCCACCACGCGGGCCGGGCCGAGGCTCCCGGTATCGTGCTCCTGGCCGCCGCTGGTCGGGTAGAAGTAGGTGCGGGGCAAGACCGCGCCGAAGCGCCCGTCGGGCAGGGCCAACACTTGCGTCACTTCGGCGGTGAAATCGAGGGTGAGGGGGTCGTCGAAATAAAGTTGTTCGGTCATAAATTCTCCAGCTGAGGGTGCGTCGCACCTGACCCGGAGCCAAATCTTGCTAAACGGGAGCATCCATCAGATGGGATTGGCCCGCATAGAAAGGTGCGACGCACTCGCGAGGTTAAAGGATCAACATCGCATCGCCAAACGAGTAGAAGCGGTAGCCTTCGCGGACGGCGGTCTGGTAGGCGCTCAGAACCGTCTCGCGCCCGGCGAAGGCGCTGACCAGCATGATGAGAGTGGACTTGGGCAGGTGGAAGTTGGTGAGGATGGCGTCCACCAGTTTGAATTGGTAGCCGGGGAGGATGAAGAGGGAGGTGGGGCCGAGGAAGGGATGGATGACCGTTGCCGGATGACCGATGTCGGTCTTCGGTCCACGGTCTTCGGTCTGCTGTCCGGCGCTTTCCAGCGTTCTCACCGAAGTTGTCCCCACTGCAATTATTCTTCCACCGTTAGAGCGGGTAGCATTGATCGCTTCGGCGGTTTCTTCGGGCAGTTCGCACCATTCGGTGTGGATTTTGTGTTCTGCGGGGTTGTCTTCGGTTACAGGGGCAAATGTGTCCAGCCCGACGTGCAGGGTGACATAGGCAACCTTCACACCTTTAACCTTTAAACTTTCCAACAGTTCAGGCGTGAAGTGCAGACCGGCGGTCGGCGCGGCGGCGGAACCCGGTTCGCGGGCGTAGACGGTCTGGTAGCGCTCCGGGTCGGCCAGCTCCTCGTGGATGTAGGGCGGCAGGGGCACGTGGCCCACTTTGGGAAAGTACGGCTCGATGGGGTCGGCAAAGCGGACCAGGCGCTCGGAGCCGTTGAGCAGGCCGATAATTGCCGCAGAGGGGCCATCTTCCACCTGGACGGTTTTGCCCACCGTCAACCCCTTGCCGCCGACGAGGCATTGCCAGGTCAATTCGTCCTGGCGGCGCAGGAGCAGCAATTCGACCCGTCCGCCGGTGGGTTTGCGGGCATAAATGCGGGCCGGGATGACCCGGGTCCGGTTCAGCACCAGCAAGTCGCCGGGACGGAGGTACCCGCCAATCTCGCGGAAGGTGCGGTGTTCCAGCGTCCCGGTTTGGCGGTGCAGCACCAGCAGCCGAGACGCATCCCGCGGCTCGACGGGCGTCTGGGCGATGGAAGATTCGGGGAGGGGGTAGTCGAAGTCGGAGGTTTGCATAAATATCGTAGTAGCGACTTTAGTCGCTCAAATAACGACTGAAGTCGTTACTACATGTCCCAACCCTTTCCAAAATCGGATGATGGTTTGTACTTTTGCCATTGGTTTCTCAACCACGCCTGGCCTTTATCTTCCACATACATAAACAGACTTGACCAGGGCCAATCATAAACATCGGCCACAAGGCCGTGCTTGACAGGATTATAGTGGATGTAGTTTAGAGTTTGATACAAATGCGCCTCATTGCGCATCATTCTGTCGGCAAATCGGTACCAAACTTTGCGTTTCCCAGTTAAACCATCCTGCAAATTCCATTCATAAGCAGTCAGGCCGTGAAGTTGCCTGGTGAGATTAGAAACAAGCTCAAGAGATTCGACATTGACTAAAATGTGGTAATGGTTCAGGAGGATTACCCACCCGATGATTTCTGCGCGGATTTCATAAAAACCTGCCAATAATCTCTTCTCAAATTCGTTCCTGCGTTCAGGCGATGTCATAACTTCTGCATGTTCGAAATTTGCGGCGGTAATCAAATAGCTGCCCGCCTCACGAAAAGGATGCGGGGGCTGGTGGAGCGGATAACCGCGCGCTTTTCGCTCTTCCAAAATCTTTTTCCGATCTTCGAGTGAAAGTTTACGATATTCGTAAGGCATAATTGGATATCGCAGTAACGACTTTAGTCGTTCTCCAAAGAGCAAGCGACTAAAGTCGCTACTACGCTCCTCCTCTCAGCTTATTTCTTCAACATCCGCACAATCACATTCAACACGACCGTCACCACCACCGAGACCAGGATCGCACTTGTCAGGGGAAAGTAGAAGGTGAACCCGTCCCGTTCGATGCGGATGTCTCCCGGCAGGCGGCCGAGCGGGAGGTTGAAACGCGAGGCCAGGTAAATCGCTCCACCGACAAGGATCAAGACGACGCCGAGCAACACCAGCGTCTTCGCCAGGGAGATCATCGCTTGGTCCCTCGCTGTCTGGAAACTTCGTACAACAAAATCGAGGCGGCGCAGGCCACATTCAGCGACGAAGCCGAGCCGGAAGCCATCGGGATGGTCAGCATCGCATCGCACAGTGACTGGTAAGCGTCGCTCAACCCGGCGGTTTCGTTGCCCACCAGCAGGAGGGTCGGCGCGGTCAGGTCGCGCCCGTAAATGGGGGCTTCCGCTTTGGCGCTGGCGCCGATGATTTGCAGGCCGTCGAATTGCGCTCTCAGCCCCTCGATCCACGGCAGTAGCTCCTTGTGCGAAGGCAGGCGCACGGTTGGGAGGCTGAAAAACGAGCCGGTGGTGGCCCGGATGGTTTCGGGGTCGTACAGATCTGTCGCATGGCCGGTGATGACCAGCCCGTCCACGCCCAGGGCATCGCAGGAGCGGATGACCGCGCCCAGGTTGCCGGGGCTGGACGGCCGGTCGAGCACCACTACCAGCAGGTCATCCCCCAGCGGGATGCGGGATAACTCGTCCGCGGGCGCGCTCACCAGCGCGATCAGTTCGGAGGTATCTTCTTTCTGGCTCAACTTTTCCATCAGGCGCAGCGGCAACTCGAACAGTTTCCTCGCCCCAGCCCTGGAGATGATCCCCTCGGCCCAATCCGACAGGCGCTTCTCACGCGAGTAGGCCAGCGCCGAAAACTCCCAGCCGTGCGCCACAGCCTGGGTGATGGCGCGCACCCCTTCCACGAAAAACTCGCCGGAACGGTTGCGCTTCGTCCGGTTGCGGCGCAGGGTTTCGAAGTGCTGGAAATCGCTGTTTTCGGTATGGATTTTTGTGACGGGGGGTTTCATCTACTTGCTTCACCCCTTCAAAATCATTTCCTCGATTTCCCGCAGAATCTCTTCCAACGAGGGAATTTCCGCTGGAACGACATCCTCACTCATCAAATGCTTGTGATGGGGAAACGTGGGGACTGCTTGGTGGTGTGCGGTATTGTCATAACGGAACATGAGCGAACCATCTGCCCGTTGGTAATGATATGCGTACATTACTTTAGTCAAGGGAAGGCGAAGGTCTATCAATTCCCGAAAAAACAAGGTCGAACCATCACTGAACCCCACTGCTCCACGAATGAAACCAACCAATTCGCCACGTTTTTCAAGGCTCACATCCGGCGTTTCGACGAACGGCAGGCTGGCGAGCAAATCCAGCAGGGACTGGAAATACGCTTCAATCAATTTCCGCCTCGCGGAGTGAGTGAAATTGGCTTTCCAGGAGACGCAGAGCGGCAAGTTCCATATTCCAGTCTACCGTCTCCATTGTCTCATTGAGTTCTCCCGTTTGCAATTTTCTTTCGAATTCCGCCGAAGTCATCCCGGCGCGTTTTTCGAACGCAGCAATCCTTTCCCGGGTGCGGGTGATGCCATGCTGCAAAGCCTTCAACTGGTTGCGGATGGCGACTTCGACCAGGGGCTTAAGCGATTCTTCTGCAGTGGTCTTAATGACAATTTCCTGTAACATATCAACCTCCTTCTCTGCGAATTATAGCAGCCTCGGCTGGCCGTCTTCACGATACTCCAGTCCCAGGTGTTCGTAAGCCCGCTTCGTTGCCACGCGTCCCTGCGGGGTGCGGTCGAGGAAGCCGAGTTGGAGCAGGTATGGTTCGACCACATCCATGATCGTGTCGGATTCTTCGCTGATGGTGGCGGCGATGGTGTTCAGCCCTACCGGGCCGCCGCCGTATTTCTCGATGATGGCCCGCAGCACGCGCCGGTCCACGTCGTCCAGGCCGAGGGGGTCAACCTGGAGCAGGTCGAGCGCGCCGGAGGCCATCTCCCGCGAGACGACGCCGTCGCCGCGCACCTGGGCAAAGTCTCGGACGCGGCGCAACAGGCGCAGGGCGATGCGGGGGGTGCCG
>DIDQ01000108.1 GCA_002418215.1 Anaerolineales bacterium UBA5796
TTTTCTCATATTGAGAATTGCTGTTTGGCGACTTCATCGTCTTTCCCAGACACTTCCTTTGAAACCCAGCGCTTCGCCCTGCTTGACGCTGAAAGAGACGTCTTTGAGCGCCCAAATCTCTTCATCAGACGGAGGACGGAGCACGGTGGACAGCCCCGGTCTACGGTCATCGGTCTTCGGTCCATAATCTTTCTCGCCGATCTTCGCCAGCGGGTTGGGTTTGCCGCGTTCCCTGGCCCACCAGAGTTTCAGGTCATTGGTGAAGGTCCCGGTGCCAATCTGGCCCAGGTGATAGGATTTACTTAGATGTTCGACGGAGATAACGGGAGACATAGGGGGAAATCAGGATTTATGGGACACAGATTTAGAGGATGTACACAGATTCTCTTTTGGGGATTTATGGGACACAGATTTTGGGGATGTATCGGACACAGATTTAAGAAATGTTTTAACCCGATTTTCCTGTGTTCATCTGTGTCCCATTCGTCTTTGGTGTATATCTTGGGCCTCAATCTGTGCGATCTGTGTTTATCTGTGTCCTACTAATCCAATTCAGGTCGCCTTTGCGTTCGTTGTCGTAAATCTTGCGCTTGATTTGAGGTTCGGGGCCAAAGTTGAGAAGCAGGCCGACTTCGTAGGAGGTGGCTTTGAGATAATTGAGAAGCTGGGCTTCATGTTCGGGGGCTATAGCGCGGGAGGCTTTGAGTTCGACGATAATCGTATCGTTGACAAGCAAATCGGCGAAGTATTCTCCAACAACCTGGCCGGCATAATAGACCGCAATGCGGGCTTGTCCTTCGACTTTGAGGCCGAGGCTGCGGAGTTCTATTGCGAGGGCGTTTTCGTAAACTTTCTCGAGGAATCCATAGCCGAGGGTGTTGTAGACAGTGTAGAAGGCTTTGATGATGAGTTCGGTGAGGTCTTTGTGTTTGGCGTCCATATCCATTGTTCCTTGCTGCTCGATCCAGTCGTAAGTGTCTCGCTGTTGCCGCGGGCTTTGGCCCACCAGAGTTTCAGGTCACTTCGACAGGCTCAAGGCAGGGGTGTTCGACGGAGATAACGGGAGGCATGAGGGGACTTGCGATTTACGATTGACGATTGATATCGAACAGATGGTGTTACTCACGATTACTGTGCTTTTATTCCCCCGCTTCTCGCAAGGCAAAATCTTCCACAGATTGGCTTAGCCAGATTCCCCGGCTCTTCATGCGTTGAAGCGCCTCCCGCATGGAGAACGAACGCCCTTCCCGTTTGGCGCGCAAGAGAATGCCCACCGAGCCGGTGATCTGAAGGCCGCTCAAACGAGCCATTCTTCTGCCTGCGCTCTCATCAATACACACTGTCTGGATACCTTCATTCAGCGCCAATTGGATCACCGAGGCTTCGCCAACATCCAGGCTGTTCATCAACATCACCGAAAGGGACAGAGGCCGTTTTCTTTTCTCCAACCAATGGGCAGCCTCGAACTCCGGTACGGCAAAACGCCCCGATCCGCCGCTGGTGATCTCACTGCAAACCTCGAACGGCACGCATACTCGTTTATAGATTTCGAGAATGTCCAGACCACCCAGAGCCGCGACGATTGCAATCAACGGGCCGGTATTGATGACGATTTCCTGCGTTTCAGGCATTTTTCAAATCGGCTTCCAACTCGGCTTCATCGAGGGCGATCATCGCGACACCGTAGCGGTGAAGGGAAAGCAAAAACGCCACTCGATCCATCCCGACCAGTTGGGCAGCCATGCCGGAGGATATCTTCTTTAATTCGAACAATTTGACTGCCATCGCCATTTTCGCTTCACGCTCGAATTCCTCCTGCGTTTGCTGGAGGGCGTCCGGGAGTAATTTGGGATATTCTATGATCAATTGCATATCAATCCTCTTTTCATACCAGTCGAGGTTGTCTGTAACATCGTCTCTTCTCTTGCGACGCATCCATAAAAGTAAGGCGCTGTTTATTATACCGTACCCATCCAGGGCTGCTTGGCTATCCTGAAATAGGGGTATCGGTGAAAGAGACATCCTTGAGCGCCCAAACCTCTTCATTAGACGGAGGACAGCCCCGGTCTACGGTCTTCGGTCTTCGGTCCATAATCTTTCTCGCCGATCTTCGCCAGCGGGTTCGGCTTGCCGCGGGCTTTGGCCCACCAGAGTTTCAGGTCGTTGGTGAAGGCGTCGCGCTGAGCGAGCCTGCACTGAGTTCATCGAAGTGTCGAAGCGTCCCTGTACCGATCCGCTGGGTTGAGTGTATCGAAACCTGGCCCAGGTGGCCCGCCCTGAGCGAAGCCGCAGGCGAAGTCGAAAGGCAGGATTTGGAGACCCTTCGACAGGCTCGGGGCAGGGCTGTTCGACGCTGATTACAGTATGACTCATTTTCACTGAGAACTGGTACTGATTACTCCCCCGGAGAGACTCAACAACTTACAACCCCAACCAACCCCGCAGGGAATTTTGCAAAGCTTCAGCATCCCGGCTGGATAACCGCCCCACCTGTTTGATCATCAAATCAGGATGTACTGTGTAGATGCCCCGCTTTGCGGCGGTGGGAACATTCAAACCGGCTTCCTTCCAATCTTGCAGGGCAAACTCTCCTGGCATAAGGTGATGCAGTCTGCTCGTCAAAGGCACAATAAAACTATCCTGTGACGGGTGGGATGCACTCACAACCACCGCAGGCCGCACCTTGGCAGCCGACAAATCACTGAACGGATACTGTACTAGAAGAATGTCATTTCTGGAGTAATTCGGCATAAATGTCATCCTCGGCGTTTTCCCAAACATCGGATAACGAACGCTGGCTGGCAAGCGACCAGAATTGCGATTCGTCGTCTTCGACCAGCAGGGTCACAATGACCTTTGCTCCTTCGGGCAGGGGAATATTCTCCGTCAGTTCGATTTTGCCTTTTTTCACAACAGCCCAGGTTGTCTGTAACATCGTCTTGTCTCCTTGTAACACGGTAAAACAATCAGGCAAAACCCATTATATCGTATCGCAACTATCGCCCTGCTTGACGCTGAGCGCCCAAATCTCTTCATCAGACGGATGACGGGGGACGGAGGACAGCCCCGGTCTACGGTCATCGGTCTTCGGTCCATAATCTTTCTCGCCGATCTTCGCCAGCGGGTTGGCCGAAGGTGCCCTGCGCCCTGGCCCACCAGAGCTTCAGGTCACTTCAACAGAGTCTACACTGAGCGAAGCCGAAGTGCTCAGTGCAGGCATTGGTGAAGGCGTCGCGCTGAGCGAGCCTGCACTGAGTTCATCGAAGTGTCGAAGCGTCCCGGTGCCGATCCGCTGGGTTGAGTGTATCGAAACCTGGCCCAGGTGGCAGGATTTACTTAGTGTTCGACGGAGATGACTTTCATAGACGGGGGACAGGAGACGGAGGATGGCTGGTCTTCGGTCTCTCGTTCCCGGTAAACTAGCGAAGTGATTTCCGAAAAGCAGACAACTTGATAAACACTTGATGACCTTGCTCACGTAAAGGGAGCAATGATTCTTTTGAGACATAAGCGCGCTGTTCGATCAAATCGAAACAGGCAATCGTTTCCAAATAAGATCGCAATGCCAATCCTAGAAATCGATTCTGCTCCGGGTCAGATTGTCCGGTGGAACCTTCGGCAATATTCAAAACGATGGATGTGGCAGCCCGCTCAATCTGGCTGGATAAGTTAAAACGTTCCCGCTGTGGCAATTTTTCGCTCAACACATACACAGCGTCCACATACTTGAGCGCCAATTGATACACCTGTAGCTTCTGAAACTTGTATGGCTCTGCCATCCGTCCCCAATCTCCCGTCCCCTGTCCCTACACCGTATCCATGAACGTCTGCTCGACCCGGTTGAAGATCACGCTCCCCAGGAAGACCACCGCCAGCATGAAACCGAAACTATACAACAGGTGGCCGGTATCCACCGTGCCGGCGCCCAGGAAGGCGTAGCGGAAGGTCTCCACGATGGGCGTCATTGGATTGGCCAGGATGATCCACTGGAAGCGCTCCGGGATGGCCGAAACGGGATAGATGACCGGGGTGGCGTACATCAACAGTTGCACCCCGAACGTGACCAGGAAGCGCAGGTCGCGGTACTTGGTTGTCAGCGACGAGATGATGATCCCGAAGCCCAGGCCGAGTCCCGCCATCATCAGCACCAGGACGGGCGAGAGGGCGATCCACTCCCAGCGGGGCTGGATCGGCGTCCCGCGGGCGACGAAGTACAGCACGAAAACGACGAACAGCCCAAACTGGATCGAGAAGGTGATCAGGTTCGAGACCAGGATCGAGACCGGCACGGCCATACGCGGGAAGTACACTTTGCCGAACAGGTTGGCGTTCTGCACGAAAGTGTTGGAGGTCTTGTTCAGGCACTCGGCGAAATAGGCCCACACCACCGTCCCCGACATGTAGAACAGGAACTGCGGCAGCCCGTCGGTGGGCAGGCTGGCAATATTGCCGAAGATGACCGTAAACGTGATCGTCGTCAGCAGCGGCTGGATCAGGTACCAGAGCGGACCCAGGATCGTTTGCTTGTAGACGGCCACAAAGTCCCGGCGGACGAAGAGCAGCACCAGGTCACGGTAACGCCACAGTTCCGCCAGGCGCAGGTCGAGCAGGCTGCGCTGCGGCTCGATCACCATATCCCAATTGTCTTCTTGCGAAATTGCGTTCATCCTCTTCTGCCCACTACTACTGCTCACTGAATACGGGTTACTGAACACTGCCCCTGGCAGCATCCGCCCTTCCGACATTCGCATGTCAGACCAGGCCCGGAGTCCAGCATCCCCTGATGTTGGCGTATGCGCTCCAAAGTCAGGGGACTTTGGAGTCCTTCATCCCACCGGCTACCGCTTCTTCTTGCGGATCTGCCCGGTGGGCAAATCGAGCGGGACCTGCTGCTTGTTCAGCAGGTTGAGCAGTACCCGTACCCGTTCGTTGCCCGAGATGCGGACGTCAAAGATGGCTTCGTAACCGGCGAAAGGTCCTTCTTCGATGATGACCGCATCCCCAGACCGGAGCGCATCCAACACTTCGCCGCCGGCGGCGTTGATCTCTTCGATCCGTTTGCGCAGGACGGCGATCAGCGCTTCCGGGACTTCAGGCGGTTCCCCGTCGAAAGTGACCAGGCCTGACGAACCGGGCATCCAATGGAAGGGCGAATAGCCCGTCTGCTCCAGGTCTACATGCACGAATAAATAGCCGGGGAAATAAGGCCTGATCTTGCGGGCACGCGGGTTTACGGTCTGGACGCGGACACGCGGGTAATAGGTTTCGATTTTATCGGCCTGCAACTGCCGCCACAAGAAATCTTCCTTGTTGGGCTTGCTGCGCAGGGCATACCATTGAGCAGCCATAATCCGATGATACTTGCCAGTCTAATTCCTTGAATTGAAGTTCTGTTGCAAACGGCACGCCAACCCTGTAAAAGCCAGTCAAATGTCAACCGGGATTTCGGTTTCATCCACCTTCTGCAATTCACCTGTATCCTTCAAGTGAGCGGCAGCTCCGCGTTCGATCCATTCGTCGAGCAGGTCTTTCCTGAAGCGCCAGGTCTTCCCGATCCGCAGGCAGGGGATCTGCCCCAGTTTAGCCAGCCGGTAGACTTTGGCCTCGCTCAACCGCAGGTACTCGGCCACGTCATGGACGGTCATCATGGCGGCAGGGCCGCCGCTCAGTTGTTCGACCTTGTTCATAGTGAACCCTATCCATGCCCGGCTCCCAGGCCCGGCAGCTGCCCCGGATCGAAGCGGTGATACAGGTTGTCGCCTTTTCACGGGCGCAGGGTGGTGTAAATGGGTCGCGCCTGTCTGCAACACCCCGCCCATCCCTTTAGAGAAGATACCAAAAATATACAAAAATGTGTGAAAAACGACGTTTTTAATAAAAACTGTAACTCCCACTATACTCCAATTTTACCGAAACCAGAATAGACAATTTGCTAAATTACATAGACAATTGTCACTATTTTGCCTGGGCAGGCTATCAGAGAGCCATATCCGGGCCTACTGGCTGTCGAGCGGGGTGTTCCTGTCAACCGGCAGGATGCCCAGCCGCTGGGCCCGGGCGATCGCAGCGGCCCGCGTCCGCACCCCCAGGTACTGGTAAACGCTCGTCATCAGGTTGCGGAAAGTGGAGGGTGAAATCTCCAGCTTTGCTGCGAGCTGGTTCGATGACAGGTCGGGGTAGGCCAGGCATAAAGAGATGGCTTCGAGCTGGCGGGCGGTCAACTTCTTTTCAGTGGACGACTCGGTCAGGTCCTGGTGGATGCCGGGGCTGAAATAAACGCCGCCCCCGGCGACCAGCCTCACCACCTGGGCGAGCAATTTTATGGATTGTTCGTCATCCTTGAAGACATAACCGTTGATCCCGATCTCATTGAGCGCCTTGATCAACGACGGCTGGTTGAAAACCGAAACGATGATGACTTTAAGGTCAGGGTAAGCCGCAACGATGTGAGGCAGTTCGAACAATACCGGGAACAAGTTCTGGTTTCCCGGCGAAGCAGGAATGCTCAGGTCCAGCAGCAATACATCCACAGCCTGGCCAGACAGGATGGTTTCGAGGTCGCTCCCGTAACGGCCGCTGGCAACGACCAAAATGCCGGGTTCCGCTTCCAGGCGGTGGATGTAGCCGTCAATGATGCTTTGGTGGTCATCGAGAATAGCGACTTTGATATCTGGCATCCGAAAAACTCCTCAACCGGTAATACGGGCAGGGGACTTCCGCCCGGCAGTCCCGAGCGTACCCGACCAGGGGATGGTCGCCGTCAAATGGTACCCTCCCTGCTCCGAGCGTTCCACCGCCAAAGCGCCGCCCAGCAAATTCAGGCGTTCCGTCATCCCCAGCAGCCCCACCCCGCCCCGGGGATAGGACAATTCGCTGCCGCCATGCCCGTTATCCATGATTTGCAGGCTGATATTACCCGTATCGTGGGCCAGCCTGGCAACGATCCGGCTGGCCCCGGAATGTTTGATGACGTTGGTCGTAGCTTCCTGGGCGACCCGGAAGATGCTGATGGCGACCTCATCGGTAATGCCGGGCAGGTCCATGCCCCGGTAGTCGGTCTCGATCCCGGTCTGCTCGCGGATCTCCCGGAAGAAGTCGCTGAGGCAGATATTGATCCCGCCCACTTCGAGGGCCGGGGGGCGCAGGTGATGGGACAAGGAACGGACCAGGCCGATGCCGCGCGTGACCAGGCCCAGGGTCCCGGATAACCGCTTGCGGATGGGGGCCAAATCCTGCGGCAGATCCTGGATGATGGCGTTGATCCCGTGCTGGATGGTGACCAGCACCTGTCCGGCTTCGTCGTGCAGCTCGCGGGAAATATGCCTGCGTTCGTCTTCCTGGGTACGGATGATCTGGTGGGTGAACTGCCGCAGCAACGCCTGGCTTCCTTCGAGCGCCCGGGTCCTGTCCAGGAGTTCCTGTCCCAACCTTTTGCGTTCGGTAATATCCTTGCCCACTCCCAAAATTCGGGGCGGGGTTTCATCCCCGTCTTCCAAAGGGCAGGCGCTGAATTCGACGGTGACGAGGGAGCCGTCTTTTCTGAGCAGGGAAGTTTCGATATCGCGCATGACGGTTTGGGGCTGCCCAATCAGGGTGTTTACCAGCCTGTCCCGGTTTGCGGGGGCCACGAAGTCCATGATCGCCCGGCCGGTCAGTTCGTCGGCCCGGTCGAAGCCCAGGAGCGATACCCCGGCCGGGTTTATCTCCATGAGTAAACCGTCCTGCGCCACGAGCAGGACGGCGTCCGGCGAAGTCTCGACCAGTTTGCGGTAGTGCAGTTCGCTTTTGGTCAACGCCTGGTTCTTGAGGGACAGCTCGTTCAGGAGGGCCGTTGCCTTGTCCAGGTTGATTTGCAGGCCGCGCAAGAGCACCGTGAAAGAGGCGGCCAATACCACCCCGGCCATGACGAAGACCAGGCCGCCAATGAGCCACAAGTTCGGGTCGGTTTGATCCAGGGCGATGCCGAGTTCGATCTTGAATTTCACGACCACGTAACCCATCCCCAAGACGGTAAGGCTGCTCAAAGCCAGCACGATCGCCCCCACCCGCAGGTTGAAAAGCAGTGTGGACATCGCCACAAAGGTCAGGAAGAATAAGCCGGCGTCAACGTTGAATCCGCTCAAAAGCAAGTTTAGCAGCCCCAGGGCGTACAGGAAAAACACGAAGCTGATCGCCCGGACCAAATAAGGGATGCGGCGGACAAAGGCGATCAGAAACAGCCAGGCGAGAAAAACAACGTAGACAAGGGCTGTGGAGTACAGTCCCCGGCCCAGGGCCACGCGGAAGGCGGGGACGAACAACACCAGCCCGATCACGAACGAGCTGGCCATCAAAATGTCGAGGGTCTTCTCGCGCAGCTGCTGGAGATTTTCGATCTTGTCAATATCCCCGTAGAAGAGTTTTGAAATTGTGGCCGCCATAACATATTCCTGGTCTTTTGCCTGTAAGTTTACAATAAGAAACAACGAGACAATTATACCCAGGCCGGTTGAAAATTGCGCTTTTTCACGAGAGACTCTACTGCAAAAACCAATAAACACGAAGGACACGAAGGAAAACCGCTTCATCTTTTGCCTTTGTGTACTTCGTGTCCTTCGTGTTTGAATACCTTTTTGCAGTGGACTCACGAGAGGGAACGCGCAACTTTCAACCGTGGGTATTTATATTCGCGAAGATCAGCGAAGACCGGCGGATTAGAATGCCCTATTTGCCCCAAGCCCGAACAGGCACGAAGTTTCCCATAAAACCCGGAGAACTCCGTACTCCTTGCGCCAACGACCCAGGACGGGATATGTTATTGCAAAACGGCCCTGATCCGCTCCATCCCTTCCAGGATATTCTCGATCGAGGTTGCATACGACAACCGCAGGTAGCCTTCGCCGAACTCGCCGAAGGCTTTGCCTGGCAGCAAGGCTACGCCCGCCTTTTCGAGGATGAAATTCGCCAGGTCGCTCGAACCCATCCCGGTCCCGGTGATGTTGGGAAAGGCGTAGAACGCCCCCTGCGGCTTCCGGCAGGTGAAACCGGGCAGGCTGTTCAGCCCGTCCACGATCACGTCCCGGCGGCGCTGGTACTCGGCCACCATCTCATCCACCTTCCCCTGCGGACCGGTGACAGCCTCCAGCCCGGCGAACTGGGTGAAGTGGGCCGTCGAACCCACCGAATGGGTCAGGAGCAGGTCCACCCGTTCGGCCAGGGGCCTGGGCATGATCCCGTACCCCAGCCGCCAGCCGGTCATCGAGTAGGTCTTCGAGAACCCGTCCACGATGATGGTCCGCTCCCGCATCCCCGGCAGGGTGGCGATCGAAGGCGCTTCCAGCCCATCGTAGACGATGCGGGTGTAGAGTTCGTCGGTCATCACCCAACTGTCGAATTTCCGGGCTTTCGAGGCGATGTGGACCAGGTCCGGGGCCGGGATCACACCCCCGGTCGGGTTGGAGGGCGAGTTCAGGATGATCATCTTCGTCCGCTCGTTGATCAGTTTGTCGAAGACCTCCAAATCGAACGAGAACTGGTTGGCCTCCAGCAGCGGCACCGGGACCGGCACGCCGCCTGCCACTTTGATCATCGCTTCGTAGGTCGGGAAACCCGGGTTGGGGTAGATCACCTCGTCGCCCGGCTCGACCAGCGCCAGGGTCGGGAAGAACAGGTTGGGCTTCCCGCCGGGGCTGACCACCACCTCGTCCGGGTGGACTTCGATCCCCCGCCGCCGCCCGGCGTCCTCGGCCAGCGCCTCCCGCAGCGCGGGCATCCCGGAGGGTGGGGTGTAGCGGGTCTTGCCTGAGCGGATGGCCCTGATCCCCGCCCGGCTGACGTTCTCGAAGGTGGGGTAGTCCGGCTGGCCGATCTCGAAGTGGATGATGTCCTTCCCGGCGGCTTCGAGCTGGTTGGCCCGGGCCAGGACCTGATACGCGCCTTCGGGCGCAAGGTGGGCGGTGCGTTGGGCGAACGTCATGGGAAACTCCTAAAAAAGCGTTCAGCCGTCAGCCCTCAGCTTTTGCTGACTGCTGAATGCTGAATGCTGAACGCTGATTACTATTCCAACATCTTCTTCAATTCCTCGAACTCGGCATCCGGCATGCCGAAGTAGTTCTCGGGGGCGGGGAAGGCCTGGTTCTTGACTTCGTCGTGGTAGGCCTTCAACCCGTTCAGGATCACCTCCCCGGCGTTGCCGAAGACCTTGGCCATTTTCGGCTTGAACTTGGGGTACAGCCCGAACATGTCGTGGTAGATCAGCAGTTGGCCGTGCGCCCCCAGCCCCGACCCCAGCGACAGGATGATGCAGTCCCCGGCCCGCTCGGTGATCAGCTGGCAGACCCGGTCGGGGACCAGTTCGAGCAGGATGGCGAACGCCCCGGCCTTTTCGAGGGCTTTGGCGTCGTCCACGATCTTCTTGGCCAGGCCAGCCGATTTGCCCTGCAAGCGGAACCCGCCCAGGGCCGAAACCGACTGCGGGGTCAGCCCCAGGTGGCCGATGGCCGGGATGCCCGCCTCGACGATGGCCTGGATGCGGGGAGCCATGGCCGCCCCGCCTTCGAGCTTGATCGCATCGCACCCGGCTTCGGCCATGAAACGCCCGGCGTTCTT
>DIDQ01000110.1 GCA_002418215.1 Anaerolineales bacterium UBA5796
ACCGCCACCACCTTCGACGTGGTCGCCCAGGACGGCGCCTATGTCGGCGGCGCGATCGCACCGGGGGTCAACCTCAGCCTCGAGGCGCTGCACATGGCGGCCGCGGCGCTGCCCCATATCGACGTCACGACGCCCGACCGCGTCATCGGCACCAACACGCTCGACTGCATGCAGTCGGGGGTGTTCTGGGGCTATATCGGGCTGGTGCAGGGTATCTGCGACCGCATCCGCGCGGAATACGGCCGGCCGATGCGGGTCGTGGGCACCGGCGGGCTGGCGCCGCTCTTTGCCCAGGGCGAGCGGCTTTTCGACATCATCGAGGACGATCTGACCATGCACGGGCTGACGGTGATCCACGCCCACAACAAGACGAAGGGATGAGGCGATGAGCACGGACCGGCTGATCTACCTGCCATTGGGCGGGGCGGGCGAAATCGGCATGAATGCCTATGTCTACGGATATGGCGCGCCGGGGAAAGAGCGGCTGATCCTGGTCGATCTGGGCGTGACATTTTCGGACATGGACACCAGCCCCGGGGTCGATCTGATCTTTCCCGACATCGGCTGGCTGGCCGAGCGGCGCGACCGGCTCGAGGCGATCTTCATCACCCACGCGCATGAGGACCATGTCGGCGCGCTGGCGCATCTTTATGACCGGCTCGGGCCGGTGCCGGTCCATGCCCGCGCCTTCACCGCCCATCTCGCGCGCGCCAGGATGGCCGAGCAGGGCCAACCGGAAAAGGCGGTGATCACCGCCAGCCCCTGGCCCGAGACGATAGAGGCGGGTCCGTTCAAGGTGGGATTCGTGCCGATCTCGCACTCGATTCCCGAAAGCTCGGGGCTGGTGATCGACACCCCCGCCGGCCGGGTGGTGCATTCGGGCGATTTCAAGATGGATACCGGCCCGGTGGTGGGCGAGGCCTTTGACGAGGCGCTCTGGGCGTCGCTGGCCGAGCCCGGCGTGCTGGCGCTGACCTGCGATTCGACCAATGTCTTCAGCCCCCATGAGGGGCGCTCGGAATCAGGCCTTGGACCCGCGATCGAGGGGCTGATCGCCGGGGCCGGGGGCATGTTCGTGGCGACAACCTTTGCCAGCAACGTCGCGCGGGTCAAGACGCTGGCCGAGGCGGCCCAGCGGTCGGGCCGCACGATCTGTCTGATGGGGCGGGCGATGCGGCGGATGATCGAGGCCGCGGTCGAGACCGGCGTGCTGACCGACTTTCCGGGTACCGTCCCGCCGGAGGAGGTGCGCGACATCCCGCGCGAGAACCTGATGCTGATCGTCACCGGCAGCCAGGGCGAGCGCCGCGCCGCCTCTGCCCAGCTGGCCCAGGGCAAGTACAACGGCATCGAGCTGAAACCCGGCGACACCTTTCTGTTTTCCTCCAAGACCATCCCCGGCAACGAGCGCAGCGTCATCCGAATCATCAACCAGATGAGCGAAAAGGGCGTCGACGTGATCGACGACGACACCGGGCGCTATCACGTCTCGGGCCACGCCAACCGCCCCGACCTGCAGCGGCTGCACCGGCTGGTGCGCCCGCGGGTGGTGGTGCCGATGCATGGCGAGCACCGCCATCTGCGTGAGCATGTCAAGCTGGCGGGAGAGGACGGCTGCAAGGGCGTCCTGGCGCCCAACGGCACCATGGTGGCGATCACCCGGGCGGGCGCACAGGTGGCCGAATACGTGGAAACCGGCCGGGTCTATCTCGACGGGCGGATGCAGGTCGGCGCGCTCGACGGGGTGATGCGCGACCGCATCCGCATGGCGCTGAACGGCCATGTACTGGTCAACGTCATCATCGACGAGGACGACGAGCCCCTGGGCGAGCCCTGGTGCGAGGTTCACGGGCTGGCCGAGGAGGGCGCAAGCCGCGCGCCGCTGGTCGATGTCATGGAGGCGGATCTCGGCCAGTTCATGCGCCGCGCCGGCGACGCGACGCTGACCGATGACGACAAGCTCGAACAGGGCTTGCGCAAGGTCGCGCGGCAGACGGCGGTTTCCGAGATCGGCAAGCGGCCCGAGGTGACGGTGATCATCAGCCGCCTCACCGCCGGCTGACAGGTTCGCGCGGCGCCGGCGCCCTCAGCCGGTGGTGCCGCGCTCGTCGAAGCTGAGCGCGATGAACCGGGGCAGGTGGTCGCCCAGACCGACGACGCCGGACTTGTCGGTGGACTTGTCGCGCCGGCCGCGGCTGCGGGGCGCGGGCTTTTCGGCCGGCGCTTCGCTCGCGGGCTTTTCGCTTGCGGCGATTTCACTTCCGGCCTTTTCGCTCCGGGTCTTGGTGGCGGGCGTATGGCTCTTGGTTTCGACCTCGGGTTTCGGCTCTTTTTCCGGCGCCGGCTTCCTGCGCGACCGCGACCGCGACGATCGCGGTTTCTCGTCCGTCTCGGGGGCCGTCACCGCTGGCGCGACATCGCTGCCCAGCGGGTTCTCGCGGCGCGGGATCGTCATTTGAACCAGTGCCTCGACCGCGTCCAGCGCCTTGTCGTCGCGTGTCCCGCAGATGGTGATCGCGCGGCCCTCGCGGCCGGCGCGCCCGGTGCGGCCGATGCGGTGGATGTAGGCGTCGCTGGTGTCGGGCATGTCGAAGTTGATCACGTGCGAGATGCTGTCCACGTCCAGGCCTCGGGCGGCGATGTCGGTGGCGACCATGATCTGGAAGCGGCCCTCGCGGAACCCGTTCAAGGCCGACTGGCGCTGGCCCTGGGTGCGGTCGCTGTGCAGGCTGGTGACTTTGAAGCCCTCCCGCCCGATCTTTTTAGCCAGGTTGCTGGCGCGGTGGCGGGTGCGGGTGAAGACCAGCACCGAATCCGTGTCGGTGCGTTTGAGCAGTTCGAGCAGCAGGGCGGTCTTGAGGTGCTTCTGGACGGGGTAAAGCGCGTGCGAAACGGTGTGCGCCGGGCGGCTGATGCCGACCGCGATCCGTTTGGGCTGCCGGGTGGCCTGGCGCCCGAGTTCCTCGATCTCGTCGGGGAAGGTGGCCGAGAAGAGCATGGTCTGGCGTCTGGCGGGTACGGCCTTGAGGATGCGGCGCACGTCGGGCAGGAAGCCCATGTCGAGCATCCGGTCGGCTTCGTCGAGCACAAGCATTTCGATATTGGACAGGTTGGCGTGGCCCTGGGCGATCAGGTCGAGCAGACGGCCGGGGCAGGCGACCAGGACCTCGGTCCCGTGCCGCAGGTCGGCGATCTGTTTGGCGGTGCCCACGCCGCCGTAAATGGTGGCCGAGCGCAGTTTGGTGCCATAGCTCAAGACGCGTATGCTCTCGTGGATCTGCTCGGCCAACTCACGGGTTGGGGTAACGATCAGGGCGCGGGACCGGTTACGAGGTCCAGAAAGGAGCTGGTGGAGGATCGGCAGCACGAAGGCGGCCGTCTTGCCGGTGCCGGTCTGGGCGGTGCCGATCAAATCGTATCCATCCAACGCGGCCGGGATGGCCTGGATTTGAATGGGCGTCGGTTCGGTGAACCCGGCGCGTTTGATGCCCGCCTGAAGGCGCGCATCCAGTTCGAACTGGTTGAAAATCACGAAAAATCCTTATCTTCAGAAGCCAAGCAAGTGTTGGGGGAACAGGCGAAGGACTGCTGATGGGTTATTTGAACAGGGCTGAACGATACCCGATGCGGGCGCGGCTGTCAAGGTGGGATTCTCCCACGCGGGCGGCGCAAACGGGCAAACTGAACTTATCCTGTGGGCGACTCCTGCCTGTCTTCCGGGCATCTCATACCGACCATCCGGCCAAAAGATACGCATCTTTGGGTTGAAAGATGTACATCTTCGAGCTGAAAGATGTACATCTCTGACCCAAAAGATGTACATCTCCAGAGCAGAAGATGTACATCTCCAGAGCGGAAGATGTACATCTATTTCGCAATGGCGGCGGTCCTTTTCGAGAAGAAGTGCGTTCCTGATCGCCGGGCGATATGCAGGGAAAAAACGGGTCTACCGTTTTTAACGGGAAAACCTTTTGAAACACGAAGGTAACGAAGGAAAAACACGTGCGGCACCGCGCCTTTTCTCCCTTTGAGAGCCTTTGTGCCCTTTGTGTTGAGACTTTTCCCGCCCAATACGGGAGAGCTGGAAAAACGTCCCGAAGGTTTGTCTTGGATGGTAGAGCAAATTGCCAATTTGCTCTACCTCCTCTCCCGGAATTGGGCGCTCCCTTTCTTCAGGCAGGCTGGGCGATGGGGACTTGCGCCCCCTGCCCGAACAGCCGGAGTTGGACGAGCGGCAGGTCGCCGGGGCCGAGAAGCTCGATCCCGCCGGCCTGGACCAGGTCACGCGTCCGGGCGGGGAGCGCGGCCGAGGCGGAGAAGATGCCCAGGAGGGTGCGGGCGTCGTCGTCCGCAGCGATGCGGTTGATCGAGAGGCTGCCGCAGCCGCCGCACTGGTGGACCAGCATCAGTTCGCCGCGGCCGAGGCCGTATTTGTCCCGGCGGCGTTTGAGGGTCAGGGCGACCGGCTGCATAGGGGCCTTGCAGGCCGAGAGCCGGTCGCCAGCCGAGTACAGGTCCAGGTGGCGCGACCACAGGCAGTACGGACAGTGGTTGCGGTTATGCACGCCTGAAACAAAATGGGCGCTGGAGACCAGTCCGCCGCAGTGGGCGCAGCGGAAGTCCCCAAAGGTGGCGGGGCGCGGGGTCATGGGAGTCCTTCGCTCAGGCGCATGTAGCTCTGGTAGCGCTGCGGGCTGACCTGCCCGGCCATCACCGCCTTGCGGACGGCGCAGCCGGGTTCTTCGTTGTGGCGGCAGCTCAGGCCGAACCTGCACCGGCCAACGTACCCGGCCATTTCGGGGAAGAGCAACGCCAGGTCGCCGCCGCGCACGTCCCACAGGCCGAACTCGCGCATCCCGGGGGTGTCCACCAGCGCGCCGCCGAAGTCCAGGTCGAACATTTCGAGGTGGGTGGTGGTGTGGCGGCCCTTGCCCTGTCCGCCGCGCCCGACTTCCTTGACGCGCAGGCCGAGTCCCGGCTGGAGGGCGTTGAGCAGGGTGGTCTTGCCCACGCCGGATTTGCCGACCAGCACCGAGGTGCGGCCGTGTAGCTCCTGCCTGAGTTTGTCCAGGCCCTCGCCGGTTACGGCGCTGACCATCCGCACCGGGTAGCCGATGCGGCGGTAGATGTCGAGGGCTTCGTCGAGTTTGCGGTCCGGGCCGGCCAGGTCGAGCTTGGTGACGACGATCAGCGCCGGGATTTCGGACGATTCCGCCGAGACGAGGTAGCGGTCGAGCAGGCCCCATTTGGGTGTGGGACTGGCCGCGGCGAAAACGGGGATGACCCGGTCAACGTTGGCGACGATGACCTGCTCGTTGGCCCCGTATCCCGGCGCGGGCCGCGAAAGCCTGGACCGGCGGGGCAGGACCTCGTTGATCAGGCCGGTCCCGTCCCCGGCGGCGATGAAGCGGACGCGGTCGCCGATGGCTACCGGGTCGGCGTGCTCGATCTCGCGGACTTCGCGGACGTTGTGGCGCAGCGAGGTCGGGTCGGCGATGGGGTAGATGAGCTGCTTACGTATGAGGGACGAGAGTTCGCAGTCTATTTCTCGCCCGTTGGTGTGGACGGTGTAATGTCCGGTGGTTTTGCGATAGACGACACCCAGGCCGTCTTGGTTGGAGTCGGTAGACATTGTCAGGGTTTCCTGTCAGTGCGCCCCGGGGCGGGTTTTGGCGGACTGCAGCTGTGTGGGGAGTGCGTCGCACCGTGTTGGACGGGATTCTCTCGAAGGGCGAGATGTCCGGTTCAACGGGACCAGGCGCAAAGGTCTGGTGCGACGTACCCTCGGAGGCGCAGTCGCTGCGGGCCGCGAGAGGGGCATGAAATAAGCGGGTAAAGGTTCGGGTACGCTGTCCGCTCTGGAAACGGCGGACAGGCAAAAGGTCCAGGGAGATGCGGACTTGGATCACTTGGGCTTGCATGGCAATGTTCCTTTCGATGGAATAAAAAAACCGGCCAGGGGAAAAATCCCGTGGCCGGTGAAATTTCAGACAGGCGCGCTTGCTGCCGACCCAAAAGGGCGCGGCGAAGCGGCTGGTTAAATAAAAGCCACGGGCGTATGGATGCGCCCGTGGCTGGAAAGTCAATACGAGATGATAGACCGGTTTTACTCAGCTACCCGGAGACGCGCCCATACGAGTTGTACGCGAACGACAACCGATGCCATATTCAACATAAAACTTGCGTCTCCTTTCTTTGGAATTTGATCAACCGGGCAGTAGTTTACCAGCGGCGAAGGCGGATGTCAAGATGTTTTCTATTTCCGGCGTCCGGCCTGTTCGTTCTCTTCTTCGTCTATCAACGCCTTGAGCAACCGCAGGGCGGTCGCTTTGCGGTGAGATTCCTTGATGAGGCTTAGTTTGTGGGCGATCTCGGCTTCGAAGCTCTCAGGTTCCGAAACCCGGGGGAGCAGCCCGGCGGCCCGGTAGGCGGTTTCGACCGGGATCTTGAAAGCCCGGGCAATGGCGGCCAGCGTTGTCGGCCTGGGATAGGTCCTTTCGTTCAACAGTTTGTTTATCACCGCCCTGCTCAAGTCGGCTGCCCGCGCCAGATCGGATTGTGACCACTGGCGCTTGTTCATCTCTGCCAGGAGCCAATCGGAAAATATAGGGTCTTTGGGTGTGTTCATTATGCGGTTTTCTCCATTACCAGGGGAACGGGTTTGCGTTTTTATAAAGACAATGTGAGGGATGGTGATACTGGAAGACCCGGCGCAACTTGAGTGAATAACCATAATGCCCCATTCCCCCACTCGTTTGCATTATAGTCCATTTGCAGTGCATATCAGCCGTTATTCCACTATATTCAAAATATTTGGCTTTAAGTAGTTCTGCCCGGCCTGAGGGGGGCAGGTCGAGCAGAACTGTTCAATATTATAGCGGTTATTTGTTTCCAGGCATAAACTCTTTGTTGCCAGTTTGGTGAAACGGCGGCAGGATCACCGGCCTTTCGGTTTCCCTGCCAGCCCGGTCTTGAGGAACAGCCACGGCGCGCCGAAGCCGGCCCAGAGCGCCACGCTCGCGTAGCGGACGTAGCGCAGGAGGTAACCGGTTACGGAAGCGTCGGGGGCAATGAGGGCGAAGAGGTAGTCCAGGCCCAGGTAGATGGCGAACAGGCCGACCATCCCGGCGACGTAGCGGGCAACCCTGATCCATGCGGACCCCTCGACGCCGAAGCGGGCGTGTCTCTGCATCAAGCTCACGCCGGTCACCGCGCCGAACAGGAATCCGCCCAGGGTGAAGTAATGGCTGATCTCACGCGCTTCCCCGGTGAACCCGGCCCATTCTGCGGGGTCGGGGCTGCCGGAGATGGCCCAGACGGCCAGCATCCCGCCCAGGATGATGACGGCTGAGGCGATGAATCCCAGCAAAACCTGGAAATTCAACGCCAGGTCTGCCCACCAGGCCAGGAAGCGCTTTTCGTACCGGATGAACAGGAGCAACACGACCAGGCCGATCAGCCAGCCGCCGATCACGTCCTGCGGGAAGTGGACGCCCAGGTACAGGCGGGATAGGCCGATGAGGAGCAAAAGCGCGGTGATGAAAACCCATCCCCACGATTTTTTGAGCCGGATCCCGATCAGCCCCCAGACGGACAGGGTGTTGCTGGCGTGGGAGGAGGGGATTCCGTAAGACGTTTCGGTGGACAACGCCTCGACGCCCCCGATCCAGTAGGGACGCGGCTGGTGCAGGAGTTGTTTGAACCAGGAGGACGGGGTATCGGTCAGGACCAGGATGAAGAGCACCCGCAGCCCGGTCGCCTGGTCCACGCACCAGAAGATGGCCGGGATGAAGACGATGTAAAACTCGACCGTGCCCAGGAAGGTGGCAGCTTTCATAAGCCCATCCAGCCCCGGGCTGAAAGTTTGCAGCCATTGGATGAAGGTGATGCCGAATTGGTAGAGTCCGTCCATTTGTGCCTCCTCTTCGAGTTCTCTTGTGGTTTCGTAACGTATTGATTATTTCACATTGGCCCGAAAAGTCAACCGGGTTTTCGACTCTGACCTTGCAGGCGCGGTTTTATGCGGTTTCAAGTTCCATTGCCGGGCGGACGAGGAACAGCAGTATTACGAGTAGATTGGCGATCACAGTCGCCAACACCAGGAAGGGCATGGCCCCCGCAGCGACCCGGACAAAGGCCTGCCCTATGCCCCAGGGCAGGAGCATCCCCCCGATGCCTGCTCCCGCTAAAAACCAACCCGTCATCGCGCCGCTGACGCGCATCCGCTCCCCGGCCAGCATCAGGATGGTGGGGAAGATGGAGGCCATGAACAGGCCCAAACCGATGGTGCCCGCCCAAAGCGCGGCGCTTGAGTCCTGCCAGAGCAGGATCAGACCCAGGCTGGCGATACAGCCCAAAAGGTCCACGAAAAGGATCGTGGCCGCCCGGGCGCGGGCCGAGACCCAAATGCCAAGCAGTCGTCCCAGGGTGAAAGTCCCCCAAAAGGCAGACGTCAAATAGGCAGAGGTGATCGTCGTCCCCAGGCCCAGGGTGAGGGCGTAGGTGTAAATCCAGTTGCCGTAACCAACCTCGGAACCGACGTAGAGCAGGAGGGCCAGGGCGAGCAGCGCGACCGGGAGGACGGGGAAGGGTGTTTTCCCGCTTTCACGGGGCGCTTCACCTGCGGGCGGTTCCGGCAAGACCCACATCCAGATAGCGAGGGGCAGGCTGGCCAGGGCGAAGATCCAGAAGACCCACTGGATGCCGCCGGTGGCGGAGAACACCCGGGCCAGGATCAACGGCGCGCCTGAAGCGCCCAGTCCAAAGAAGAAATGCAATCCATTCATGAACGGGCCGGCTTTTTTCCCATGCACCCACGACAGCAGGGTGTTACAGCCTGCGTCCAACGCGCCTTTGGCCATCCCAAGCGTAAACAGCACCAACAGGAGCAGCCCCAGGCTGCGCAAGAGCGGGACGAGTCCCATGCAGATCGCAATGACCAGTAACGTGAGGGCGATCAACCGGTGGCCGGGCAGCCGGTCGAAGGCTTGCCCGCCGAAGAGGGACCCCAGCAGGTAGCCCAGAGAGCCGAAGACGAAGATCAGGCTGATCTGGTCGAGGGTGCTGGAGGTGTTCTGCGCCAGACCGGGCAGGGCCGGGCCTTCGGCAGCAGTCAGCAAGCCGAGCATGATGAAGGAAAGGTAATAAGCAGTGGTGAGCGTTATTTTGTTGGTGGTTTTGTCAGGGGAGGGAGTAATCATCGGCGGGATCCGGCATACCCGGGGCGGTCAAAATTTGCGCTTTTTTAGAAGCGGCGAAACGCAGTTTCGAGGGTGGGTAATATATTCGAGATGGAGTAACTGCCCGATTATAGCCGGGAACTGAGCGACTTTTGTCATGGAAATGACCTGCTTCCAATTGACATTCACCCTGAATTTTGCTAAACTATAATCAAGTTGTCAGACAAATTTTTGTTAGTCTTGTGGTAAAGAACATGCCCACCCTCCTCGTAAGACACGCATATCTCGTCACCATGGACGACCACCAGCGGGAATTCCCGGATGGTGGTCTTTTCATTCGAGACGGCTTCATCGAAAGCGTGGGCCGGACTTCCGACCTGCCGGCCGTTGCCGACGAGGTGCTCGACCTGGCTGGCCATGTGCTGCTGCCGGGGCTGGTCAACACCCACCACCATTTCTACCAGACCCTGACCCGCGCCGTCCCGGCCGCGCAGGACGCGAACCTGTTCAACTGGCTCAAGACCCTCTATCCGATCTGGGCGCGGCTCACGCCGGAGGATATTTTCGTTTCGACCCAGACGGCTCTAGCGGAGCTGGCTTTATCGGGATGCACGACCGCCTCCGACCACCTTTACCTTTTCCCCAACGGCTCAAGCCTGGACGATGAAATTGCTGCCGCCAAAGAAGTTGGCCTGCGGCTGCAAGCCTCGCGCGGCTCGATGAGCCTGAGCGAAAAAGACGGCGGACTCCCGCCCGACAGCGTGGTGGACACTGAAGCCCACATCCTGAAGGATTCCCAACGGCTGATCGAGACCTACCACGATCCCAGGCCCGGGGCGATGACCCAGGTGGTGCTGGCTCCCTGCTCGCCGTTCAGCGTCACCGGCGACCTGATGCGCGAATCGGCCAAACTGGCGCGGGAGTACGGCGTCCACCTCCACACTCACCTGGCCGAGACCGAGGACGAGGAACAGTTCTGCCTGCAAAAGTTCGGCCATCGTCCGGTCGGGTACATGCAGGCCGTAGACTGGGTCGGCGGGGATGTCTGGTTCGCCCACGCGGTCTGGGTCAACGACGAAGAGATCGGCGTCTTCGCGGAACATAAATGCGGCGTGGCGCACTGCCCGACCTCGAACATGCGCCTGGCCTCCGGCATCGCCCCGGTCAAGGAATACCGCGCCGCGGGCGTGGACGTCGGCCTGGGCGTGGACGGCTCGGCCTCCAACGACGGCTCGCACCTGCTGGCCGAAGTCCGCCAGGCGATGCTGCTGGCTCGCATGCGGGAGGGGATTACCGGCTACTCGCTGTCCAATGATCCCAACCGGAAATTAATGACAGCGCGAGATGCGCTTTACCTCGGCACGCGCGGCGGGGCGGCGGTGCTCGGACGCAGCGACATCGGTTCGCTCGAACCCGGCAAATGCGCCGATTTCTTCGCCGTGGACCTGAACCGGCTCGACTACGCCGGGGGCGCGGTCCACGACCCGGTGGCGGCGGCGGTCTTCTGCCAACCCGTCAGCGTGGACCTGACCGTAGTCGGTGGCCGGCCCATCGTCCGGGACGGTCGTCTCACCAGCGTGGACGAGGGTCGCTTAGTCGAGCGTCATAACCGGGCCGCGAAACGCCTCCTGGCAGGATGATCCCCATGCTCAATGAGATTCTTGTACAGTTAGCCTTCGGCTACCCGGCGGGGTTGATCTCGCTGGCGATTTCCGCCCTCGCCATCTGGAAAAAATGGTTCGGCTTGTTGATCTTTGCCGGGGTGTGGGCCTTCCCGGCTACTTTTTACCTAAGTGTTGCTTTTGGTTTCCCGCTTTATCTGATGGGCCTGCTCCAGTTCGGCGGGGCATACACGGTTTACAAAGGGAAACCCCGCATTGCCTGGCTGCTACTGATCCCACTGTTGCTTGCCACGCTTTTTATGATGTATCTCACGTTTTATGCCTCTTTCTACGGATAAATTTTTCATGAATCCAGAATCATACGATACAAAATCCCTGATAGGTGTTGCCATGGGCCGCACGCCCGCAGACCTGGTCATCCGGGACGGCGAATGGGTCTGTGTCCAATCCGGGGAGATCATCCCTGAGACCGACATCGCCGTCAAGGACGGACGCATCGCCTTCGTCGGTGGGAGCGCCGCCCATTGCATCGGGCCGGATACCAAAATCATCGAAGCCGACGGCCGCTACCTCGTCCCCGGCCTGCTGGACGGGCACATGCACGTCGAATCGGGCATGGTCACAGTGACCGAGTTCGTGCGGGCGGTCGCGCCGCGCGGTTCCACCGGTCTGTTCATTGACCCGCACGAGATCGCCAACGTTTTCGGCTTGAAAGGCGTGAAATTGATGGTGGACGAAGCCGCCGGACAGCCGGTCCACGTCTGGGTGCAGATGCCGTCCTGCGTGCCGTCCGCGCCGGGGATGGAGACGCCGGGCGCCTCCATCGGCCCGGACGAGGTGGCCGAAGCCATGGCCTGGCCGGGGATCATCGGCCTGGGCGAGATGATGAACTTCCCCGGCGTGTTCAACGGGGACGAAAAGATGCTGGCCGAGATGGACGCCACCCGCCGCGCCGGGAAGGTGATCGGCGGGCACTACGCCAGCCCGGACCTGGGCCTGCCCTTCCACGGATACGTGGCCGGCGGCCCGGAAGACGACCACGAGGGCACACGGGTCGAAGACGCGGTAGCCCGCATCCGCCAGGGGATGAAGGCCATGCTGCGTTACGGCTCAGCCTGGCAGGACGTGGCGGCCCAGGTCAAGGCCGTCACCGAGGCAGGACTCGATCCCAGGCATTTCATCCTTTGCACCGACGACAGCCACGCCGCCACCCTGACCCAGGAGGGCCACATGGACCGCGTCCTGCGTCACGCCATTGCCCAGGGCCTCGACCCGTTGACCGCCATCCAGATGTGTACGATCAACACCGCCGGGCACTTCGGCCTGATGCGGGAGATGGGCCTGATCGCCCCCGGCCGCTGGGCTGACGTGGTGCTGGTGAAGGATCTGTACGATTTCCGCGCCGAGATGGTGATCGCCAAGGGACAGGTGATCGCTGAGAACGGCGAATTGCTGGTGGAGTTGCCTTCCCGTAATTACCCGGATTGGGCAACCCGGAGCATCAACATTGGGCGAACACTTGCGGCGGATGATTTTGTGATCCGGGTCGAAGGTGGGAAGTCGAAAGCAGTCAAGGCGAATGTCATCGGTATCATCGAAAACCAGGCCCCCACTCGCCATCTGACTTTCGATCTGAAGCCCAACGATGGCGAAATCCACGCCGACCTGCAAAACGACATCGCCAAGATCGCCCTGGTCGAGCGGCATCACGGCAGCGGCGGGGTGACGGTGGGCCTGGTCAGCGGGTTCGGGTTCAATGTCAGGTGTGGTATTGCCTCCACGGTGGCGCACGACAGCCACCACATGATCGTGGTCGGCACGGATGACGCGGACATGGCCCTGGCGGCCAATAAGCTGGCGGAAGTCGGCGGCGGGCAGGTGGTGGTGAAAAACGGCCGGGTGCTGGGACTGGTCGAATTGGACATCGCCGGCCTGATGTCCCGCGAGCGGGCGGACGTGGTGGCCCAAAAGGCGGCCACCGTCCTCGAGGGATTCCGGGCTTGCGGCTGCGCCATCAACAATCCCAACATGACCATGAGCCTGCTGGCGCTGCCGGTCATCCCCGAATTGCGCATCTCCGACAAGGGTCTGGTCAATGTGACCAATTTTGAATTCATCCCGGTTTTGGAGGCGGGGTAAAATGGGAAACTTTCCTTTCCAACGCTTGCAGTCTGAACTGGCGGTTTTGATTACCCACGCCAAGGCGGGTGAACGGCTCCCCTCCGAGCCGGACCTGGCAAAGCGGCTGGGCGTCTCCCGCGCCACCCTGCGCGAGGCCATGCGGACCTTCGAGACCCAGGGCCTGATCCGCCGCCGCCAGGGGGCCGGGACGTTCGTCGTCGGGCAGGTCCCGGTGATCGAGAGCGGCCTGGAAGTGCTCGAAAGCCTGGATACGATGGCCGGGCGCATGAACCTGGACATTTCGGTCAGTGAATTGACCGTTTCGCAGGTGTTTGCGGACAAAGACCACGCCGAAGCGCTGGGCGTGCCGCTGGCGACCAAACTCACCACTGTCCAGCGCGTTATGCGGGCTGACAGCCGCCCGGTGGCCCACCTGGTGGATACCCTGCCGGACGATGTGCTTTCGGCGCAGCAATTCCCGGATGTGTTCGGCGGCTCGGTGCTGGACTTTTTGCTTGGCCGCGGCGATCCTTTGACGGTTTCGCGGGCCGACATCAGCGCCATCGGCGCGCCGGCGGATGTCGCCAAGTTGCTGGAGATCCAGCGCGGCGACGTGCTGCTCAAGTTCACCTCCCGGCTCTATACCACCTCCGGCCGCGTGGTGGATTTTTCGCACAGCTATTTCCTGCCGGGATACTTCCACTTCCATATCGTGAGGCGGGTGGGGAATATTTAGCCACAGAGACACGGAGTCGCAGAGTTTTCAAGGAGTGCTGGCAGTGAACGCACCAAGACTTTTGATTAAGCCATCCCTGGTTGATCTACCTGAAAATGCCATTACAGAGCGAATTATTAAGTGTGCTATTGAGGTTCATCGTCGCCTTGGGCCGGGTTTATTGGAAAGTGTTTATGAAGAAGCCCTGGCGATTGAGTGTGAATTCGACGGATTGGGCGTAAAGCGGCAAGTGAAACTGCCAATCCATTACAGAGGCAAGTTAATAGGTGAGTATCGTCTGGATTTGCTGATCGAGGATTTGGTCGTTGTGGAAGTCAAAAGTGTAGAGCGATTTGATCCGGTATTCGAGGCTCAGGTATTGACTTACCTGAAAATAACTGGAAAAAGAGTTGGGTTGCTCATAAACTTTAACTCGCGTCTCGTCAAAGATGGGATTCGGCGATTCATTCTGTAAGGCAAGCCGGCCGCGAAGGCAGTGAAAGAGAAACTCTGAGTCTCTGTGTCTCCGTGGCTATAATTCATAAAAATATGAGGTAATTGTGTTGGTAGAAGTAATTAAATCAAAAGTCGCCGAACGGCGCGAAGAGATCATCAAATTCATGCGGGAGATCGTTGCCATCCCCAGCATGGAAGGCCAGCTCAAGGAGGTCGGTGAACGCATCGGCGCGGAAATGACCAGCCTCGGCTTCGAGGAAGTCCGTTTCGACAAGATGGGCAACATCATGGGCCGGATCGGCAGCGGCAAGCGGGTCATCGTTTATGACTCGCACATTGATACCGTTGGCGTGGGTGACCCGGCCACCTGGGGCTGGGACCCGTTCATCGGCAAGGTCGAAAACGGGATCCTGTACGGGCGCGGCGCCTGCGACGAGAAGGGTTCCACCCCGGGCATGGTCCACGGATTGGCGATTGCCAATGAACTGGGCCTGCTCGAAGGGACGACTGCATATTATTTCGGCAACATGGAGGAATGGTGCGACGGCATCGCCCCCAACACCTTCGTCGAAGTGGACCCCGGCATCCGCCCGGATTTCGTCGTCATCGGCGAGCCGACAAAGATGCAGGTCTATCGCGGCCACAAGGGACGCGTGGAACTCAAGGTCACCTCGACCGGCAAATCGGCTCACGCCGCCTCGCATCACCTGGGCGACAGCGCCCTGTACAAGATGCTCTCGGTCATCTCCGGCATCCGTGACCTGGACGCCCACCTGCACACCGATTCGTTCCTCGGCAAGGGCACGGTCATGGTCACTGATGCCAAGATCAGCACCGCCTCGATCAACGCCGTGCCGGACGGTTTCACCATTTTCATTGACCGCCGCCTGACCTTCGGAGAGACGAAGGAAGAGGCCATCCAGCAGATCAAGGATTTGATCCCCGGCTATCTGCGGGATTCGATCACGGTCGAGGAGCTTTTCTACGACGACCCATCCTACACCGGGTTCGTGTTCCCGGTCGAGAAATATTATCCTGCCTGGGCGCTGGAGTCGGCCCACCCGATTGTCCAGGCCGGGCAGGAGACCATCCGCCGGTTGTGGGACGAAGTCCGCCCGACGGGGAAGTGGTCCTTCTCGACCAACGGCACGTACTGGGCCGGGAAGGCCGGCATCCCGTCCATCGGCTTCGGCCCCGGCGACGAGGAGTGGGCGCACACCAGCCTGGAACAGGTCCCGCTCGACGAAGTGGTCGCCGCCACTGAGTTCTATGCGCTATTCCCGAAGATGCTCGGTAAAGAGGTAAACAAGTAATTTCGTACACACGAAACCACCTGACCTGTGTACGTGTCTACGGTTTTACTTCCCCAGCCCCGCCAAAGGATACGAAATTCAAAGGAGCCTTGGAGATATCGTCATCGTTAGATTTTCTCAACCACTGAACTAGGAGGTTCAACATGCGTAGTTTTGCCGGTCGTGATATTCTGTCACTCAAGGAGTTCGAGCGGAACGAGTTCTTCCACGTGTTCGAGGTGGCCTCGAAAATGGAACCCATTGCCAGGTCCAGGAAGAATGTGGACATGCTCAGAGAGAAGACCCTGGTAACAGCCTTCTACCAGCCGTCCACCCGCACCCGTCTGGCGCATGAAGCCGCCATGCACCGCCTCGGCGGGCACGTCACCGGGTTTTCGGACGCCAAGATGACCCGGGCCGGGGATTTCTACCAGGAGTCGATCAAGGACACGGTCAAGATGCTGGAGTTCTACGGCGACGTGATCGTGATGCGCCATTTCCAGCAAGGCGCGCCGCACGAGGCGGCCAAGTGGGCCAGCATCCCGATCATCAACGGCGGCGACGGTTGGGGCGAACATCCGACCCAGATCCTGACCGACCTGTACACCGTCCTGCGCGAGAAAGGCCGGATTGACGGCTTGAAGTGGCTGGCGGTCGGCGACATGCGGATGCGGACGATGCACTCGCTCGGCTACGCTCTCAGCCAGTTCGACTGCCCGATCACCTTCGTCGCCCCGCCGGAAATGGGATTGACCGAGGAGTTCAAGGCCGAACTCCGGCAGTTCAGCGTGGACTTCAAGGAAGCCGACCACGTGGAGAAGGCCATCGCGGACGCGGACGTGATCCTGGTCGAGCCGGTCGTCCAGCCCGATTACACCAAGTCACGGGACGAGCGCACGGGCGAGCTGGACCTGACGCCTGCCAACTACAAAATCACGCGTGACCTGCTCTTCAACAAAGCCAAGTCCGACGCCATCCTGCTCCACTCCCTGCCGCGTATGGACGAAATCCCCGCCGACGTGGACATCACCCGCTGGTCACGCTACTGGCAGGAGGCCTTCAACGGCGTGGTGATGCGCATGACGTTGCTGGCGCTGGTGCTGGGTGCGATGGAGTAAGGAGGCCCTGATGGCTTTGAAAGAAGACCTCAGCAAATATTGTGCCGAACCTGCCGAGCAGAAGCTACATATCTTGCGCAAGGAATTGATGCGCCCGATCCTGACCGTGCAGGCTTCGGCGAAGCTCTTCAACCAGTACCGTGAAGGCCTGACCGAAGTCTTGCCGGAGACGATGAACGCCGCCGAACTCAACAACATGCTCGACTGGCTGATCGAAGCCGCCGCGGACCTGGAAGAGATTCTCACCGTCCTGACCTCGGACTGCGAGAACCTGCCGCCGCACCACAGGCATAATTAGTTGTTTCGTCGTATAGTCAGATGGTCTGATAGTTCGGTAGTCAGATGGTCGCTTCGACCAACAGACTACGCGACTATCCGGCCACTCGACCATCAGACTATTTGACTAACCGACCATCCGACCACCAGACCACCAGACCACCAGACTAACCGACCACCAGACTAATCAGACTACCAAAGGAGACTGAAAATATGCAAACTGATCTGCGCAACCGCGACCTGATCGGCGACCTCGACTTCTCTAAAGAGGAAGTCGAAACCGTTTTGGACGTGGCTTTCGACCTGAAACGCAAGCGCGCCCTGGGCGAGCCGCACGCTTACTTGCGCGACAAAGTGTTGGCAATGCTGTTCTTCTTCAGCAGCACCCGCACCCGCGGCTCTTTCGAGGCTGGGATTGCCCAACTGGGCGGTCACGGCGCTTTTATTGACAGCAAGACCACCCAGATTTCCCACGGCGACACGGAACGCGAGATGGGTGAGATCTTTGGCCGCTACTTCGACGGCATCGCCATCCGCCACGTGACCTGGGGGACGGGCAACCGTTACCTGAACCTGGTGGCCGAAGCCTCGCGCGTCCCGGTGCTCAACATGCAATGCGAGATCTACCATCCCTTCCAGTGCCTGGCCGACCTGATGACCATCATGGAAAAGAAAGGCCGCGACCTGCGCCGGAAGAAGATCGTGGTCTCGTGGGCGTATGCTTCATCCTACCTGAAACCGATTTCCGTGCCGCAATCCCTGATCCTGCAAATGCCGCGCTTCGGCATGGACGTGGTGCTGGCCCACCCGCCTGAGTTCAGCTTGATGCCCGACATCATGGAACAGGCGCAGGAACAAGCCCGCAAGTACAAGACCGGCTTCGAGGTCATCAGCGATAAGAACGGTATGGCCAAGGCTGTCGAGGATGCGGATGTGGTCTACGCCAAATCCTGGGGGCCGCTGATGGTTACAGACGACCCCGACGAAGGCAAGAAGATCCAGGATCAGTACAAACACTGGATCACCGACTCCGCCCTGATGGGCAAGGCCAAAGACGACGCCGTCTACATGCACCCGCTGCCCGCCGACCGTGACATCGAAGTCACCAGCGAGGTGATGGACGGCCCGAACTCGGTCGTATTCGACCAGGCTGAGAACCGCCTGCACGCCCAAAAAGCCGTTATGGCGTTGACGATGCGATAGTTAGGTAGTTGGATAGTCAATTAGTCGGATAGTCAGTCGTCCTCACAGATAATTCGACGATAAGATCAGGTGACTATGAGACTATCAGACTACAAGACTATCTGACTACCAGACCAGGAGACAATATGACTAAGTTAGCTGTCGTCGCCATTGGCGGCAATTCACTTATCAAAGATAAGGCCCACCAGACCATCGAAGACCAATACCAGGCCGCCAAAGAGACCACCTTTCACATCGCCGACATGATCGAGCAGGGCTGGGACGTGGCTATCGGTCACGGGAACGGGCCGCAGGTCGGGTTCATCCTGCGCCGCTCCGAGATCGCGGCCAAGGTCGAGGGCATGCACGAAGTCCCGCTGGATGTCTGCGGTGCGGATAGCCAGGGTGCCATCGGCTACGCCCTCCAGCAAAACCTGCAAAACGAGCTTTACCATCGCGGCGTCAAGAAAAAAGTCGTCACCGTCATCACCCAGGTGCTGGTGGATAAGGACGACCCGGCCTTCAAGAATCCCACCAAGCCGATCGGCGGATTCATGGACGAGGCCGAGGCCATGCGCCGCAAATCGGAGCAGGACTGGTCGGTGGTCGAGGACGCCGGACGCGGCTGGCGGCGGGTGGTGGCCTCCCCGCTCCCGAAGGAGATCGTCGAGCTGGAGACCGTCGAAACCCTCCTGGACCGGGGGATCGTCACCATTACCGTGGGCGGAGGCGGCATCCCGGTCATTGACCCCGGAGACGGCAACTATCGCGGCACCGCGGCGGTGATAGACAAGGATTACGCCTCCAGCCTGCTGGCTCAAAAAGTGAAAGCCGACCTGTTCGTCATCTCGACCGCGGTCGAAAAGGTGGCCCTGAATTTTGGCAAACCCGACCAAAAGTGGCTCGACCGGATGACCCTGGCCGAGGCCAAGGCTTACCTGGCCGAAGGGACTCACTTTGCCAAAGGCTCGATGGCCCCCAAGGTCCAGGCCATCATCTGGTACCTGGAGAACGGCGGCAAGCAGGCCCTCATCACCAACCCCGAAAATATTGGCCGCGCCCTCAAAGGCGAGACCGGGACGTGGATCGCGGCTTGATTTTCGTTGGCGGGGCCTGCTCAGGCTCTGCCAATCTGTTACAAAAACAAGAAATAGGTCATGTATTTTTAGTAACAGTTTGACTTGCGCTTACCAAAATTTTAAGTGAAAATGGGTTGTGTCCGGTTAGTCTTGCGAGTAGAATACCGCATATTGTCTAGACATACTTGAAAGGAGGCTGTCTCGACCATCTTCTTGAGAGTGTTCGCGATTCCAATATGAAAGAATTTCGGAGGAGTAAGTTAATGAAACGCTATATCACACACATGATTGCGCTGCTGGTCGCCATTTCGCTGGTGCTTTCAGCTTGCGCCCCAAAGCCTGAAGAAGTGGGCGGTTTCCAGATCCCGGAAATTGACGAAGGCAAGTTCAACATTGCCATGGTGTTGATCGGCCCGCACGATGACGGCGGCTGGTCTCAGGCCCACTACGAAGGGCTGATCTACGTGGAACAGAATGTCCCCAATGTCCACGTCGCCTACATCGAGAATGTGCCTGAAGGCGCCGACTCGGAACAGGTCTTCCGCGCCCTCTCACGCAAGGGCTTCGACCTGATCCTGGGCACCTCCTTTGGCTTCGGTGATGCGATGCAGACAGTGGCCGAGGAATACCCCGACATCATGTACATCCACCTGACGGGCATCAACTCCAACATGACCAACTTCGGCAACCTGATGGGCGCGATGGAAAACATGAAGTTCCTCGCCGGGATGCTGGCTGGCGCCCGCGCCAAACTGGACGGCAACCCGAAACTCGGTTACATGGCCACCTTCCCCATCCCCGAAGAAATCCGCCTCGGCAACGCCATCGCTCTGGGCATGCGTAAGACCTGCCCCGAATGCACCATGGACGTCCGCTGGATCAACACCTGGCACGACCCGATCATCGAGAAGGAAGCCGCGGCTTCGCTCTTCGACGCCGGCGCCCAGGTGGTCTTCACCGGCGCAGACACCCCGGCCGTGGCCGACGTGGCCCAGGAAAAAGGCAAATGGGGCGTGACCTATGACTGGTATGGCTCCTGCAAAGTCGAACGCTGCCTGACCGCGCCCTACTGGGTCTGGGGTCCCGAATATGCCCGCATCACCCAGGGCGTCATTGACGGCACCTACGTCCCCGGCTGGGATTACTTCGACGCCGATACCGGCGCGCTCGGCCTGTTCGGCTTCATGGAAGGCCAGGAACTGACTGCCGGCATGAAAGACCTGCCGCCCGAAGTGATCGAAGAAGTCCGCACCATCCTGGCCCAGATGCTGGCTGGTGAGTTCACCCGCTTCGACGTCTTCTCCGGCCCGATCAACGACAACCAGGGTAACGAGGTCGTGCCAGCCGGCGCGGCCCTCGAACAGGTTGATCTCGATGCGTTCCCGGAATACGGCCTGGGCTGTAAATACTGCATGAAGTGGTGGGCCGAAGGCATCACCGCTGAACTTCCTGCGACCGAGTAACCCGTACCGACCAAAGGGGGGCAGATGTCAAGTCTGCTCCCCTTTTTCAAAATTGCGCATGGTGAATGGCTAAAAGCCCATCCTGATTGTGCTCAAGGCGGGGTCCCTGCCGCCGAAGACGGCAGCGAGAGCACATCCTGGATAGCTACAAACATCGCCATTCACGATTCGCAATTTGACCCGAGGAACAACGAATGGCAGATGAACAGAGCAGCTACGAGAATGTTGTCGAGATGCGCGGGATCGTCAAGCGCTTCCCGGGAGTGCTGGCCAGCGACCATGTGGATTTTAGCTTGCGCCGAGGCGAAATCCATGCCCTGCTGGGGGAGAACGGCGCCGGCAAAAGCACCCTGATGAATATCCTCGCCGGACTTTACCGGCAGGATTCCGGTTCGATCAGCGTCAACGGCCGCCCGGTCACATTCTCCTCCCCGCGTGACGCCATCAAGGCCGGGATCGGTATGGTCCACCAACATTTTATGCTGGTCCCATCCCAAACCGTGACTGAAAATGTGCTGCTCGGCCTGGACGATCCGCGCTTCTTGATGCGCTTGAGCGAATACGACAAAAAAGTGGCCGAACTGGGCGAACAGTTTGGCCTCAGGGTAGACCCGCGTGCCAAAGTCTGGCAGCTTTCGGTGGGCGAACAGCAGCGTGTCGAGATCCTGAAAATGCTCTACCGCGGCGCCCAGGTGCTCATCATGGACGAGCCGACCGCCGTCCTGGCCCCGCAGGAGATCGAAGACCTGTTCGAGACCCTGCGCTCGATGACCCTCCAGGGTAAATCCATCATATTCATCAGCCACAAGTTGAACGAAGTCGCCTCCATTGCCGACCGGATCACCGTGCTGCGGCGCGGCCAGATGACTGCTGGCGGCGTCTCGGCAGTGGGTGTGTCCACCCAGGAACTCGCCAGGCTGATGGTCGGGCGGGCGGTCGTCTTCCACCTGGATAAATCCCCGGCCAGTCCCGGTGAAGTGGTGCTGGATGTCAAGGATGTCTACGCGGAGAACGACAAGGGATTGCCGGCCCTGCGCGGCCTTTCGCTGAACGTCCGCAAGGGCGAGATCGTCGGCGTCGCCGGGGTGGCCGGTAACGGTCAGCGCGAGCTTTCGCAGGTGATCGGCGGACTGCGGAAATGCGCCAAAGGCGAAGTCCGCTTGAAGGGAGAATTGGTCAGCAACCGCTCGGCCCTGTACGGTATCCAGCGCGGGCTGGCTTACGTCCCGGAAGACCGCACCCACGTCGGGTCGGCGCCCAACTTGAGCGTGACTGATAACGTCATCATGAAAAAATACCGCCAGGCCCCGATCTCGCACAGCGGCCTGCTGGACATGAACCAGGCGACCCGTTTCGCCAAAGGCCTCAAGGAAGCCTACGATATTATTGTCCCGACAGTCGAGACGCCCGTCCGCTTGCTTTCGGGCGGCAACCTGCAGCGGGTGATCCTGGCCCGCGAGATTTCGGGCGAACCCGATTTCATGGTCGCGGTCCAGCCGACGCGCGGCCTGGACGTGGGGGCCATCGAAGGCGTCCACCGGCTGCTGCTGACCCAACGGGAGGCCGGTTCGGGCGTCCTGTTGATCTCGGAGGAGCTGGACGAACTGCTCTGGCTCAGCGACCGCATCTACGTCATTTACGAGGGGCGCATCATGGGCGAAATCCAACTGGGCGGGGGGGATGCCTCCCAGGAAACGGTGGATGTGATCGGGCAGATGATGACCGGCACCCCGCTGGAGAATATCCGCATGGAGCGTGACGCATGACAGAAACCACATCCCCAAAAACCCGGCGGGGCGGGTTCCGCCTGCAATTGGAGCCGCGCCTGTCTGAGCCGTCGCGCTGGTTCCCGGCGGCTGTGTCGCTGGGGGCCATCTTCGTGGCCCTGGTCCTGGGCGGGATCGTGATCGCCTTTGCGGGCGGCGACCCCTTCCGGTCGTATGCCCACATCGCCCGGGCCTCGTTCGGCAGCCTGGGCGTAATCTCGGATACGATCGTCAAGGCCACGCCCATCATCCTGACCGCGCTGGCCTGCTCGGTGGCTTTCCGTATGAAACTTTGGAATATCGGCGCAGAGGGACAGTTCATCATGGGCGCGTTCGGGGCCAGCGCCATTGTCCTGACCCCGATCCTGCCCGCTGAAACCCCGCGCTGGCTCTTCGTCCCGGTCATGATGCTGGCAGGGATGCTCGGCGGGGCGTTGTGGGGTTTCATCCCCGGCTATCTCAAGGCGAAATTCAACGTCAACGAAATCATCAGTTCGTTGATGCTCAACTACATCGCCATTGCCTGGATCAACTACTGGATCTTCGGGGTGTGGTCCGAAGGCGGCTTCCAGATGAGCGCCAAATTCCCGGATAACGCCTGGCTGCCGCGCCTGTTGGATTATGCGGAGAGCATCCCGGCCTTCCGCGGCCTGACGACCCACGCAGGTCTGCTGATCGGCATTTTGGCCGCTTTCGTGGTCTGGCTGGTGATCTACCGCAGCCGCTGGGGTTACGAGATCCGCCTGATCGGGGATAACCCGCGGGCTGCCAACTATGCCGGGATCAACATCGCTCGCAACGTGATCTTCGTGATGATGCTCTCTGGCGCGCTGGCCGGACTGGGCGGCATGAGCGAGGTGACCGGGGTCGTTCACCGGCTCCAGACTTCTCCCATCGCCGCCGGGTACGGTTTTACCGGGATCATCGTCGCCTGGCTGGCAAAACTTCACCCGGCGGTGGTCATCCTGGTCTCGATCCTGTTCGGGGCGCTGTTACTAGCAGGACGCGAGATCCAGCCTTCGGGCGTCCCGAAGATGATCCAGGGGATCATCCTGGTCAGCCTGATCGCCAGTGATTTCCTTTTACGTTACCGAGTTCGACTTATCCGCACCGAGGTGGAGGGCTAACGGATGGATTTCATCATCATTTTTCAAGCTGGCGTCGCCACCGGGACTGTACTCCTTTTTGCCACCATCGGCGAACTCCTGACCGAACGCTCCGGTGTGCTGAATTTAGGGGTGGAGGGTATGATGCTGATCGGGGCGATGACCGGTTTCAGCGTCACGGTTGCGACGGGTAATCCGTGGCTGGGCCTGCTGGCAGCGATGCTCTTTGCCGGGCTGGTCAGCCAAATCCATGCGCTAATCACCATTACCCTGCACGCCGACCAGGTGGTCAGCGGGCTGGCGCTCACCTTCCTCGGCACGGGTATCAGCCTGGTGCTTGGCGAGGGCCTGAGCAAGGCCGGGACTGTGGCGCTGCTGCCGTCCTTCTCGGTCCCGCTGCTTTCGCAAATCCCGATCCTGGGACCGGTCTTCTTCACCCGGCAGAGCATCCTGGTCTACATCGGCTATTTCCTGGTTCCCGTGACCTGGTACTTCATCAACCGCACCCGTCCCGGATTGCACCTGCGGGCGGTGGGCGAATATCCCGCTGCCGCAGACGCGCTCGGCATCAACGTCCACGGGATGCGCTACCTGTACGTCTTCATCGGCGGGATGCTGGCCGGGCTGGCCGGCGCGACCATCAGCCTGGCGGTGGCTCCCGGCTGGTTCAGCGAGTTGACCACCGCCGGGCAGGGCTGGATCGCGGTGGGGCTGGTCATCTTCGCCCAGTGGGACCCGGTGCGGGCAGCGGTCGGTTCGTATGCCTTCGGGGCGCTGCGCCGCCTTATCCTCGACATCCAGGGGCCGACGGTGTTGTTCGGATTTGCCAACCCGTTCTATTACAATCCCTACTGGGGGTTCTTCCTGCAAATGCTCCCGTATGCCTTCACTGTGATCGTACTGGTGATCGGCTCGCGCGAAGCCATCCGCAAGCGGCTTGGCTCGCCGGCCGCACTGGGGAACACCTACATCCGCGGTGAACGTGGCCTTTAGCCGGGCAGCTGATATATGAAACCCTCACAAAAAGAATGGATCTCCCGCCTGGTTGACGGTCTCCTGCCGGTTTTTGCGACCCTGGCGGCGCTCTTGGTCGGAGCAGTCATGCTCCTGTTCCTGAGAGTTAATCCGCTCCAGGCTTACGCAGCATTGTGGGAGGGGGCTTTCGGCAGTTCCAATGCCCTGGCCGAGACCCTGGTCAAGGCGACGCCCTTGCTGCTGGTGGCGCTGGGCATCTGCATCTCTTTCCGCGGGGACGTGATCAATATCGGAGGGGAAGGGCAGATGATCGTCGGGGCGCTCCTGGCGGCCTGGCTTGGGCTGACTTTTACCGATTGGCCCGGCTGGGTGATGATCCCTGCGGCGATGTTGGCCGGGTTCATCGGCGGGGCTGTCTGGGGCGGCATTCCCGGTTTTCTCAAAGCCTATTTCAACGTCAACGAAATCTTGAGCACAGTGATGATGAACGCCATCGCTGTTCAACTGATGAATTTCCTGCTGCGCGGCCCGATGATAGACCCATCCCAGGCAGAACTGGCTTCCAAGATTCCGCAGACCGCCCGCCTGGTCGAAGCCTTCCGGCTGGCGCGGCTGGCGCCCACCCGTTTGCACCTGGGGGCGCTGATCGCGGTCATCCTGGCAGTGCTGGTCTACATCCTGCTCTGGCGCACCACGCTTGGATACCGCATCCGGGCGGTGGGGCAAAACCCGCACGCCTCGCGCTATGCGGGCATCAACGTCAAACGCCATATAGTGATGGCCCTGCTCTTGAGCGGCGCGTTTGCCGGGCTGGCGGGCGCTGTCCAGGTTTTCGGGGTCAACTACCGGATGATCACCGACGGCTCGGCCTCCGGGTTTACCGGCAGCGCCGGGTTCAACGGGATCGTGGCAGCCCTGTTTGGACAGTTGCATCCAATTTGGTCCATCCCGGCCTCGGTTTTATTCGGGGCGCTGCTGGTGGGGGCGAACAGTATGCAGCGGGCCATGCAGGTGCCTTCGGCATTGATCACCGCCTTGAATGGGTTGGTGGTCGTCTTCGTCGTCAGCAGTGAGATTTGGCGGCAGCGCAGGCAGAGACGTCGGCTGGCATCCGCTCCCGAAACGGAATCCTCCCCCGGGTCCGGCGCGGCTTCGCCTGAATCCGCAGAGGAGGCCGTATGATCTCGGACCTCTTCTCTGTTACCGTTTTGGTGGGAATCCTGGCTTCGGGCATCCGGCTGGCGACCCCGTACCTTTATGCGGCCATCGGCGAGACCTTCGGCCAACGCAGCGGGGTGCTCAACCTGGGCGTGGAAGGCCAGATGCTTTTGGGCGCGTTCGCGGCCTTCTACGTGGCGCTCAAAACCGGGAACTTGGGCCTGGCGGTCTTCGTGGCATTGCTGGTCGGGGCTGTTATGGGCCTGGCCATGGCTTTCGTGACCGTCAACCTGCACGCCCAACAGGGAATCAGCGGGATCGGCTTTTACCTGTTTGGGCTGGGGTTGAGCGACCTGCTCTTCCAGAAGATGCTCGGTACGGTCGAGACCGTCAAGGGCTTCCCGAAAGTTGACATTCCATTTTTGAGCGATATTCCCGGCCTGGGAGAGATTTTCTTCAGCCAGAGCATCCTGGTTTATGGAGCTTATCTGCTGGTGCCGGTTGCCTGGTTCGTGTTGAATAAGACGACTTTGGGGTTGAAGATCCGCTCGGTGGGCGAAAATCCCGAAGCGGCAGATTCGCTGGGGGTCAGCGTGGCGGGAATCCGTTATTTTACGATCACCCTGGGCGGGACGCTTTCGGGGCTGGCGGGGGCCTCCCTTTCGATAGGTCTTTTGAACGTTTTCCAGCAGAACATGACCAGCGGGCTGGGATTCATTGCTGTGGCGCTGGTCTATTTTGGCGGCTGGCGGCCATGGGGGGTGCTGGGCGGGGCGCTGCTGTTCAGCATGGTCAACGCGCTGCAATTGTGGATCCAGGTATTGGGCATTCCCATCCCTTCGGATATCGCAGTGATGATGCCGTATGTCCTGACGATCCTGGTGTTGGTTGCTTCGGTTTCGCGAGTTCGCGCGCCCTCTGCGCTGACCAAATCTTTCGAACGTGACGAGTGAATTCTCACACAGGAGGTGACTATTCAGGACATGAACCCGTTTGAAAACCAGTCTGACCCCCAAATATTACAAGGAGAAGAAAGATGAAAAAATTTACATGGTTAATGACAGTGGTGGTTGCGCTTTCACTCATATTGAGCGCCTGCGGTCCGGCCGCCACCCCGACCCCTGCCCCGGTGGAGAAATTCCGGGTGGCGGTGGTCATGCCGAGCGCCATCAATGATTTGGCTTTCAGCCAGAGCATGTACGATGCCTTGATCCGCGTACAGAATGAGATGGGCGGCCCGGAAAACTTCGAGATCGTCTACTCTGAAAATATGTTTGTCGTGGACGACGCCGCGGCTGCCCTGCGTGACTATGCCAGCCAGGGCTTTGACCTGGTGATCGGCCACGGCTCACAGTACGGCTCGTCCCTGCAAGAGATCGCCCCTGATTTCCCCGACACCAGTTTCGCCTGGGGCACCACGGTGGACACCTTTGGCCTGCCGAATGTTTTCGCCTACGAAGCCGCTTCTGACCAGGGCGGGTACGTCAATGGCGTGCTGGCTGCCAGCCTGACCACCAGCAACGTCATTGGCGTGGTCGGCCCGATCGAGACCGGGGATGCCAAACTGTACGTGGACGGTTTCAAAGCCGGCGTCGCCGCGACCAACCCGGCCATCCAGGTCAATGTCAACTACATCGGTTCGTTCTCAGACGTTGCCCTGGCCTCTGAAGCCGCCAACACCCACATCTCGGCGGGCGCAGACGTGCTGACCGGCACAGCCCAGATGGTGGTCGGCGCGATCGGCAAGGCCGAAGAAGCCGGCGCCTTGTGGTTCGGCACCCAGTCCAACCAGACCTCCCTGGCTCCCTCGATCGTGGTTGCCAGCCAGGTCTATCACTGGGAAGTGGTGCTGGATGAAATGATCTCGATGATCAAGAGCGGCACGCTGGGCGGCAAGTCCTTCGTCATCAACCTGGCCAATGGCGGCGAGGTGATCGAGTACAACCCCGCATACACTTTCCCGGCTGAAGCCGGGGCCTTGGCCGAAGCGGCCATCGAAGGGATCAAGAACGGTTCCATCAAACCGCTTCCGTAAACCCGCTTAACCGGCCTGGCGGGTCTCACGCGGACCTGCCAGGCCAAATTGTATAAACACGAAGGCCATCACGGGCACGAAGGAAGAAATTTGGACAATCAACTTGCATTTAACCTTTGTGTACGTCGTGTCCTTTGTGTTCGAGAAACCCCGGGATAGCCTTATGATTGACTCGAATCGACTCCCATCCGGCCAACCCCGCATCGAAAGCCTCGAGATGCGCGGCGTCAGCAAACGCTTCCCCGGCGTTTTAGCCAATGACCGGGTGGACTTCGACGTGAGATCCGGCGAGGTCCATGCCCTGCTTGGCGAGAATGGAGCGGGCAAAAGCACGCTGATGAAGATCCTCTACGGCCTGTATCACCCGGACGAGGGCGAGATCCTGCTCAACGGCCAGCCGGCGACTATCGCCTCGCCGACCGATTCGATCAACCTGGGCATCGGCATGATCCACCAACACTTCATGCTGGTCCAGACCCTGACGGTGGCCGAGAATGTGGCCCTCGGCCTGCCCTCGTCCCGCGGCCTGCTGACCGACCTCGACAAAGTCTCGAAGCGCATCCTCGAACTGGCCGACATCTACGGTCTGAGAATTGACCCATCCGCTTATATCTGGCAGCTATCCGTCGGGCAGCAGCAGCGGGTGGAGATCATCAAGGCCCTCTATCGCGGCGCGGCCCTGCTGATCCTGGACGAGCCGACCGCGGTCCTGACCCCGCAGGAAGTGGACGAGTTGTTCGTCATCATGCGCCAAATGACCCGCGACGGGCATGCCCTCATTTTTATTTCCCATAAATTACACGAGGTGGTCGAGATCAGCAACCGGGTCAGCGTATTGCGGGATGGGCGCAAGATCGGCACAAAGATGATCTCCGAGACGACCAAGCAGGATTTAGCCAACTGGATGGTGGGCCGGGAAGTCGGCTTTGTCCCGGACCGCGGCCTGGTCCAGCGCGGGGAAGCGCGCCTGACACTGGAAGCGGTCTCCTGCGGAAGCGACCGTGGGACCCCGGGCCTGCGCGGGGTTTCGTTGGACATTTTCTCAGGGGAGATCCTGGGCATCGCCGGGGTATCCGGCAACGGTCAGCGCGAACTGGCGGAATCCATTACCGGCCTGCGCAAAGTGACCGGCGGCCGCGTCCGCCTTGAGGGGCAGGACGTTACCAATTTCCTGCCCGGAGAATTGACCGAACGGAGGCTCTCGTACATCCCCGAGGAACGGATGCGGGACGGGATGATCAAGGATTTCAGCGTGGCCGAGAACATGATCCTGCGCGAGCATCACAAAATGCCCTATTCGCGGGCTGGGTTTCTCAACCTGGGCGAGATTGCGCGCCACAGTCAGGCCTTGATCCAGAAATTCCAGGTCAAGACGCCCTCGCAGGAGACGCTGGCGAAAAACCTGTCGGGCGGCAACATCCAGAAAGTGGTCATCGCCCGCGAACTGTCCCGCAGTCCACGGGTGATCATTGCCGCCCAGCCGACGCGGGGCCTCGACATCGGCGCGACCGAATACGTCCGCCAGCAGTTGATCGAGCAGCGCAAGGCGGGCGCGGCCATCCTGCTCATCTCGGAAGATCTGGACGAGATCCTGGCCCTCTCCGACCGGATCGCAGTGATCTACGAGGGCCAGGTGATGGACATCCTGCCGCGTGAAGCAGCCACGCCGGAGAAGTTGGGCCTGCTGATGGCGGGGGTGAAGGAAGACGCGGTGGCTTGAGCAAGAGTAAAACCATGATGGAATATAAAGGGTATATCGGTAAAGTTGAAATTGACGAGGAAGCGGGCATTTTATACGGGGAAGTGATCAATGTCCGCGATGTAATTACTTTCGAAGGAACCTCTGTTGAAGAAATCCAGCAGGCATTCCGCGAGTCAGTTGATGATTATCTCGATTTTTGCGCCCAACGCGGCGAAAAACCCGAAAAGCCGTTTTCAGGCAGGTTTGTCCTGCGGCTTCCGGCAGAATTACATCGTAAAGCCTACATTCAGGCAAAATTGGCAGACAAGAGCCTGAATAGTTGGGTCACTGAAGTAGTGGAAACCGCACTGGAACACCAGTAAACACTTTTCCTGCCGCGTGAAGTCGCCACGCCGGAGAACTTGCTGATGGCGGGCATAGGTATAAAGGAAGATGCGGTGGTTAGGTAAGTGCTCTAAACAAAATTAGGTTATAGGATTGAGTTATGGATTTCAGCAATTTCAAACTTTCCTTCTCGTACCCACTGGATGAGAAGGGTTATGCGGCAAAACTTTTGATAAGCACTCCAAATTGGTTCACGATGCAAACCCATTGCCAGCCACTTCATGGGTGGAGTGTGTTAGGCTTGTTGGGTTCTTTGTTTTTTATGTTTTTACCAACGTTTACATCTGTTTCTGATGATTATTACAAAATATTCATAGCTGCATTGGTCTTTTTTGGCGTTTTGATCTTTTACATCTATGCAGATCGTACTATCAATTGCACTTTCAATAAACAAACTGGCCGTATAGAAGTTTTGGTTGGTGGAATTTTAGATTTGCCACTAATTGAGAATAAGTTTGTTTTTCGGATTTCGGAAATCAAGAACTTCGAAATGATAAGATACACTACGAGAGGCAGAGATAGATTCCAAATAGGGATTATGTTTGAGAACGGGGAGAGAATTTCTATATCAGCTAAAAATCTTGACTTTACTGGTTGTCAGGAATATGCAGAGAAAATTCGAGATTTTTTGGAATTAGATGTTCCCATTAAAGCTGTAGATGGGTCGTTTTTTTGAACCATGTAGTTGGCTTTAGCGTAACAATTGTGCAATCA
>DIDQ01000140.1:0-23331 GCA_002418215.1 Anaerolineales bacterium UBA5796
CGTCCCGGCCCCGGCGCAGGTCCACGCCCGGTTTGGCGGCGACCCGGTCCGGGTCCGGGTGGGAGGGCGGACCTACCGCCACAGGCTTTTCGTCGGCGGGCTGGACCTCCAGCCGGAGACCTATCCCGACGTGGACGTTGTCCTCAACCTGGGCGAAGTCCCCAGCCGCTGGAACGGGAACGGCGGTTTCCGTCCCGTCGACCGCTGGGACAACAAGGGCGAGGGGAGCGAGGGGATGTCGGTCGAAGAACTTGCCGAAGAAGCGGAGTGGGTGATCGGGCATTTGCGGCAGGGGAAAAGGGCGCTGGTGCATTGCGCCGCAGGCCTGAACCGCTCGGTGACGGTCTGCTGCGCGGTCTTGATCCTGCTCGAAGGGCTGACGGCGGAAGCCGCCCTGGGGCGCGTCCGCGAGACCCACGCCTGGGCCAGGCCGGACACGCGCCACTGGCTGCAACTGCGCTGGCTGGCGCAGGAAACCCTCAGGCTTTCAGGCAGATAAGTCCCTTCAAATACGCCCCTTCGGGGAAATTGAGCGCCACCGGGTGGTCGGCGGCCTGTTCAAGGTGGGCCGCGATCTGCGCCTCCACGCCCGCGTCCAGGGCCGCGCCGGCCACGATTTTCTGGAACAGGGCCGCGTCCACGCCGCCGGAGCAGGAAAACGTGAACAGGAGTCCGCCCTGCCTGAGCAGCTTGAAGGCCAGCAGGTTGATGTCCTNNGGCTGATGCGCCGCGCTCATTTCCACACGCGGCACAGCAACCCCTTCAGATAGGCTCCCTCCGGGAAGGTGAGGGCGACCGGGTGGTCGGACGCCTGGGCCAGCCAGCGCACGATCTGTGCATCGCAGCGCGCGTCTGTTGCCGCCGCGAAGACGATCTTCTGGAACAGGTCGCTGCTGATCGCGCCGGAGCAGGAGAAGGTCGCCAGCACGCCGCCCTCGCGCAGAAGCTGGAAGGCCAGCAGGTTGATGTCCTTGTAGCCGCGGGAGGCTTTTTCGGCCTGGGCTGCGGTGGGCGCAAATTTTGGGGGATCGAGGACGATCATGTCGAAAGCCCGCCCCGCGTCACGGAATTTTCTCAACACCTGGAAGACATCCCCCTCGATCCATTCGGACCTCTCGGCCTGTCCGCCGTTTAAGGCCGCGTTGCCGCGTCCCAGGGCCAGGGCCTCTGCTGATGCGTCCACCGCCACGACGGACTTTGCCCCTCCCGCCAGGGCGTTGACCATGAACCCGCCGGTGTAGCAGAAACAATCCAGCACCTCCCGCCCCTCGGCCATCTGGCGAACTTTCAGGCGGTTGTCGCGCTGGTCGAGGTAGAAGCCGGTCTTGTGGCCTGATTCCAGGTTGACGAGGAATTTCAGGCCGTTTTCGGTAATTGGGAATTGGTAACTGGTAATTGCGCCTCGCAACAGGCCGACCTTTTCCGGCAGGCCTTCCAGTTGGCGCACGTCGGCGTCGGAGCGTTCGTAGATGCAGGATGATCCCGTCTCGTCGAGCAGGATGTCGGCCAGGGTCTGCTTCCAGAACTCGGAGCCGGCCGTCAGGGATTGCAGGACCAGCACCTCGCCGTAGCGGTCAACGACCACCCCCGGCAGCCCGTCCGATTCGGCGTGGATCAGGCGTAGCGCATCAGTCGAACGTTGAACGTTAAACGTCGAACGTTGAGCGAGCGCGGCGCGGACGCGTCGGCGGAGGAAATCCGCGTCCACCGCCTCAGCCGGCTCGAAGGTCCAGGCCCGCCCGCGGATCTGCGAATGGGGCGAGTAGGCGGCCCGGGCCAGGAATCCGCCTTTCGAGTCGCGCACGTCCACCGTCTCCCCCATCCCAGGATTCCCGTCTACATGCGCCACCGCCCCGGAGAAGACCCAGGGGTGACGGCGCAGCAAGGATTTCTCGCGCCCGGGTTTCAGGATCAGGTCAGCCATCGAATTTCACCATCCAGCGTTCGGGGTTTTCGAGCGGGACCCAGCCGTACTGGCTGTACAGGCCGTGGGCGTCGCGGGTGGCGAGCATCCAGCGGCGCAGGCCCTGAAGATCGGGGTGGCTGTGGACGGTTTCCAGCAGCCATTTGCCCAGGCCGCGGCCGCGATAGTCTTCGTGGACGAACACGTCGCACAGCCAGGCGAAGGTAGTGTAATCGCTGACGACGCGGGCCAGGCCGACCTGGCGGGGGCCGTCGTAAATCCCGAAGGTGAGCGAGTGCCGGAGATAGCGGGCGATCATCTCTGGCGTGCGCCCCTGCGCCCAGTAAGCGCGGGTGAGCATGTCGGTGATGGCGGCCACGTCCAGGCGGGCCGGGTCGGTGCTGATGGTGAGGTTGTCACGGTGGGTTTCGAGGGTTTGCAGCATGGGATGAGTGTATCACAGGGGGTCATCCTTTCGAGTGATATTTGCCCTATTTCAGCCCGGAATATGCGATAATACGATTTATTGAAAAGATGCTAATTATTCGCCCAAAGGAGGAACGCCATGACCGATGTCAAGACCTTATCCCTGATTGACTTGTTCAGGGACCTGCCTGAGCCGCTGCTGGAGGAGATTGGGGGTTTTTGCCAGGAGATCAGCGTGCCGAAGGGGAAGCTGATCTTCAACATTGAAGACAAGGCCGACAAACTGCACGTGCTCTTGAGCGGGCACGTCAACATCCGGGTGCGGATGGCTACCAGGCCGGATTACCTGACCGTCTCGGTCATCAACCAGCCTTACCAGGCTTTCGGCTGGTCGGGGGTCGTCGCCCCGCACCATTACACAGCCAGCGCCATCTGCGAAGAGGACTGCCGCCTGCTGGCGATTGACGGCCCGAAGCTGATGGCCGCCCTGGAACGCTTCCCGGAGGCGGGGTTCGTGGTCATGCGCCGGGTGGCCGAGATCATCAGCGGAAGGTTGCGGAGCAGCCACGTGGCGTTGATCAAGACGCTGTAATTTAGCTCAAGGTGCTACCTTGGGTCTTTGAATGGTTTTTGAGTCGATTTTCTTAACGCAAAGTCACAAAGCCACCAAGACGCCAAAATTTTAGCCTTTTTTCCTTTGCGACTCTGCGCTTTTGCGTTGAACGCGATTTCATTCTTCAAGGTGGAAAATTGGGTTTGACGATTATCTGAATCAAGGCCCCGCCACTTTATGATGGCGGGTTCTTGATTCAGATAATTCTGTTATCGGATGAATGATAAAGCCGTGAAGACGAGAAATCGACAAGAGTTCACACTTGTGATAACATAAGTCATGCGGACAGTGATGTTTTACCGCCTTCCCAATGGAGCCAGTCCTGTCGAGGAGTTTCTCGATTTATTGACCGGCAAACAAGCGCAGAAGGTTTTATGGGTTTTACAACTGATCGAAGAATTGGATGCTATCCCCCGTCAATACTTCAAAAAACTTGTTGGCAACGAAAATATCTGGGAAGTCCGCATACAATTTGGAAATGACATTTTCAGATTGCTTGGTTTCTTCGATAATGGCACTTTGTTGATCTTGACGAACGGATTTGCCAAGAAAACTCAACAAACGCCGCTGCAAGAAATTGACCTTGCCGTGCGGCGTAAGAAAGAGTATTTGGCAAGGAGAAAAAAATCATGAGTGATGTAAAAGAATACATTCAAAGGCGCGCAGCGCGCGACGCTGGGTTTGCAGAAGACTATTACGAAGGCTATGCTGACTTTAAGATCGGCGTAATTTTGCGCCAGGCGAGGGAGGCGGCGGGGTTGACCCAGGAGGAGGTTGCTCGAAAACTGCGGACTAAAAAGTCGGCCATCTCGCGGATCGAAAACCATGCCGATGATGTGCGTCTCTCGACCCTGCGCCGTTACGCGGATGCGGTTGGGGCCAATTTGCAAATAAAGCTGGCCAAGTCATAAAGATCGTCAGTCTCAAAACAGGATCAACCAGTTCGCAAATCAAAACCCGCCACTGCACGATGTGGCGGGTTTTTGAGTCTCCGAATGGCATGTCACCTTGAGCGACAGCGAAGGGTCTCTGGCCTTGGAAAGTGTTTGAAAAGTCTGCATTTTCACCACGAAGACACGAAGTCACAAAGACTCAAAAGAGAAAATATTTTGTGACTTCGCGACCTGGTGGCTTGGTGGTAAGGTTTTCAAACACTCTCCTGGAGCTTGAGATTCTTCGCCACCGAAAGATCGTCGGTGGCTCAGAATGACAAATTTAAGATTTACCGGATCACGCCCAATTCCTGCCCGGCCCTGATGATGACGTCCATGGCGATTTCGATGTCGGCGGGGTCGTGGGCCGCGGTGACGGTGGCGCGCAGGCGGGCCAGGTCTTCGGGCACGGCCGGCGAGATGACCGGCAGCACGAACTGGTCCTGGTGCTGGCAGATGCGGGTCATTTTGAAGGCCAGCTCGTCCGAGCCGCAGATGACCGGGACGATGGCCGTCTCGGTGTAGAGCGTATCGAATCCCGCGCCTTTCAAGCCATTGATGAACTGCTGCGAATTGGCGTTCAACTTTTCGACCCGTTCAGGCTCGTCAAGGATGATCTTGAAGGCCTCGTTGGCGGCCGCGGCCTGGGCCGGGGGCAATGCCGCCGAGAAGATGTAGGCCCGGCTGGCGTGGCGCAGGTAGGTGATGATCTCCTTCTTGCCTGCCACGTAGCCCCCCACCGAGGGGATGGTCTTGCTGAGGGTGCCCATCTTGATGTCAATCGCATCTTCCATGCCGAAGTGTTCTTCGATGCCGCGCCCGGTCTTGCCGAGCACCCCGGTCGAATGGGCCTCGTCAACCATCAGCCAGGCATTGTATTTGCGGCACAACTCGACCATCTTCGGCAGGTCAATGATGTCGCCGTCCATGCTGAAAACGGAATCGGCCACCACCATCTTCGAGCGGTCAGCCGGGACTTGCTGCAAGCGGCGCTCCAGGTCTTCCATGTCGTTGTGCTTGAAGCGCCGGAACTCCGCCCCAGACATGAGACAGCCGTCCACGATGGAGGCGTGGTTCAGCTTGTCCGAGATGACGTAATCCCCGCGCCCCATCAGGGTCGAGATGACGGACAGGTTGGTGGCGTAACCGGACGAGTAGGTAACCGCCTCCTCCGTGTGTTTGAATTCCGCTATCGTCTCTTCCAACTCATTATGGACTTTCAACGACCCGGCCAGGGTGCGCACGCCGTGCGTCCCGGAGCCGTACTGGTCTATCGCGTCTTTGGCGGCTTTGTTGATGCGCGGGTGGCCGATCAGCCCGAGGTAACTGTACGAGGCGTACATCCCCATGATGCGCCCGTTGACCAGCACCTTCGCCCCGGGGAGCATCTCGGTGATGGGCTGGTTGTAGAAATACAGGTCGTTTTCTTTCAGGCCCGAAACCCGGTCCACCATGGCCCGGATGCGTTTGGTGACAGCATCGTCGGTGTTGTGAAAATCCATGAATCACTCCTCGATACAAATTCTTTTGTCATTGCGAGGCCGGAGGCCGAAGCAATCTTCAAAGGGTAGATATTGCCTGTTTAGCGGGAGACTGCTCACCTGCCCAAATGGGCGGCGCCAGGATCGGGGAAAATCACCTTCGCAGTGACACCGTGAGCAATTACAGGTTCGGGATAGTTTAGTCCACCGAAGATATTCTGTCAATCAACGCGCCTCGAACTGGTAAGACGCCAGCTCCCGCGTAAAGCGGTTAGCGCCGGTCACCACCAGGATGGCCTCGTCCACCTCGCCGCCGAGCGAGAGCGGGATTTCCGCCGTCTGGTCCGCCGCGAGCGGGAGGTATTCCACCCGCGTGCCGCCGTCGCCTTTCAGGATCAGCGCCAGGCTGAAGGTCTGCGGCAGGGCGTTCTGGATGCGGGCGAACCCGGCAGCCTCCCAGCCGCCGTCGTCGCTTTCGAAGTCGCTGAAATATCCGATAACGGGAACAGACACATCGTCCAGCAGGAAGCCTTCGCCGTTGACCGCCAGGTCGGTCACGTACTCGAAACGGATGGTAACTTCCTGCCCGGCATAAGCCGACAGGTCCAGGCTTTCCTCGATCCAGCCGCCGCTTTCCCCGTTGTAAGCCCAGCCGAAGGAGTTGCCGGTCGGGTCGTCGGGCGTACCCGAAGGCGTGATCAAAAGCTCCCAGTCCTGGCCGTCGAGCGAGGCCTCCACGTACAGGTAATCGTAATCTTCCTCGATGTCAAACCAGGCGCGGTAAGTCATCTCGACCGGCCCGCTGACGCCCGTCAGATCGAAGCGGCGGGTCAGGGTCATGTCCGATTCGTCGCCCTTGTTGCTCCAGAAGGCGTACCGGCCCGAGTACGGGTCAACCGGCAGCAGCTTCGCCAGGGTGGAACCGGCAAAGCTCAGGGTGAAATCGCCCCGGCAGGTGATCTGGATGTAGTCTGCGCCGTACTGGTGGACCACCCGGTCTTGAGGCCCGCTGGGACAGTCGGATAGGGTTTCAGTCGGGTTGACTTTCGGCGCTTCGGGATAATTGGAATAGGCGAACCGGCCATCCGCTACGGAACTGTCGCCGAGGAAGTTGGCGACCATCCAGTCCAGCGCCAGCGCATCGGCCCGGACGGGCTGGCCTGTTACCGCGTCGACGGCGTTCATCTCCGCCAGGACCTGGTCCACACTATCCAGCCCGTTGGCGGGATGCTCCACCAGCGACCGGACAGCCGGCTCGCCGAACCGGTCGAGGAAATAAGTGAAGAACAGGAAACTCGCTCCGTAATGGGATGAATTGGACTCCTGCATGGACCAGTCGTTCAACTGCAAATCGGGGTCGAGGCTGAAAACCATGTCGAATCCGCCCGGGTTGTAGCCGTTCAACAAGGCCGAGAGTTCGGACAATCCCTCGTTCATCCAGGTCTGCTCGTTCTTGTCCATGTTCCAGTGGATCATGTGCTGGAACTCGTGAGCCAGCACGCCATAGGTGTAGTCGCTATTCAACCTGACCGAATCGGCGTTGAAGACGAACATCTCGTGCCCATTGGAGTTTTCGTGGGCCAGGGGGTGGATCTCGTCGGAAGATGAGAAATACCCGGCCAGCGAGCGGCCCACATCTCCTGTGTAGAGGATGTAGATGCGCTCGTCGCCGTCTATGCCCGGCGACCATTCGGAGCCAAAGATAGACCGGGTGGTCGGGTAGATTTTGTTCTCGAATTCCCCGGCTAAACCTTCGAGTTCCCTTTCGTCGAACTTTACACCGTCCTGGATCCAAAAATAAGTATGTTCGGTGACGTAGCGCAGGGTAGCCGAAACCTGGAAATTGCGGTTGGTGTCGGTGTCGGTGACCCAGAAGCGCTGGCTCTCGCCGGTTTGACGGGGGCCGGCCGGAGGGTCGAGGGTGAGCGGGATGTCGCATTTGCTGTCGAGGCGGCAGGCCAGTCCGCGCAGGTCGCTGGCCGGGACCTCGGTCTGCTCCAGCAGTTCGAGCGTCCCCAGCGGGACATCATCCAGCGGCGGGCGCACCAGTTCGACCTCCGGCTCGGGCGTGTCGGGCAGGAAGGGCAGTTCCACAAAGGGCAGCCCGGCCGGCTCGATGTTGGCGCTGAACCGGAAGGCCCCGTAAACGCCAAATCCCAGCCCCACCAGGCAGACGCAGCCGAAGAGGAGCAAAATGATTCCCATGACCATTAAAGGTTTCGAAACAGGTTTATTCATCAACTTTCCTTGGGCGGGTATGAGACCCAATAATACCCGATTTTGGGGGAATAACAAAATTGGGGTCTACCGTTTTAACGGGAAAACCTTTTGAAACACGAAGGAACACGAAGGTAACGAAGGAAAAACACGTGCCTGCGCCTATTCTCCCTTCGAGGGCCTTCGTGCCCTTTGTGTTGAGGCTTTTTCCCGCCCAATACGGGAGAGTCGGAAATTGGCAATGCTTGTTTTTGCATGGTCAACCGGAACTTGTCCCTTCGACCGCCTCTGCTTGGCGTCCGGGCAACCCAAACCGGCCATCCGGCCAAAAGATGCGCATCTCTGAGCCAAAAGATGTACATCTCTGGGCTAAAAGATGTACATCTCCAGGTCAAAAGATGTACATCTCTGGGCTAAAAGATGTACATCTCCAGGCTGAAAGATGTACATCTCTCGGTCGAAAGATGTACATCTTTTTGGCAGAAGAAGCGGTTCTTTTCAAGAAAAAGTGTGCTCCCCTTTACCGGTCCGTCCGTATCCCTTTGCCGGGCGGCAAGCAGGAAAAAACGTCCCGAAGGTTTGTTTGGAATGCTCCAGGAGCTTGACGGCAACCCTTCGGCAAGCTCAGGACAACGCCTTCGGGACGGTATTCGCTCTACGTCTCGCCGCCAAATATGCCGGGCAGCCTTACGCGTCCACTGCCTGGCGGGACGGCTGCATCACCTGGCCGGCATGGAAGACGATCTTGTCGTCCTCCACCTCCACCCGGACCTTGCCGCCGCCTTCGAACTTGCCCGCCAGCAGTTCCACCGAAAGCGGACTCTCGACGTACTTTTGCAGGGCGCGGCGCAGCGGGCGGGCGCCGAAGGCCGGGTCGAATCCCGCCTTGGCCAGCCAGGTGCGGGCTTCGGGGCTTAGCTCGATCTCGATGTTGAACTCAGTCAGGCGTTCGTGCATTTCCTTGAGCTGCAAGTCAACGATCTGCTCCATCTCAGCCACCGACAGCGGCGAGAACATGATGATCTCGTCAATCCGGTTCAGGAACTCGGGCCGGAAGGTGCCCTTGAGGGCTTTCTCGATCTTGTCGTGGGCCTCGCGGTCTTCGTCGGTCTCGGTGCGCTGCAGGAAGCCGAGCGTGCCGCCCTTGCGGACGTACTCGGTGCCCAGGTTCGAGGTCATGATCAGCACCGTGTTGCGGAAGTCCACCACGTTGCCCTGGCCGTCGGTCATGCGCCCGTCGTCCAGGATTTGCAGCAGGGCGTTCCAGACTTCGGGATGGGCTTTCTCGATCTCGTCGAAGAGCAGGACGCGGTACGGGCGGCGGCGGACGGCCTCGGTCAGTTGGCCGCCCTCCTCGTAGCCGACGTACCCCGGAGGAGCACCGAACAATCGGGACACCGTGTGCTGCTCCCGGTATTCGGACATATCTATCCTGACCAGGGCGTCCTCGTCGTCGAACATGAACCAGGCCAGGGCCTTGGCCAGCTCGGTCTTGCCCACCCCCGACGGCCCGATAAAGATGAACGAGCCGATCGGCCGGGCCGGGTCCTTCAGCCCGGAGCGCGCCCGGCGGATGGCGTCCGAAATGGCGTGGATGGCCTCCTCCTGGCCGATGATGCGCTCGTGCAGGCGCTCCTCCATGTGGAGCAGCTTCTGGGCCTCGCTCTCCATCATCTGGCTGAGGGGGATTCCCGTCCACTGGTGGACGACTTCGGCGATGTCTTGCACGTCCACCACTTCATCGAGTTTGTGTTCGGTCTCCCATTTTTCGCGCTTCTCGTTGAACTCCTGTTCCAGGCGCAGGCGTTCGGCTTTCTTCTGGGCGGCGCGTTCGTAATCGCGTTCCAGGCCGGCCTGTTCCTCTTCGGCCCGCAGGCGGTCAATATCATTTTTCATTTCCTTGAGTTCTGACGGCAGGGAGTAGAGCGCCACCCGCAGTTTGGCGGCGGCTTCGTCCATCAGGTCAATCGCCTTGTCGGGCAGGTGGCGGTCGGTGACGTAGCGGTCGGCCAGGCGGGCCGCGGCCACCAGGGCCTCGTCCGAGAAGTGGACTTTGTGGTGGGCCTCGTAGCGGTCGCGCAGCCCCTGGAGCATCTGGATCGAGTCCTCCACGCTCGGCTCGTCCACGTAGATGGGGGCGAAGCGGCGCTCGAGGGCGGCATCCTTTTCGATGTGTTTATGGTACTCGTCCAGGGTGGTCGCGCCGATACACTGCAATTCGCCGCGCGAAAGGGCCGGTTTGAGCATGTTGCTGGCGTCCATCGCCCCCTGGGCCGCCCCCGCCCCGACGACGGTGTGCAGCTCGTCAATCATCAGGATGATCTCGCCCTGCGCCCGCTGCACTTCCTCGATGGCAGATTTCAGCCGTTCCTCGAACTCGCCCCTGAAGCGGCTCCCGGCGATCATCGCGCCCAAATCGAGCGAGACGACTTTCTTGCCGCTCAGGATCTCCGGCACGTCATTGGTGGCGATCTTCTGCGCCAGCCCCTCGACGATGGCCGTCTTGCCGACGCCCGCCTCGCCGATCAGCACCGGGTTGTTCTTCGTCCGCCGGGACAGGATCTGGATGAGACGCAGGATCTCGTTATCGCGGCCGATCACCGGGTCCAGTTTGCCTTCGCGTGCCATTTGGGTCAGGTCACGCGAGTATTTTTCCAGAGTCCGGTAACGGGTTTCGGCCTGAGGGTCGGTCACCCGCTGCCCGCCGCGGATCTGCTGGATGGAGTCGTAGACCCGCTCGCGGGTCAGCCCCGCGGATTCCAGGATGCGGGCGGCCGGGGTGTTGCGCTCGCTCAGGATGGCGAGGAAAATGTGTTCGGTGGAGATGTATTCGTCTTTCAGTCGGTTGGCTTCTTCGTTGGCCAGGTCAATGATCCGCTTGACGCGGGGGGTGATAAAGATTTGTCCCGCGCCGCCGCCGAAGATATTAGCCTTCGGGCTGGATTTGAGGGTCATGTCAATCCGCTCGCCAATCGCATCCGCGCTGACGTTCAGGTTTTCCAGGATTTGCGGGATGACGCCGCCGGGCTGCTCCAGCAGGGCCAGCAGGATGTGTTCGGTATCAATCTGGTTATGACCGTAGCGCTGGATGATCTCAGCCGCGCGTTGGGCGGCTTCCTGCGCCCGCTCGGTAAATCGGTCGAATCGCATCATAATGGGTTTTCCTTTCGAAAAGGACAAAACGGCATTTTGCCCTGTGGGAACGATTATAACAAAGGGCCATTGGCGAATTGGATACGACGCGTAAGAGAAGTGTTAGATTTATGGCGTGCCCGTCGTTGTCGGCGTCAACGTCACCACCGTCAGGTAAACCTGCGGCATCCAGCCGCGGCGGCCCTCGCTGTCCATCACCTCCAGCCAGACCAGGCCATCGGCGACCTCGGAACCGTACAACACCTGGACGTAACTGCCCTCCTGCAACGTGCCGATGACCGGGCCGGCGGGAGACTGGCGCAGCTTGACGCCCCGTCCGCCGGTGTTCCAGACCCGCGCCAGGGAGGGGGTCGGCGTGGGGGTGGCGGTATCCTTCGGGGTGAGGGTGGGGGTGCGCGAGGGGGTCAGGCTGGGCGTGATCGTGAAAGTGGGGGTGGGTGTCAGCGTGATCGGCGTTGGTGTGTTTGTGGGCGTGGGTGTGACCGTGAACGTGGGCGGCACGAGCGGGTTCAACTGGGCGGCCATGACCTGGTTGACCACCACCGCCACCGGACGCTGCAACCGCAAGGCGATATTCTTCTGTAATTCGACCACATCTTCGTAAGAAAGTGAGCGCGAGGTACGCACGGTCAGGGTCATATTCAGGGTATCGCCATCGTAAAGGATGTTCAAACCGGCCAGTTCGGCGCCGAAGGCTTCCACTTCCTCCCGGACCACTTCGTTGATCGTGATGCCCTCCCTGGCCTGGCTGACAAATTCGGCGCTGTAAAAGGCCAGCGGCACGAGCAGGATTGCCGTGAAAAAGGCAGAATATAACAGGCTGTGCGGCAGGCGCTGGCCAGCCTCCAGCTTTGGGCTGAACCCGAGCAGGAAGAAGATCAATGTGCCGGAGAAGGCAATCGTCACCGCATTGGTGATGAACAGCAGCAACGCGCCGCCGGTTATGTCCCAGCGCTGCATGGCGATCCCCACCCCGACGGTACAAAGAGGCGGCATCAGCGCGGTGGCAATCGCCACTCCCGGCAGCGCAGCCGAGATTTGGGGCTGGGCCAGGGCATAAGCAGCCGCCATCCCGCCGGCCAGGGCAACCATCAGGTCAATCGGGCTGGGACGGGTGCGGGCCAGCACCTCGCCGGGGAGTTCCTGCAAGGCGACGAATGGCAGGAAGCGGTTGCTCAAAGTCAGCAAGGCCGAAATGATGATCGCCAGCGCCGCACCGCGCGCCAACGAGACGCCCGCATCCCGCAGCAATTTACCGTCACCGATCAATGAACCTAAGCCCATCCCGATGATCGGCGACATCAACGGCGCGACCAGCATGGCCCCGATGATGACCGCTGCCGAATCGGTCAGCAGGCCCAGGGTCGCGATCACGCTCGAAAGCACCACCAGCAGGAAAAAGTCGAAGCTCGGGCTGGAGGCCTCCCGGAGTTGGCCCCGCACTTCAGCGCGTCTCTCCCGTGAAACCGGCGGCATCATCCGCCGGAAAAGATGCAGGAGGCGCACCCGCAAGGATGGGGTTGGGGGAGGGGGCAGGCTTGTCATATCTGGTCTTGCTACAATTTTACCTGCTAAATCGGGGAAAGCAAACTTGCCCCATCCAAACTCCAAAAGGGCTATAATTGCCCCATGACCGGATTTACCCTGCCGCGGGCGGCGCGATTCACCCACGACCACATGCGCCCGCTCAACATCACCCGCGACCTGCCCTCCGTCGCCGACCTGATCGAGCTTTGCTTCAACACCACCATTGACCGCGACGGCCAGCGCTACGTGCAGCAAATGCGCCGCGCCGGGCGGGATAACGCCTTCCTGCGCTGGGCCAACCGGGCCGCCGACTCCGTTTCCATGCCGCTCACCGGATACGTCTGGGAAGAAGACAAGAAAATTGTCGGCAATGCCAGCCTGATCCCCTTCCGCAAGAAGGGCCAGTCGGTTTACCTGATCGCCAACGTCGCTGTCCACCCCGATTTCCGGCGGCGGGGCATCGCCCGCATCCTGACCCAACAGGCCATCCAGCACGCCCGCGACCGCAAGGCCGGCCAGCTATGGCTCAATGTCCGGGATGACAACCCCGGGGCGGCAAACCTTTACCAAGAATTGGGATTCAGCGAACACTCGCGCCGCACCGTCTGGCTTTCCCAATCGGACCTGGGGCCGGCTCCCGTTCCCCCGGGCCTGACCATCCGCTCGAGGCGCAGGGAACACTGGCCCCTCCAGCGCGAATGGCTCGAAAAAGCCTACCCGCCCGAGATCGCCTGGTATTTCAATGTAGACTGGCGCAACTTTGCCCCCGGCTTCCGGCGCTGGCTGTACCTGCTCCTGATAGACATGGACATGCGCCAGTGGTCGGTTTTCGGCGATAGCCGCCTCCACGCCGTCCTGACCTGGACGCCCGGCTATGGCAGCAGCGAATCCCTGTGGCTGGCCGCTGCGCCGGACGCCGATCCCCAGGCCGTCAAATCCCTGCTCCAGGCTGCCGGCCGCGAACTGGCCTTCCGCCGCACCCAGCGCCTGGATTTCCCGTCCGGGCCGCTCGACGAAGCCATCCAATCTGCGGGGTATGCCCCCACCCGCCGCCTGATCTGGATGCGGGCCGACGGCGCAACCCGTTAAATCCTCCCCCGTATATGACAGCGACAAGGAGAACAAAATGACCAAATTTATCTTACGCTGGATCATCAATGCCCTGGCGCTTTACGCGGCTTTCTTCATCGTCAAAATTGATTACCAGGGCGGCTGGATTTCCATCATCTGGCTGGCGCTCATCTTCGGCCTGGTCAACGCCCTGCTGCGCCCCCTGCTCAAATTGTTGACCTGCCCGCTCATCATCCTGACCCTGGGCCTGTTCACCCTGCTGATCAACACCTTCCTCTTTTGGGCCACCGGCGCGGTCGGCGACTGGTTCGGGGTCGGCTTCGATGTCACCTTTGCCCAGGCTTTCTGGGGCGGCGTGATCACCAGCCTGGTCAGCATCGTCATGAGCCTGATCTTGAGGGATGAGTTGAAGAAAAGGTGATCAACTGACGATTTACGATTTATGATTGACGATTTACGATTTGCGATTGGAAAAGAAAAGGCGGCTTGCAATTTGCAGGCCGCTTTTTATTGTCGTAGTAACGACTTCAATCGTTTTTACTATGCCGGGAGTCACTATTGTAAATTACGATTAAACCTGACATGAAAAGCCCTTCGACAAGCTCAGGGCAGGCCCTTCGACAAGCTCAGGGCGGCAGTTTTGTTGCCAAAATAAGCTGGAAAAGTACAAAAGCCGCCGCTACCCGCTGAACAAGCCCGGCAACCCACCCGCCGGGGCCGCGCACCTGACCGCGTTGACCACGGCCCGGGCGAAGGCTTCCGCCGCGAACGCGCCGACGATGCTCACGTCGGCGTTTTTGTCGCCGGCGGCCAGGGCGAAGATGGTGTCGCCATCGAGCAGGGTGTGGGCGGGTCTCACGGCCCGCGCCAGGCCGTCGTGGGCCATCTGGGCCACTTTCGTAGCTTCGGCTTTATCGAATTTCGCGTTGGTCGCCACCACCCCGATGACCGTGTTGGCCTTCGTCGCAAAATTGAGTATCGTCCGCCCGGCGAAGGATTTCATCGTTTCGAGCGTACCGGCAAAGTAGCCGGGCGCTCCCAACTTCAGCGGGCCGATCCTGGTGGAGCGCGCCCCGGCCAGGATTTCCCCCGTCTGCGGGTCAACCACGTCGCCGAAGGCGTTGACCGCCGCCAGGGCCGCCACCAGCACCCCGCCGCCGATGTCCAGGCTCGACATGCCGACCCCGGCTTTCATCGCGTTCGCCTGCCCGAAGATCTTGCCGACCGAAGCGCCTGCGCCTGCGCCCAGGTTGCCCTGGCGCGCCTCGTCAGCGTTGGCGGCGGATGCGGCGCGGTAGCCCATTTCGGCGTCCGGGCGGACGGAGGCGGAACCCAGCGAAAGGTCGTACAGGATCGCGGCGGGGACGATCGGCACCCGGGCCGCGCCCGTCTCGAATCCGACCTTATGTTCTTCGAGGTAGCGCATCACGCCGCCCGCCGCGTCCAGCCCGTAGGCCGAGCCGCCCGCCAGGGTGACGGCGTGGACCTTCCCGACCAGGTTGAGCGGATCCAACAGATCCGTCTCACGTGTGCCGGGCGCGCCGCCGCGCACATCCACCCCGCCGACCGCGCCCTTGCGGCACAGCACCACCGTGCAGCCGGTGAGCGCCTCGTCGTCCTGGGCGTGGCCCAACTCGATGCCGGGGATGTCGGTGATGGAATTTTTCAAAGCCATAACTTATCCTTAAACAATATCTTCTCAAAAAGAAGGGGGAAGCGGGGTGTTGCGGACAGGCGCAGCCCGTCCGCAACACCCCGCACCCCGGTTTATTGAAAAGATGCCTTAAACGAACACAGATGGACGCGGGTCCATCTGTGTCGGGGGTTAGTCCAGGCCGCGCACCAGTTCGAGGAACTCCTCCCATTCCTCCTCGAAGAAGTGCAGGGTGACGTTGTTGAGTTCGATGTGGTAGGTGGTCTCGCCGTCGGGTTCTTCGGCTTTCCAGATCAGGTAGTTCTCGGTCTCGGCCAGGGTCTCGGTCTGGGGTTCGGGGTTGGGGGACATGGAAATTCTCCTTGGATAATTGACTACGGGTTGGACTGATTATAAAGCAGATGACCCGGAATCACGTCACCGTTTTATGGATTTCAATCGCTGCCGCAGGGCCAGCCACCAGCCGCGTAGGCGCTCCCACATTGGCGGGCCGGACGCAGCGGCGGGAGGTTCGTTCCCGGCCCAGGGGTCCTGGTCGAACATTTTGCGCAGGGTGTACTGCCCGACCAACTTCAGGGTTGCCAGCAGCGGCGCGGCCAGGACGACCCCCAGCACCCCCAGCAAGCTGGCCGCGACGATGGCCGCCACCAGGATGGCCGCCGGATGCACCCGCAGCGCCTGCCCCATGATGCGCGGGTTGACGAGGTTGTCGAAAACCTGGTCTATCACCAGGGCAAAGACCAGCACCACGATGGTGTAGGTCAACGGCGACATGCCCCACAGCTTGAAGGTCTGGAAGTAGGCCACCAGCGCCAGCACCGTCCAGGTGATGAAGGGGCCGATGTACGGGATGAAACGGGCCAGCCCGGCCAGCAGGGCGATCCCCAGGGCGTAGCGCACGCCGAAGATGCTCAACACGACCGTATAGATCGCCACCGCCATCAGGAAGACGATGAACTGGCCGCGCAGGAAAGCGTTCCAGATGCGGCCCAGCTCCACCCCGATCCGGTTCACGTCTTCGCCGTAACGCGGGATCTCCACCCGCAGGATGCGGTCGCGCAGGCCGCCGCTCTCGATCAGCACAAAATACGAGAGCAGCAGGATGAACGCCGTCCAGCCGAAGAGTTGCAGGGCGCTGCCGGCCAGCGACCCCAGCAGCGTCCCCGCCCGCCCCAGCGTGGGCTGGATGAAGGCCACCGCCTCGTTCAACAGGTTGTTCAGGTCGTACTGGCTGGGGTCTATCACGAACGGCCCAATGGTGTAGGTCTGGTGCGAGATCTGGTCCACCAACTGCGGCAGCGCCGCTAGGCCGGTTTGCACCAACTCGATCAGGTTCTGGAACTGCTGGATCAGCCCCACCCCGCCCAGGGTCAGGAGGGAGACCAACACCAGCACGATAACGAAATAAATGACCGAGACCGACCAGCGCCACGAGAGCAGCGTCCGTTCATCCAGCCAGGAGGCCATCGGCTGGAACAGGTAGGCCAGCATAAAAGCCAGCAGCAGCGGGCCGATCAGGTTGTAGAAACGGATCAACAGCGCGGCAATGACCGCCACGGTCGTAAACGCCACAACCAGCTTGGTCGTGGGACTCCAGCGCGGGGATGACATGTCTTGTTCGTCCATTCGACCTCTCTTGCTCTTGTTCAGCAATACTCAATATGCGAGTGTCACTGCGAGCGCAGCGGAGCAGTCTTCCGCATCGTCAGGGAGATTGCTTCGTCGCGAAGAACGCTTCTCGCAATGACACGCTGAGTATTACTCTTATTCTACCAACTCCAGTCGGATTTACAACCATTATAATTACGCCCATGCGCCGATATGGGTTGTTTGCCTCACTGCTCCTGCTCGCGCTGGCCTGCCAGCTCCTCGTCCCGGGGAAGCTCCTGCCCCCGCAGTTCACCGTCATCACCCACCCCGACGGGCCGCTCTACGCCGGCGACCAGGTCAGCTTCGAGGTGCTCGGCCCCGTCTCCGGCGAGACCGAGGAAGTGATCGTCTCGCTGGATGGGGATGAACTGGGACGCGCCCGCTTCGATCATTTTGGCGTGGGCGGACGGGAACAGGCCACCCTGTGGTGGGCCTGGGACACGCGGGGACTTGGGCCTGGCGCGTACACCCTCGACTTTCTCCTCGCCCCAGACGGACCCCGGTGGCGGGAAACCGTCGAACTGGCCGACAGCTCACAGGTCCCGCCGCCCGAACCGGAGGCGGCCTGGGCCAGCGTCACCACCGATTGCTGCATCCTGCATTACATCACCGGCACCGAAGCCGAGCGCGACCTGGCCGAGCTGATCGCCGTCACCGACGCCCAGGCCGTCAGCGTGGCGGCCAGTATGCAGGTCGGGTTCGATTCGCCGGTCACAGTCACCTTCATGCCGCGTGTCCTCGGTCACGGCGGTTTTGCCGACAGGAGCATCTACGTCTCGTACCTCGACCAGAACTACACCGGCGACGACACCCTCCAGATCGTCGAACACGAGATGGTCCATATCCTGGACCGCCAAATAGGCGGCAACTTCCGCCAGACGATGTTCATCGAAGGGCTGGCGGTCTACGTCAGCGGGGGACATTACAAGCCCGAGCCGTTGATGGCCCGGGCCGCGGCCCTGCTCGAACTGGGCCGTTACATCCCCATCACCACCCTGGCCGACGATTTTTACAACCAGCAGCACGAGATCGGCTATCTCGAAGCCGGGGCGCTGGTCGGGTTCATGGTCGAGGCTTACGGATGGGAGGCCTTCGATGCGTTCTACCGGGGGATGGAACTCGCTCCCAGCGACTCGCAGGCCATAGACGCCGCCCTGCAAAAGCATTTCGGCCTCTCGTTTTCAGAATTGGAAGAGGGTTTCCTGGCTTTTCTCGAAGACCAGGCCGTCAGCGAAGCCGTGCGGGAAGACCTGCGCCTGACCATCCTCCAGTTCGACACCATCCGCCGTTACCAGCAGCGCCTCGACCCCTCGGCCTACTTCCTGACCGCCTGGCTGCCGGACGGGGAGGTGATGCGCCAGCGCGGCATCGTGGCCGATTTCCTGCGCCGCCCGCGCTTGCTGCTCAACCAGGTGGTCGAATACATCCTGACAGAGGTGGACGCCGCCCTCGGCGCACAGGACTTCGACCGGGCCGAAGCCCTGCTCGACATCGCCAATGCCATCCTGGACTTTTACGGTATACGGTTCCGGTAAAGCGCAATTGCCCGGCCTTTTGCGCTCGCTGATGACTTGGGCGATGCCCAACACGTCTGTTGAGCAGAACGCCAGGCCGAAGCGACGCCAGGATTTCGGACTCCGATCTTTGCCACGGAGTCACGGAGTCACAGAGTTTTTTTCTCCGAGTCTCTGTGTCTCAGTGGCTTAAAAGCCACAGAGTCACGGAGTTTTTTTCGTAACTGCCCAGCCGTCCGGCCTCCCGGCATGTTCCGGCGGGATAAATCCCTGCCTCAGTTCATGGAAGTCGGCCAAAGGCCGACTTTTCAGCAGCCCGAAGGGCTTTTTGGTACTGAGGCAGGGCTTGTGCGAAGCCCCCTGTAAGGGCAGCCCGCCGAGTCGGGCGAAAAACCTGCTCTCGTAGACCTTTTGACGGCAATTCCAAATCTGAAACTGAAAAGTCAACGGTTAGGCGATTTGAGCCGCCAACCATCCACGAATAGGCCACGAATAAACGAATTTGCGCCCCAGCATTCGAGCATTCGTGAAAAATTCGTGGACGGTTCGATAAATCCCGCAACCCCCCATCTTTCGGCAGTATCAAGAATTTTAGATTTGGAATTGCAGACCTTTCGACTGGCTCGTGCCTGGCAAACACCATCTCGACGGTTTGTTTCGATGACCCAGGAGCCTGGCGACAACCTTCGAGACGATTTCTCCAATAAATGCGCATTTATTCCCGAAAAAATGCGCATTTTTTGACGAATAAATGCGCATTTATCTGCCAAAAAATGCGCATTTAATTTAGATTAAATGCGCATTTATTTGCCGGATGGTCATGGCGGGCTGCCCAAACGATCTGCAGGAGTTGATAAAGCGATAAGCAACAAAAACCCCGGTCTCTCGAACAGACCGGGGGGAAGTGACGGGTTTACCGGCTGCTTTACTGGCAGCCCGCCAGGAAGGGCATGACCGTACACCAGCGCGCCCCGGTCGGGTCGGAGTCGACCCACAGGAAGAAGGCGATGCAGGCGCAGATGAAAAGCACCACCGCCGCCAGCACGAGAATCAGCACCAGGCGGGTGTTGGACCTGGCCGCCGGGAGCGGTTCGCTGGCCGGGCCGGTCGGGACCTGGCCGGTGTAAGGTTGGGACGGCTGCGGGCGCGAGACCGGCTGCGGCGCAGGCGGGGAACCGATCATCGTCGGCTTGGGCGGCTGCGACATCATCGTGGCGTTCGGGTCGAACGACAGCGCCTCGAAGACCAGGGTGATCTGCTCTCCCAGCGAGATCAACTCGCCGGATTTGAGCACGTGCGGCCCGGTCAGGCGGATGTTGTTGACGAACGTCCCGTTGGTGGAGCCTAGATCTTCGATCAAATATTTCCCGCCCTGAAACGAAAGCCGGGCGTGGCGGCGCGACACTTCGGCGTCGTTAATGACGATCGCATTGGTCGAGTCCCGTCCAATGGTCATCTGGTCGCCTTCCAGGCTGAAGGTCGTTCCAGGGTTGGGGCCGGCGCGCATCACCAGTTGAAATTGAGTTGCCATACCACTCCTCCAAAAAATGCGGGTCAATGACTTGTGATAAGTTTACAGTTTTAGGTTGAAAAAGTCAATCCGAAGGCCTCGACGACAGCCTCTTTGACGCGGGCCATCCCAGGCGCGGGATCGAGCAAATCAGCCAGCGCTGCGACCGGGTGGTCGGCCAGCCCGCAGGCGATGATCCCGTCGAAGTAGCTCATATCGGGGGCGACGTTCAGCGCAAACCCGTGCCGGGACACGCCCCGGGCGTCCACTTTGACGCCGATGGCGGCGATCTTGGCCGGTTTGCGGCGGTCTTGCGGGCGGCAGCGGGGACAGCGGGACCACACGTCGGCCTGCACCCACACCCCGGTCAACCCGGACACCTGGCCTGTCACCAGCCCGAGACGCGCCAGCGCGGCGATCAGCATTTGCTCCAGCTTGCGCACATAGCCGACGTAATCGGCCTGGGGGATATGCCCCTTTCCCTTTTCCCCTGTCCCCTCATCTTGCGAAGGGATAGGGGAAAGGGGAAGTAAAGGGTAGCCCACCAACTGCCCCGGCCCGTGATAGGTCACGTCCCCGCCCCGGTCAACCCAAAAAACAGAGACGCCGCGCTCGGCCAGTTCGGCTTCGCTCCAGAGCAGGTTTTCGATCTGGCCGCGCCGCCCGAAGGTGAACACGTGCGGGTGCTCGACCAGCAGCAACGCCGGCGGGCGGGTTTCGGCGGCGATTTCGGCGGCGTACTCGTCCTGCAGCTTCCAGGCGGACTCGTAGTCCATCCGCCCCAGGTCAATCACTTCGGCGCGGGTCATGGCTGGCCGCACTCCAACCCGGCCTGGACTTCACGGATCAGGGCCAGCTCCTCCGCTGCCCAATCCGCTGCCTGCTCGATGCGCGCCCAGGTCTGGCACAGCATCGCCCCGGCCAGCGGCGTGACGGCGATGGTCTGGTCGCTGAGTTTGCGGGCCTTTTCGAGCTTGCCGGTGCGGGCGTAGCCTTCCAGGAAGACGACCCGCTCGGTGGCTTCGTTGGGATAGTCGCCCAGGGCAAAAGCCTTATCACCCAGGCGGGCGACCTCGGCCCAGTCCCCCAACTGGCGGGCCAGCTCGGCTTTCTCAAAGTAGAAGCACCAGCGGTGCTCCGGCTCGGGGCCGAATAAAAAGTCGGGGGGACGCGCGGCAGGCCCATCTCCGGGGGTGATCCGGTCGAGGTTCGAGAGCGGCAGCGCGTCCCTGGTCAGCGGCGGCAGGAGCGGAATCCCCGCGTCGTAGCCGGGGTGCAAAATCCGCAGGCAGCCGGGCGGGGCGTAGTCCAGCACGATTGTGTCCGTTGTGTTTCCCCCGAAGGAGGCGGCCAGGTAATCTTCGGAGATCGGCAGGCCGGGTGCGAGCGCCGGGAGCGACTTGCCCAGGCGCACATCAATGAAAAAGTAGAGATACGGCATTTGCCAATCGGCCAGGCCGGGGGCGTAAGTCCAGTTGAGCGGGGCGGTCATCGAGTTGTCGCTGGAGTGGGCCACCGGCGAAGCGAAGGAGAGCAGGAGCGTGTCCGGTTCGAGGGCCGGGGCGCGCCAGGTCAGTTGCCAGAAGAACGACCGCACCAGGGTCCAGTCGCGGCGGTAGAGATTGGCGTTCTGGAACTGCACGCCAATCGCCAGCCCGACCAGCAGGCTGACGATCACCGGCTGGAGCCAGCGGCGGGGCGGGAGCAGTTCGAGCAGGCCGACCAGCGCCAGGCTGACGCCCAGGGCGAACGGCAGGGTGAAGCGGTCGTTGGGGAATTCGAGGCGGATGGGGAGGCGCGTCAGCCAGAACGGGATGCCGGAGAGGAGCATGGCCGCCAGCCCGGAGAGGATCCAGATCAATGGGGTCTTGCGCTGCGTGCCGGACCCGTTGCCTGCTCCCGTTATCCACGAAAACAGCGCCACCCCGACCGCGCCCGCGATCACCGCCCCGGCATAGACCAGGGTCGAGCGCGGCCCGAACTCCGTCAGGTCCGGGAGGCTGAAGACGCGGAGCCAGGCCCCGATCCCGGTGACGTACAGGTCATGCAGCACCGTGCCGAGCAGTCCCAACGAGGCGACCCAGGGCGAGACCTGCATCTCGTCGGCCAGCACAGGCTGGTAGGTCTGGAATTTGAAGATGAAGACGCGCCAGGTTAAGTAAAAGGTAAAAAGTAAGAAGTAGGGGAGGGAGTGGTAAGTGGTAAGTGGTAAGTGGGGGCGCATCGCTAACGCGTCGCACCTGATCTTTTGGAGAAATCCCCTTAAACGGGAAATTTTCTCGCTGGAATGAGTCCCGTTTGGTAAGGTGCGACGCATTTCCGGGGTGAGTACCACCCAAATCAGGATCGGGCGCAGGAGGTCGAGCAGGGCGAAGTATTCGAGGGTGAACAGGTTGAGGGCCGAGAGGGCCAGCGAGGCGGCGGTCAGCGGCCAGAACCAGCGCCGGTGTTTGAGGGCCAGCACCATCAGCGCCAGTGAGACGAAGAAGACGGTCTGGATGAAGAAGAAGTTGCTGTAATTGATGGCGATGGTTTGCTGCCCAAAGCCGGGATAGACGAGGAAAAGCAGCACCACCCAGACGATCCGCCGCTCGGCTTTCGGCCAGACGAGGCGCAGCAGTCCCCAGAGCGCCACGCCGGTCATCCAGCGCCAGAAGAGGGCGAATAGCTGCCAGTAAAACGGGTTTTGCCCCAGCAGGGCATTGAACAGGGTGAAGAACCAGGTCCGCAGGGGGCGGTTGGTGGCGAAGTAGCGGGCGTAGCCCTCCGCGCCGAAATAGCGCCCGATCCAGGCGAAGGGCAGGTCGTCCCAGTAGAATCCCTGCTGGCGGGCGAGCAGTCCGTAGGCGAGGAAGACCACCGCCCCGAACAAGAGCGGGGCCGTCCAGGCGGGAAGGGGCCGTTGGCGCAGTTTCATGGCATGGGTCACAGATAAAGCCCGGTTCTTGGTTCCCCGCGAATATCAAGCGGTGCGGTAATAGCCCACGTCCACCGAGTAGACCCGTCCGCGCTTGACGACCTGTTTAACCAAATTCGTCCCGTATCGGTAGCCGAGGTGACGGTAATCCGGCACGGACAGGATCAGCAGGTCGGCCTGTTTACCGGGTTCGAGCGAACCAATCCGGTCGGCGCGGCGGATGGCGTGGGCCGAGTTGATCGTGGAGGCGGCGATGGCCTGGGCCGGGGTCAGCTTGAGCATCCGGCAGGAGAGGGCGATGACGAATTGCATCGACTCGTTCCAGGTGGTGCCGGGGTTCAGGTCGGTGGCCAGTGCCAGGATGCCGCCCGCGTCGAGGATCTTTTGGGCCGGGGTGTATTCGGATTCGGCCAGGCCGAACGGGGTGCAAGGCAGGGATACGGCGACCGTGTCGGATTGGCCCAGGGCGGCGATGTCCGCGTCGGAGGTCTTGACGAGGTGGTCTGCCGAGGCGGCCCCAAGCTCGACCGCCAGGGAGGCGCCGCCGAGGTTGTCGAACTCGTCGGCGTGGATCTTGACCGGGAATCCCAGCGAGCAGGCCTGGGTCAGGATTTGACGCGCTTGGGCCAGGTCGAAGGCTTTGTTCTCGCAGAAGACGTCCACAAAAGGCATGGGCTGGTCCGGGGCGTGGGTCTCCCACCATTCGCATAGAATGGGCAGCATGGTCCCGGCAACCAGGTCGGTGTAGCCCTGCGGGTCATCC
>DIDQ01000140.1:23358-24128 GCA_002418215.1 Anaerolineales bacterium UBA5796
GGGCGATGGCGTGGGCGCCGAGGAAGGTGAAGGCCAGTTCGAGCGGGCCTTCGTCGTCGAGGGCCAGCAGGGCTTTGAGCAGGCGCAGTTCGGTGGCGGTCTGCAGGCCGTAGCCGGTCTTGGCTTCGGCGGTGGTGGTGCCGGTGGCGAACATGCGCAGCAGGCGTGAGCGGGTCTGGGCGATCAGCGCTTCGATGCTGGCGGTGCGGGTGGCGCGCACGGTGGAGATGATCCCGCCGCCTGCGCCGAGGATGTCGAGGTAAGCCATCCCGCCCATTTTCATGGCGAACTCGGCGGCCCGGTCGCCGCCCCAGATGAGGTGGGTGTGCGGGTCCACGAAGCCGGGCATGACCACGCTGCCGGTGGCGTCGAGGCCGGGTTCGTCGGGATGGGCGGCGCGCAGCTCGGGGGTTGGGCCGACGGCGACGATCTTCTCGTCCCGGATGAGCACTGCGCCGTTCTCGATGAGGCCGAGAGCGCCGAGGCCGCGGCCGCGTTGCGGGCCGCCCGCAAGGGTCAAGAGTTGGGTGGCGGAGTGGATGAGCATGGGTTGATTTTAACCTGAATCGGACCAGGCTGGTTTGGGAACTCTTTATCAACAAAAAACTCGACGGACCTGGGTGGTCCGCCGAGCGCAGGGTTGGTTCATTGATATTTTAGTAGCCGCGATTGCGATCTCCGCCGCCGCGATTGCGGTCGCCGCCGCCCCGGTTGCGATCTCCGTAGCCGCCGCGTCCGCCACCGCCGCCGCCATACCCCCCGCGACCACC
>DIDQ01000103.1 GCA_002418215.1 Anaerolineales bacterium UBA5796
CCCCGAAAATTTAACGGACACCCAATTCCGTAATCGCGCTTGACGCATCCTCATCGGGATGGTAGAATACGGGCCGCTCAACTAACCGATGCGGGGTAGAGCAGTGGCAGCTCGTCGGGCTCATAACCCGGAGGTCGCAGGTTCGAATCCTGCCCCCGCTACTAGCGTCAATCGAAGACCGCCAGGCTACCTGAAAAAGGCCAGCCCGGCGGTCTTTGGTTCTGAGAGCCTCCCAATTGGGAACCGAGTACGTTCCCCGCCAAATCACCACGGATTGGGCAATCTTCTCCGTTGCACTTCCGGGACCTTGTCGGGGCATTAGGGTTGGGAGGCGAGAAAGGATGAATTCAGAAAGACGAAAGATGAATCAACCACCTTGTCTCCAAGCAGCCTCCCCTTCTGGATTCATCTTTCATCTCCGCATCGTCGCGCCAGGATGAGCGGCGGCAGGCCCCAAAACAGCGCCAACGCCGCTCCCATTCCCAACGCAACCAGCGGTGATCGCAAAAACAGGTCGTCGAAGTTGGAATAGGTATGCGCCAGCATGGACAGCAATCCCGCCAGCCAGTCCGCCCGTTTGGGGAGCGAATTTCGCAAGATCAGCCACAGCAACCCCCACAAGGTGAAGCGATAAATAGAACCGCGAAGGTACAAAGAGTGCGAAGAAGGTTTTGCGCAAACGAAGAAAATCTTCGCGGCCTCCCCATCACTGCCCGCTGAGAAGTCCTCGAAGTGAAACGGAGTGGGATGGCAGGTGTCGCTTCTTCGCGGTGAAAAAGCGAACTGTACTCAAGAGGGGGCTACCCAAAAATGAGCAGGGGCATTTTCCTGGGCGCTCCCAGGCCAGTTAGTTTACTACCAGCGCGGCAGGAACAAACGATTCGAGGGATGCGTCTTATAATTCATGCTACCGACCAAGGAGATTGCGGGAATGGCAAACAAAACCCATCTTATCCATTGTAGTGTCATAATCGTGCTGGCCTTTTTGCTGGTGCAGTGTGCGCCTGTTTCGCAGACGCCAACGGCAACCCCAACCGCCAGGCCGCCGCAAGCCACACCCACCCTGGATCTGCCGCCGGATATCGAAGTGCAGGCGGCTCAAGTGGGACCGTACCTTACCGGGCAAAATCCGTTGGCGGGACAACGTCTGGAGCTTTCGCCGGTGATCCAATTCGCTTTTGACAGGGAGATGGATCGGGACAAAACGGCGGAGGCTTTCACGTTTCTCGGCCCGGACGGTGAACCTGTTACCGGCAAACTAAGCTGGTCCGACCCGAAGACCCTGGTCTTCGAACCGGCCTCCGAACTGGAGCCATCTGCCGTTTATAAGGCCATCTTTTCCACCGCGGCCGCCGGGTTGGATGGACAGTTGCCGCGGGATGAGATTCTGGTTACTTTTACGACCATTGACCCGTTAAGCGTGGCGCAGGTATTCCCCATTGACAAAACTGAAGATATTGACCTGTCCACTACCATTACCGTCATCTTCAACCACCCGGTCGTGCCTCTGCGTATTACGGAGGAGCAGGACGACCTGCCCCAGCCGTTGAAAATCTCTCCCGAGGTTGCGGGGCAGGGGGAGTGGGTCAACTCGTCGGTGTATGTCTTCCAGCCGGAGAAATCGCTTTTAAGCGGGGCCAATTACAGGGTCCAGGTGGAAGCGGGGTTGACCGACACGAATGGCGACGCGTTGGACAAATCCTATACCTGGAATTTCAGCACGCGTATGCCTGTCATCGCCAATTTCGCCTTGAAGAACGGCCCCGAGAACCCGCCCGAATCCATCGAAAATGTGCTGCTGGACCAGGCTTTCATCGTCAACTTCTTGCAGCCCATGGACCCGGAAAGTATGCGGGCTGCGGTCACGCTGGTCAACCGGGAAACGGGTAAACCGTTCCCGACCCGCCTGACATGGAACAAAGAATTTACAACCCTGACCATCGAGCCGGCGGGAAGGTACCAGATCGCCAGTTTCTATGACCTGAACCTGGCTGATATAGCCCTTGCCAGGGACGGCGGCAAACTCAAGGAGGGGCTGCACCTCAAATTCGAGACGATACCTTTGCCCAGGATCGTTGAGGTCATCCCCAAGTCAAACACGAAGCCGTCGAGATTCGACCCGCGGATCGAAATCGTGTTTGCGTCACCCATGCAGCTCGACAGCTTGAAAAGCCATATCCGCATTACCCCTCAGCCAAAAGGCGGCTTGCAGTGGTACTTCAATGACTATAACTGGCGGCTGTATATTTATGGTCTCGAACCCGCCACTGAATACATCGTCCGTATCCTGCCGGGCATGGCGGATATTTATGGGAATACCATTCAAACCGAGCAGTCGTTCGCCTTCACTACCGGCGACCGCAGCCCTTATGCGCGGCTCGTGCTGCCGTGGCAGCCGCTCATCTACCGCGCCCAAGGCCCGCAGGAAGTTTATTTCGAGTATCTCAATCTCGATTCTGTGAAGGTTTCCCTGTACCCGCTGGAATTCCCGGAATTCAGCCGGCTGCTGCAAGGCTCACCGGACCCGACGAATTTCAACCCGGCGGTCGAGCCGATCCGTGAATGGGAGCCGGACCTGGATGTCCCCAGGAACAAGCTGACTTCGATAAAAATCACCCTGGAAGATATGAAAGAGAACCCCCTCCCGCCGGGGTATTATTTCATCGGCGTCAAGGGTTCACCGCTGGGTTATGGCAGCCGCTTCTACCAGGGATTCCTCCTCCTGGTCGCGACGGAGAACATCACCCTGAAAACCACCTCCAGCGAGGCCTCGGCCTGGGTCACCGACCTTGAAAGCGGCAAGCCCCAGGAAGACCTGGAAGTCATATTCTACGATGACAAACTTCGGGCGGTTGGCACTGCCGTGACCGACCAAAACGGCCTGGCCTACCTGGATGGGTTGGCCAACCCGTCTTATGCTGTTGCCAGCGGGGACAACCAGTTCGCTTTTGCGGCCATTGATTGGGGCAGCGGCGTCTGGGCGGGTGATTTTGGGTTGTATGAAGATTACTATAGCGTCCCCAGCGAGCTTTTTGGCTATCTTTACACCGACAGGCCCATTTTTCGCCCCGGCCAGGAGGTGTATTTCAAAGGCATCATCCGCAAGAATGATGATCTGCATTACAGCCTGCCTGATGAAACCCAGATATACGTGACTATCGAGCAATCGGGGGAGCGCGTCTTTGGGGAATATCTGCCGTTATCGGAACTCGGCAGCTTCGACGGTAAATTCACCCTGGCTGAAGATGCCTCTTTGGGCACTTACGAAGTCTATGCCCGCAGGACAGCCGGCAGCGACCCGTTCGCCTATCTTACCTTCCGGGTGGCGGAATATCACAAGCCGGAATTCGAAGTGAATGCCGCATCCGACAAGACGGATGTCCTGGCGGGGGAACAGGTCAAATTCAGCCTTGATGCGAAATATTATTCGGGCGGCAGCGCCGGGGACGCGGCCACGGATTGGTTCATCGAGTCGTCGCCTTATTATTTCCAGCCCATTCCCAAATACTGGCAGTTCAATTTCCTCGATTGGGACCGGGATTTGTACTGGTCGCCGCAAAGGGATACCCAGGGAGGCCCGCTGGCAAACGGGACAGGCGTGACCGATGCGGACGGGCATTTCGAAGTCACCCAAACGCTGGGGTTGGACAAGAACAAACTCAGCCAGCGGGTCGCTTTCAGAGCCAATGTTTCAGATGTGGCCGGGAACCTGGTCAGCGGCAGCACAAGCCTTACAGTGCATCAGAGCGAAGTCTATGCCGGGATACGTTCAGTCAGCTACGTCGGCAAACAGGACGAGGAGCAGCCGTTCGAGGTGGTCGTGCTGGACTGGGACTCGACCCCCGTTGCCGGGGCAGATGTGGCCGTCCAGTTTGTCGAGAGACAGTGGTTCAGCGTCCAAACCCAGGATAACCAGGGGCAATTGCGCTGGGAAACCTCGGTCAAGGAAATCCCCGTTGGGCGGCAGGATGCCGTCACGGGCGAAGATGGGAAGGTCACGGTTGCATTCGTCCCGCCCAATGGGGGCGTGTATAAAGCTATCGTAACGGTGCGGGATACCAAGGGGCATAGCCATCAATCGTCTGCCTACATCTGGGTGGCGAGCGACGATTACATCCCCTGGCGGCAGACCAACGACCGCACGTTCAATCTCATCCTGGACAAGGATACCTATTCGCCGGGCGATACGGCTGAGATTCTCATCGCCCAGCCTTTCGACCATCCCGTGTATGCCCTGGTCACTTACGAGCGCGGGCACATTTACAAACAGGACGTGGTCCTGCTCAATGGGAACAGTACGGTTTACAAACTGCCGATCATCAGCGAGATGGCCCCGATTTCGTATGTCTCGGTCGTGGTGGTCAGCGGGGCGGAAGCAAGCAGCACGCCGGATTTCAAGATTGGCATGGCCAGCCTGAAAGTGGATACCAGCCACCAGAAACTGGATGTAACCGTCACCCCCGATAAAGAGTCGGCGGGGCCGGGCGAAGCCGTGACCTACACCATCGAAACCAAAGACTATGCCGGGAAACCGGTTTCAGCGGATGTCTCGCTGGCGGTCGTGGATAAGGCTGTCCTGGCGCTGGCCCCGGCCAATACTTCACCCATCCTGGATGCGTTCTACCCCGAACAGGCGCTCAGCGTGCAGACTGCCCTTGGGATTGTGCTCAATGCCGAAGATTTCAATGCCCAGTACCGCGAATCCATCCCGGAGGGGGGCGGGGCGGGCGGCGGCGGCGGGGATCTAAGCCTGGGCGTGCTGACCATCCGCCAGGATTTCAAGGATACGGCCTATTTCGACGCCCGCGTGGTCACTGACGGAAACGGTAAGGCCCAGGTGACAGTCACCCTGCCGGAGAACCTCACCACCTGGCAGGCAGATGTGCGCGCCGCCACCCTCGAAAGCGAAGTGGGTCAGACCACCCAGGACCTGCTCAGCACCAAGCCGCTCTTCATCGAGTTGCGCACGCCGCGCTTCTTCGTCAACGGCGACCAGGCCGCAGTTGGCGCGACCGTCCACAACAACACCGACCAGGCGCTCACCGTGGATGTCTCGCTGGACGCCGCCGGGGTCGAGCTGGCCTCGCCGGACGAGCAATCCGTCGAAGTCCTGGCAGGGCAGCAGGTTTACGTCGAATGGGACCTGGTCGTCAAATCCGGGGTCGAGCGGGTTGATTTCACCGCCCACGCGGTCAGCGGCGCGTATGCCGACGCCAGTAAACCCGCCCTCGGCACGCTCCCAGACCAGGGCATCCCGGTTTACAACTACGTCACCACCGAAACGGTCGGCACCTCCGGCATGTTGCAGGAGGCCAATTCAGCCACCGAAGCCATCCAACTCCCCGAGACGCTCGCTTTTACCGATGCCCGCCTCGCCATCGAAGTGTCGCCTTCGCTGGCAGCCTCCATGCAAAACGGGCTGACCTATCTCGAAAATTACCCCTACTTGTGCATCGAGCAGGCGGTCTCGCGCTTCCTGCCGAATGTGATCACCTTGCGCGCCCTCAAAAACGCCGGGATCGACTCACCGAAACTGCAAAGCAACCTCGATTGGCAGGTGAAAACCGCTTTGCAGCATATTTATGCCAAGCAAAAATATGACGGCGGCTGGAACTGGTGGGATGGCCTGAAGAGCGATCCCCAGACGACCGCGTATGTGGTCTACGGCCTGATCGAAGCCCAGGAGTCCGGCTATACCGTCTCGCCGAGCGTGCTGGCGCGTGGTCTCAAGTTCTTGTCGGGTAACGTGCCGGCGCTGAAACGTAACGATTCCACCTGGCAGTACAACCGCACCGCCTTCATCCTCTACATCCTGGCTCGTGCGGATAAATTGCAGGCTTCGCAGACCAATTTCATCTACGAATACCGGATTTCGCTCAGCCTGTACGGGAAGGCTTACCTGGCCCAGGCGCTCCATTTGTTGGATCCCGAAGATGAGCGCATCAATTCGCTCCTTTCGGACCTCGAAACTGCCACCGTTATGTCGGCTTCGGGTGCCCACTGGGAAGAATCCTCCAACGATTTCTGGAACTGGAATACCGACACGCGCACGACTGCCATTGTGCTGAATGCTTTTGCCCAGATCAACCCGGACAGCCCGCTTACCGCCAATGCCGTCCGCTGGCTGATGGCCCACCGCGAGAGCGGGCACTGGCATTCGACCCAGGAAACGGCCTGGGCGCTGATCGCCCTGACCAACTGGATGACCGCCGCCGACGAATACAACACCAGCTACGCCTACGCCGTCGGCCTGAACGGTGAACTGCTCGATGAAGGTACAGCCACCAAAACGAACCTGACCGAAACGCTCGAACTCCAGATCGAGTTGAGCAGCCTGTTGAAGGATAGCGCCAACTACCTGGTGTTTTCACGCGGCGACGGGACCGGGAACCTGTACTACACAGCCTACCTGAGCGCCGAACTGCCGGTCGAGTCCGTTGAACCGCTGGACCAGGGCGTGAGCCTCTCGCGGCAATATTTCACCCTGGATGACTCCAAAAACCCGATCACCTCGATCGCTCGCGGCGACCTGGTGCGGGTGCGCCTGACGGTCGTGGTCCCTGCGGCGGTGCATTACCTCGTGGTGGATGATCCCCTTCCTGCCGGATTGGAGGCCGTGGATACCTCCATCCTGACCGATACGGCCGTGCCATCGTCATACTCGCTGAAAGACTACACCACGCGCGGCTGGGGCTGGTGGTATTTCAGCCACGTCGAATTGCGGGATGAGAAAGTTGTCCTGTCCGCCGATTACCTCCCCGCAGGCACGTATGTGTTCACCTACCTGGCGCGCGCCAGCACAGCCGGGACGTTCAAAGTCATCCCGCCCACGGCCAGCGAGTTCTACTTCCCGGATGTGGGCGGCCGGGGGGCAGGCAGCATATTTGAAGTGAAGTGATCTGTGTGGGGCGGGCGCCATCCCGCCCCACTATTCTTCTATAACCGTGATCGTCACCGTTTCGCTCATCACCGTTTCCCCGCTGGAATTCATGGCCTGTGCCCAGAAACGGTGGGCGCCGGGGGAGAGAGTCCACCAGGCCTCATAAGGCGGTGTGGAAAAAGCCGCGAGCAAGTTCCCGTCCACCCAGAGCGTTACCTGGGAAAGAGCTTGCCCCACCCCCACCTCGATTTTGATCTGCTGGGCGGCCCGGTCGAAACCCGGGTCGAGGCGATAGGTAGTGTTGGGCCGCGGGGAGCGGAGCGCCAGTTGGCTTTCTTGAGCGGATGGATTGCCTGCTGCCTGCGAATAATCGGCCAGCAGGGGGATGCCCTGTTCCCGCGCCCATTTGTGCGCTTCCACCGGGAGGTCCAGTACTGTAAGCGCCGTGCGCCGCTCCGGCGGGGTCGTCTCATCGGCCGGGGAGCGCGTGAAACTGTCAATCCAAACCTGCTGGTAAAAGGTATCGATTTGGGTCGGCTCGGTGCCGGGGATGAACCATTCCAGGTGGGTGTTGGGGCAGGCGGGGGAGGGGAGCAGCCCCGAAAGGTCGCAGACTTCGACCTGGATCAAACCGTCTGGGCGGATAAAATGTAGGTCGGGGTGACCGGCCAAAAGTCCACGCATGACTTCGTGCCAGATGGGCGCGGCCCCGGTTAATCCGGTTACGTTGTGCATGGCCTCGTATCCGCTGTTGCCCACCCAGACGCCCACCACCAGATCGGGGGTGTAACCAATCGTCCAGTTATCGTGGAAATTGGTGGTCGTCCCGGTTTTGACGGCTGCCGGGCGGTCCAGTTTGAGGGTGCTGCCTATGCCAAAGCCGGTTGTGCGCGCCGCATCATCACTGATGATGTCGCTGACCAGCCAGGCCAGGCGCGGATCGAACACCTGCACCGGCGGGGGTTTTTCCTGGGTGTAGAGCAGGTTGCCGTCCGCGTCGTGGATGTCGAGGAGCGAGGAATTCCCGGTGAAGGTGCCGTTGTTTGCCAGGGCCGCATAGGCGGTCGAGAGTTCGAGCAGGCTGACCTGCCCGCCGCCCAACGCCAGCGACAGGTCGTAGCGGTCGGGGGTGCCCAGGGAGGTGATGCCGAGCCGCCGGGCGAGGTTGATCGTGGCTTCGACCCCGACGGCTTGCAAGGTCTTGACGGCGGGGATGTTCAGCGATGATCCCAGCGCCTGGCGCGCCGAAACCGGCCCGTGTTCGCGGCCATCGTAATTGACCGGGGTATAGGGCGCGCCGTTGCGGATGATAAATGTGGTGGAGACATCCAGGATGGCGGTCGCGGCGGTCCACGCGCCGGCGCGGGACGGATCGAGGGCCAGGGCGTAGATGAACGGCTTGAAAGCGGAACCGGTCTGGCGCGGCGAGATCGCCATATCCAGCGCGCCGTGGATGGACTCGTCGAAGAAATCGGCGCTGCCGACCAGGGACAGGACCTCCCCGTTTCGCGGGTCGAGCACCACCAGCGCGGCGTTATTGACGTTGTGGCTGAGCGCGGCGTCCTCCTGCTTGAACCGGTCGAGGTGGCGGGTCAGTTTTTCTTCGGCGAGATGCTGGACATCCAGGTCGAGGGTGGTGCGCACTACCAGACTCTGGTCCGGGCGGATGATCCCATCTGCCAGCAGGGTATCGAGCTGGTCCTTGATGATCCAGATAAAATGCGGCGCTTCGATGGGGTAGGGTGCCGGATTATAGCTCAGGGGAGCGGCTTCGGCGTCGAGCCGCTGTGCGTTGGTGATGTAGCCCTGCGATTCCATCAGGCCGAGCACGATCTTTTGGCGTTCGGCTGCCAGGTCAGGGTTGGTGAAGGGGTTGTAGGCTCCAGGGGCCTGGGTCAGGCCGGCGATCAGGGCGCATTCGGGCAGGAGCAGGTCGCTGGCCGGTTTGCCGAAATAGGTCTGGGCGGCGGCCTCTACGCCGTAGGCCATGCCGCCGTAATACATCTGGTTCAAGTACAATGCCAGGATTTCATCCTTGGAGAGGGCGCGGGTCATCTGCCAGGCCAGCACGGCCTCGCGCAGTTTGCGGCGCAGGGTACGCTCTGCCCGTTCATCCTGGTCCAGCAGCAGGGTGCGCGCCACTTGCTGGGTGATGGTGCTCCCCCCGGCGATCACCTCGCCGCCCTGGAGGTTGATCCACAACGAGCGGATGATGCCGGCGACATCAATGCCGGGATTGCTGTAAAAATTCTTGTCTTCCACCGCGATGGCGGCGTCTTTCAGGCATTGGGGAATGTTCTCGATGGACAGGACGGTGTTGCGTCCGGTTTCGGGCGGCAGGATCTCATACAGCAAGCGCCCGTTGCGGTCTGTGATGCGGACGCTGGGGGTGAGATAGGTGTCGGGCAGCGATTCGAGTGAAGGAAGATCCCAAAAGGTGTAAATGAGATACCCCGAAACGGCGAACAGGATACCGGTCAGGATGAAGATAACGGGTTTAACTTTCAACACGCGGGCAGGCTTCATGACCTTGATTCTATAACAATAACAGGTATTGGTGAGCATGTCTTTGGAAAAGCCATGCAGAGATTCATAGACTTTACCGGCAATGGAAGAACGTCTTTTCCATTACGACTTAAGTCGTTTACCTGCCGGGAGGAGACGCGTATACTGGAACGAAAAAAGGAGAAGAGACATGAAAACGACCCTCACCAAAATCGCTTCCACCCTCGCTTTCATCATCGGTGGTATGGCCGTCTTCGCCGGCGGGAAAGTCCTGCTGGGCAATGATCCCGGCTATTACGTCATCAACTGGCTTCCGCTCTACAACTACACCATGGGCATTCTGACCTTGTTCATCACCGCCGCCCTCATCTGGGTGAACAACAGGTTTGCCATGCCCGCCGCCATTGGGACGTTCAGCCTGCACGCCCTCGTCATGCTCATCCTTCAGGCCGCGTACCGCGATGTGGTGGCGATGGACAGCATTGTGGCGATGACGCTTCGATTGGCGGTCTGGGCGGTCATCCTGGGGTTGATGTTTGCCCAGTGGCGGGGAAACCAGGCTGCGGCCCTCAAACATATTTGAAAGAGGTCAATCATGTCCAAGAACACGCCTTCCCGTTACCACCCTCTGCAAGTCGGGCTGCACTGGCTGGTTGTGCTCCTGATCTTCAGCGCTTTCGTGCTTGGCAAGATCATGAGCCAGCTCCCCAATGAGCCTGCAAAGATCACGCTGCTCGCAATCCACATGACCCTGGGGATTGTCACCCTGCTCGCGGTCATCGTCCGCTTCATCGCGCGGTTCCGTTTGCCCCAGCCTGCTCACGCCACGACGGGCAACGCCTTCCTGGATTGGCTCGGCAAGCTCGTCCACTATGGGTTGTATGTGTTCGTATTTTTGATGGCGGTCAGCGGCATCTCGCTCTCCATGCAGGCGGGGTTGATGCCTGTTGTCTTTGGCGGGTCGGGCGCGCCCCTGCCGGCGGACTTCTTCGACTTCACGGCGCGCATGTTGCATGGTTTTGTTGCTCCCGCGCTGTTGCTGCTGGTCGTTGTCCATGCAGGAGCCGCGTTGTATCACCAGTTCGTGCTAAAGGACAATCTTCTGGCGCGCATGTGGCATGGGAATTAAGGCCGTACTCACGCCTCTGATACTCTGATTCGATCAATTATGCCCCGGGATATTATCGGCATTGATTCAGTGCGTTCTTCTTGCAAAAGGGAGCCAGATTACCCGGCTCCCTTTTGCATGTTGATTGACTTGAAAGCATCTTCTCGAAGGTGACGAATTGCTCTACCGGACAAAGTTTCCAGCAAGGGCTTTTTGAACGCGAATACCTTGTCGGGCGCACGTGATCCAGCTCTGGCAAATACCCTTGCGGGTACGATGTGATGCGAATGTTTTTGAAAGTAAACTACTACCGCCATAAGCGTGGTAGTTTACTTGGGGCCAGTCACTTCCCAAACCTTATAAATTATCAAGCCTTCAACTGCGCCTCGTATTTTGGGGAAAGCTGAACTCTCATAGGTCCTGGATGTCGAAGGGTCGGTGAGCGTGAAGTGGATGGGATCAAGTGTGACATTAGCGAGATCAAAAACCCCGGCTGATAGCTTCCCTGAAAACTTTCGTCCAGTTTGCTCCCCGTTTACTTCCCAGTTGCCAAGTGTCTCATCCTTCCCATCTGCTCCCAGACGATAAAAGATAAACCTTACAAATGGACCATCTCTGTTAATGACGAAGGCGTTTTGGGGATATGCAATGTAATTATCGTCAATGTAGAAAAAGCCCAGACCTGTTCCATCAACGGAAACCGTGATCCCAATCTTATTGTCAGATGAAACCTGAACGCCAACAGCCAATTTACTCTTAAGTTGCTCATCCACGGACGAAAGATCGAATTTGGAGTTTCTCAAATCTGCAGAAATTCCCAAGGCATCTTTTCCTTCCGATGTAAAGGCTGTAATCATGAAAGGTTCGCCGCTGGCCAGTTCAAGTTTTCCCCCTTCGCTGACAAATTTTATAATTCGTGCATCCGGCGGGAAAGCAGGGGTTGGGGATGCAGAAGGAATGGGGCTGAAACCACAGGCCGATAAAACAAGACTGATAATAGCCGATAATACAGATAGGGCAATTCGTGTTTTCATATTTTCTCCTGCGCCATCACAGGCGCGCCCGACGACTGCTCTGAGCCGCACAGGTTTATGACGTACTTTACAGCTTCTCTGGGAGTATGACTAGGGAGTGTCAATTAACACCCAGGAACCGCTATCTCGCACAAGACTAGTGCCCTTAGGGACGATCACACCACCAAAATCAGTGTCATCCTCTACCTGGATGATGAATTCTTCGTAATTAAGGATGGAAATATCCGTTCCGTCCGCTTGCCCTCTTATTTTAAGATGGCTTGGAGAAACGGGATTAAGTGTTGGATCGCTACCTTCCAATACAGCAAAAGGGAGGTTTGGTCCAGTGGTCTCCATCTCGACATATCCTGAACTTATCCCTTTCATTTGGCTCATCATTTTGAGAGACTTCGCTGTGAATGAATTGGGAGTGCAATATTGATTTTGGATAGCCGAATCGAGAGTCTTCGCTACATTGTCTGGTAGAGGTCCCAAACTCAGAGTCTGGCGAGCAGGAGCGCACCCACTCAACAAAATCATTAGCAGGACAAACGCAAGGAACATTGACTGAATTGATTTTTTCATGACATTATTTCCTTTTGATTTGATTATTCAGCGAAGACGCACCAACTGCTGGTGTTATTAGAATGTCCTTGAAAGGGGCGCGGCGCAGGCGCATCCTTTGAGTGATACCGCCGCCTGGGGCGAGACCCAAGCAAACCCAACCGGGTAATTGCTTTGCTAAAGAACCAACTCGGCCGCTGCTTGCTCTGCGGACTGCACTTCATGTCAGACGACCTCATCGAAACCCACCACCGCAACGGCAACCACAACGACAACACCCTCGCCAACCTTGCCCTGCTGCATGGTCACTGCCATGATGAAGTCCACCAAACAAGACCTGCCTTGAGCGCAGTCGAAGGGTACTCGTCACAAGAGCCTGTTATCTGAAGAGCCGGATGAGGTGAAAATCTCACGTCCGGTTCGGAAGTGGCGGCGGGGTGGGCAATAGCATCCCCGAAGCGTAGCGGAGCGGGACTGCCCCGCCGACCATAATTAGGCCCCATTAGTTTGAACCATTGTAGAGCGTTAAGCCACCTTCGGTAACAAACCACAATTCTCCATTTGTGGTTGAGTAGATTGCTGTTGCAGAGTTGCCAGACAATCCATCTTGAATTGTATAATGGTTCCATTCATCATTGAAATAATTGTATACTCCATCGTCAGCACAAACCCATAAGGTCCCGTCAGGAGAAAAGACTATGCTCTCTCTTAGAATCCATGACTTATCTGGTAAAGCTGTGATTAAATCCCAATTGGTTCCATTATAACTTTGAAAACCAAGGCTACCTACTGTTTGGGATGACTGTCCATCAATTTGCTCACGGATTTCTGATGCTAACCAAATCTTGCCGTTGGGGGAAAGTGCCATACCTGTTATCCAAGAATTGTATAGATAAGGCAAATCCCATGTTTTCCCATCAAATCGTACCACTTCATAAGGTTGAAATACCCAAATCTGCGAATCAGACGTGACAATTATTTTCTCTGGGAATGAAATTTCCGGATTAGATGGATAGGTTTTCCGCTGCTGACCATTGTACAAACTAAGAGTTTCATCATCATAATTCCAAGCCCAAAATGCTCCATCTTGGGCAAAATCTATAAACCATACAATATCTCCATAATCGTGTATTTCCCATTTCTCCCCATCATAAGACAGGATGATATCATCCATATCTTGAAGAACTCTAATCCAAACGCTTCCATCCGAAGCAACACTTATGTTTCGCACGTCATTAACAGGTAAACCGTCATCTTTAGAAAACACTTTCCATTCTTGGCCGTCAAAACGTACAACCCCTGAAGTGGTTGCCAACCAAATGACCCCATCTGAGTCTTGTGCAAAGTCATTAATGTGCATAGATGGCATGGAGCTTTCTACATCAGTTGTACGAAGATCTGTCCAGGCATTACCGTCTAAACACGAAATCCCCTGTTTTGTTCCAAAGCAGACATTATCATCGGCTCTAATTGCAATAGAACTTACATCATTGCTTAGTAAACCATTTTGTTCATTGAACTCTATCCAGTCATTCCCGTCAAATTTTACAACCCCTTGTTTATAAATAACAAACCATGTGTTGTCATTATTATCAGAGAGGATATTTAATACAGGATTGTAAAATGAACTACTGAACGGGTAGCGAATCAATTCGTTTCCATTGTAAAAAATCAACTCCTGTGACAAAGATGATGAAATCCAAATATCATTTCCACTGCTTCCCAAACTGTAGAGGTTATAGGTAAAGTCATCTGGAAACAAGCCTAATTCGTCAAGGTAGATTTCCCAAGTTTCTCCATCGAACTTTGACACACCAGCCTTAATTCCATACTCTTCTCCATAGGGAGCGTGAACATTTTTCGAATCTAAACTATCACAACAAGGTACACGAGTTTCAAACCAGAGATTACCGTCATTGTCTTCAACGATACCAGATACAGCAACAGAAGCTATCCCATCTTCGAGAAGATAAACTTTCCATTGTTGACCATCATATTTTATCGCCCCCGCTCCATAGGTGGAAAACCAAATGTTTCCGGATTTATCTTGATGAATATCTGTAATCTCCATCCTACGAGACAGTTCGGGAATTTCGTGTGTTTGCCATTCTTGCATTTCTAACCGAGCAATCTCACCGTATTGAGTACCAATCCAAACACTACCATCAGTGGCAGGCTGAATGGCTGTTATATTGTTGGACGGTAGCCCATTAGCAACAGTGTATCTTTCATAGCTACCTTCATTAAGATTCCATCGAGTAACTCCACCTACACTTGCAGCCCAAAGATACCCATTCTGATCGAATGCTATATCTGTTATTTCATTAGCATTTGTAAAACTGCTCCATCCTTTTGAAAATCTTGCTGAGGGTAGAGCTTGCGTAGCTACGCCTTGTTCATCTGTTGGGAAAGAGTCAACAGCTATCGTATCTTGTGTAGGGGTGTTTTCTACGGGTTTTGTAGAATCTGAAATTGGAGGTTCTACGCCACAGGCAACAGCACTAAAAACAATAATTGTAAAAATCGAGAAGTACTTAATGTGTTGGTTCATTGAGTATCTCAAAGCAGGGGCCTAACGGTGTGCGTTACTTGCTGGTGAGCGGGCTTGGATAAGGTTCGTTATAGCGGCATCTGCTAAAGCCAGAATCCTCTCAATTTAGCGGTGCGAATCTCACCAGTCAAGTGCACCATCGGAGAATGAAATC
>DIDQ01000041.1:0-19392 GCA_002418215.1 Anaerolineales bacterium UBA5796
CTTTTGATTCCACATCAGACGTAGTTGTATTTTGTCTGTGTGCCGACATCTTAAAAGCCATTGGGCATCACGAAGATAAACAACGTCAAATGAGTGATGCTGAGGTGATGACGACTGCGATTGTAGCCATGCTGTACTTCAAGGGCAACTTTTGTGTTGCAGGCCGCTTTCTCTATGAAGGGAACTACATTCCTGGCATGTTGAGTCGGAGTCGCTTCAATCGTAGGTTGCATGCCATCTCAGATTTAGTCTTGACCTTGTTTTTACGTCTAGGTATTACATGGAAAAAACTCAACGAGAACTCGGTTTATGTGATTGACAGCTTTCCAATTGCGGTGTGTGACAATTACCGGATCAGGCGTTCGAAAATTTACCAAGGTGAAGCATGGCGAGGCTACATTCCAAGTAAAAAGCGCTATTTTTATGGACTCAGGATTCATATTCTGGTCACTGAACATGGCGAACCGGTTGAATTTTTCCTGGCACCTGGTTCTATGAACGATACCCATGCACTTGGCTTGTACAACTTCGACTTGCCTGAAAATTCTTTGGTTACGGGCGACAAAGCTTACAACGATTATCTGATCGAAGACATGATGCTCGATGCTGATATCGTACTGTTACCCATTCGTAAAAAGAACTCTCTGAGACCGGTGCCACCTTATATTTTCTATTTTCAATCAACTATTCGCAAGATGGTTGAAACCACTGGCAGTCTCATTGAGCGCCTCTTGCCTAAATCCATTCATGCTGTTACTGCCAAAGGCTTTGAACTCAAGGTGGCTCTTTTCGTACTCGCTGCCTCCATCAACTTCCTTTGGTAGCAACTTGGGTTAATTACCCGTATTATAGAACACATGTTTCATTTTGACAAGGCGGGAATCGGTCAAAGAGGCAAGCCCCCAAAAGCGGAGTTCGAAGGCTCCCGGCTTCGGGCAAAATCACACTCCAGGCGGCAATTTTTGCGCGCATACTCAACTGGAGTTGCGGCGGGTATTTCTGTATAATATCCAAACCATATATTCTGGAGTAAGTATATCCTAAAATGAGCAGGTCCCCCTGGCGGCTGTCGTACAGCATTGCAGAAATACATTCCGATTTCCATCCGCGAATTTATGCTGATCCCCGCTAACCTGTTCGAAATTAACGAGAATTGGCGAAGACTTGTACTGAGATTGACGAAGGATCAGTGGATGAAGCGCCAGGGAAACTCGGACCAAAATTATTAAACGCTGTACTTAGGAGTCGTGTAAAAATAACTTTCGTTTTTCGCGTGGGGTGAGCGGGGCTGAAGCCACCTGCTCAGTTCGTGGAAGCCCTTTGGGCTGGCGCAACGAGTCGGTTTCAACCGACTTCCATGAACTGAGGCAGGACTTTAGTCCGACGAGCGCGGGCGAGAAGAAATCCAGAATCAGGAAGTTATTCTTACATGAGTCCTTAGCGTTCTTCGCGGTTCAAATCCACCTTTTGCGCCGCCAAACATTGCTCTCAGACAAACTGCCAGGCCCATGATTCTCTCAAAGGTATGATGAAGTGATGCGCCACATCCATGCGTTTTCGATCGCTCCTGCAGTAACCGGCTGGCTGGAAGATTCGCGTCACCCGCGCATCTTGCATGTCTTCGACCGCGCCTGTAATTTGATCAACGAGCGCAAGGAAATTTTATCCATCGTCGCGCCAGAAATCGGAAACGGCCCCTTCAATCTGGTTATCAAAGCAGGTTTTTCGTTTACAGAACACCTCAGTCTCCGGTCTCCAGTCACCGCATCCCCAAACTGCCTCACCCTCGGCGCCCTCACCATCCACACGCAACACGCCACCCTCTGGCCCCCGCGCCCCGATTGGGAAAGGTTGCATGCATATAGAGATGACATCCTCTGCCAGCTGGTCTCTTCGCGAGCAGCGCGCTTTGCCACGAAGCGGCCTCCTCGCGCTGGCGCAGATTGCTTCGGGCGGACGAACGCCACCCTCTCGATGACAGAAATTACAAAATATCAATTACCAACCACCCAAATCGCCAATTCGCTATTCTCCTCCCTCGCAATCGCAGACCTCCCCGCCTGCCTCTCGGCAGCCCGAAAACTTGCAGGCTTGGGTATCGGTCTTACCCCATCCGGCGATGACATTATCCTTGGGGCGATTTTCGCGGTGCGGATCCTTCATCCGCATGGAATCGCGGACGGTCTCACAAGAGAAGTTGCGGACACTGCGGCAGCATTGACCACCTCCCTTTCGGCAGCCTGGCTAAGGTCGGGGGGGAAAGGGGAAGCCGGAGTCTTGTGGCACGATCTTTTCGACGCCCTGATCTCCGGCGAATCCCCCCGCATCCGCTCAAAAATTATCCAATTGCTTTCGGTTGGATATTCTTCCGGGGCAGATGCGCTATCCGGATTTTTCGGCCTGATCTCTGTATATGCAAGTCTTGGCCATTGGAAATTCGAACGAACCGCCTCTTGACAAAATAGAACATATAATCTAAAATAAATTTGCAAATATTCCTATATCGGAATATAATAGAGCCATGGCGCGCACACCTACCACCCACGATCCATTCAATGCCGTGGCTGAACCCAAGAGGCGGCAAGTCCTCGAAATCCTGGGCGCAAATGAGCTTTCGGTCAGTGAGATGGTCGAATTGCTCGGCTGGTCGCAACCGACCGTCTCGAAACATCTCGGCGTGTTGAAACAGGTCGGGCTGGTCAGCGAGAGACGGGTTGGCCGACAGCGGCTGTACCGGGTCAACGCCGAGCGGCTCAAATCCATCCATGATTGGGTATCCCCATTCGAACGCTTCTGGAATGAGAGCTATGATCGCCTCGACGAAGTCTTACAGGTAGTTCAAGAAAAGGAGAAATGAAATGTCCACGATTAAGAACAAGACCACCATCACCGCAGAGCCTGGAACGCAGGAACTCTTCATCACCCGCGAGTTCGATGCGCCCCGGGCGCTTGTCTTCAAAGCCCACACCGACCCGGACCTTTACGCCCAGTGGCTTGGCCCGCGCGGGTACGAAATGGCGCTCGAAACCTTCGAGCCGGTCAGCGGCGGGCGGTATCGCTACACCCACAAGGATAACGCAGGGAACGAGTACGGTTTCCACGGCGTGTTCCACGAAATGTCCGAAGACCTGATGATCCAGACCTTCGAGTTCGAGGGACTCCCCGAACGCGGTCACGTGGTCCTCGACACGATGAGGCTGGAGGAGTTGCCCGGCAACCGGACGAGGGTCACGATCCAGTCCATTTACCAGTCCGTTGCCGACCGGGACGGGATGATCCAGGCCGGGATGGAACACGGGGTCAATGAGGGCTACGAGCGCCTCGACGAGATCCTGGCAAAAATGTAACAGTCCAAGAAACGGAGATTGACATGAATAAGATTACCCCATTTTTATGGTTCGACACCCAGGCTGAAGAGGCGATGAACTTCTACGTTGACATGTTCAACAGCGCACCGCACAAAAAACAAGAGTCCCGGATCGTTGGCATCACCCGCTATGAAAAGGGCATGGATGCTCCCGGTGCAGACGCGCTGGAAGGCAAGGTCATCACCGGCATTTTCGAGCTGGAAGGTCAACGCTTCATGGCGCTCGATGGCGGCCCGGTCTTCAAATTCACCGAAGCAACTTCGTTTTACATCGAATGCGAAGACCAGAAAGAGGTGGATTACTTCTGGAATAAGCTCTCCGCTGTTCCAGAAGCCGAGCAATGCGGCTGGTGCAAGGACAAGTTTGGCCTGTCCTGGCAGATCATCCCAAAACAGTTGGGCGAATTGATGAGCGATCCCGATCCTGTCAAAGCAAAACGAGTGATAAACGCCATGCTCAAAATGAAAAAGATCGTTGTCGCCGACCTGCAAAAGGCCTCTGCTTAACCCCAGTTTCATTCGAGTGTGACTAAACCTGGTTGATGTCATTCCCCCGAAAGACACCGGGACGGTGTGAAGAATCTCGTTCTTGAGCGTTATGACCCTTCGCTCCGCTCAGAGCTTGCCCCGTCGAAGGAAGGGGAGACAAAACAGCCAACTGGTTTAAGTCACACTCATTTCATTTTACAAGTACAAGGAGCATAATATGTCATTCCAGGCTTATTTGGATAATGTGGAAGAAAAGACAGGCATGACCCCGAACCAGTTCATTGCCGAAGCAAAGAAAAAAAACCTGACTGAGTTCAAAGACCTGATGGCGTGGTTGAAAAATGATTATCATCTTGGCACAGGGCATGCTCGCGCCATAATACACGTGATTAAAAATGGCGATACATTCACATTGAAACATACTACGGGAACTCATCGAGATGAGTCCGGCAAACTGAACCTGGACGGCAGGAACGAAAGGGGGAAACAGTGAGGGTGAAGCCACCTGCGGCTGGCGCAAGGACAAGTATGGGCTGGGGTGGCAGATCATCCCGAGACAGTTGGGCGAGCTGATGGGCGACCTCAATCCTGAAAATCCGAGCGGGTGACGGATGCGATGCTCAAGATGCAGGAGATCATCGTCGCTGACCTGCAATAGGCGCGCGCCGGAACCTAATGTAGCGCAATCCGCCCTTACTGATCCCTTCGTACCTTCTCGCGCTCCTGATCCCATAGTTTTGTAAATCGTTCAAAGACATCAGAAATGATTTCCAGTTCCTCTTCCGAGTAGCTGGAAATCAATTCGTCTTGCGCCTTTCTTGCCGATTCAAACCATGACGCGGCTTTTTCGGCGCCTGACTTTGCGGGGGCAATCAGAGTCCCGCGGCGGTCATCGGGATTGGGCCGTCGCTCAATTAAGCCAGCCTTCTCGAGCCGATCAAGCATGGCGGTCGTCGCGCCGGAAGTGAGACCCGTATGCCTGGCAAGTTCAGACGGCGTGGCAATGCCTTTGAAGAATAGAAGCCTAAGACACTCCATGTCGGTTGCGTTGAGTCCGGCCCATTCATTCATGGCGTTTCGGAACAGCGTCAAATGGATGCCATAATCCCTTACCGCCATCAAGGCTCGCTGCTTCAAGTCTGTCTTCGTGGATTCCGTCATAGAAATATACCCTTGACATTATCTTTATTTTCAAGTATCTTTATTATATAACTAAATTGATTGAAACGCAAGGTGTCAAAACAACCCAAAGTCAGAGAAGGAGATTTCCATGAGTCCCAAAACCGTTACAGAAAAATCAGCCAGGAAGACTGGTGAAGGATTTACAGCCGAAGAAAAAGCCGCGATGAAGGCCCGCGCCCAGGAGTTGAAGGCGGAAGCGCGCGCGAGCAAGAACAGGGAGGAAGGCGAAAAAGCCATACTTGCCGTAATAACACAGATGGCGGAGCCTGATCGTTCCATGGCGAAGCGGCTCCATGAGATCATCACAACCAATGCGCCAGCCCTCATGCCGAAAACCTGGTATGGAATGCCTGCCTATGCCAACACGGACGGCAAGGTCATTTGCTTCTTTCAGGCTGCGAGCAAGTTCAACGTGAGGTATGCGACGTTCGGCTTCCAACCCGATGCGAAACTTGACGAAGGGAATATGTGGGCAGCCTCCTTCGCCCTGGTGAAATTGACCCCTGCCGAAGAGGCAAGGGTCGCCGCACTCGTGAAGAAAGCGGTGGACTGAACGTGAAAGCAAGTACGGGTCCTTCTCTTTCGGAGAAGGACCCGTCTCAACAGATAGATGCCGCCATCAAGGAAGCAGGTGATTGGAGGGGGACATAGCCGATACGCTCACCCTGGCGCCGCCCGCCACGAAGTCCCCAAAGTGGAACGGAGCGGGAGGGCAGGTGATAACTCCGCCAGGCTGAAATTCCCTAATTCGGACAATTTTTATCTTGACTAAATAGAATAAGTGTTCTAAAATTTAGACGACCTTTGTTTTGGTGGGCAAAACATCTTGCTTTTATCCACCTATTGCGTTAATCCCCCACTGCTACAACGACAACCGGACCTTTTATAAGTATTGGAGAGAAAACATGACAACTAAAAAACAATGGGCCGTATTGGATGTGAACCCCGCTTCTCCCTCGACCTCAGACCTGCGCGCGCTTTTCAATGGCAGGGTCATCGCCCCGGATGATCCCCGCTACGAAACCGCGCGGACGGTTTTCTACGGGGGCATTGACCGCCGCCCGTCGGCAATCGTCCGTGCGGCAGATGCGGGCGATGTCTCACGCCTTGTAAAATTGGCGCGTGAGCATGGCTTTGAACTCGCTGTCCGTAGTGGCGGCCATAGCGTTGCCGGGCACAGTGCGACCGAAAACGGCATTGTCCTCGATCTTTCCGCCATGAAGGATTTGCAGATCAACCTTGAAGAACAAACCGCCTGGGCCGAGACAGGGCTGACCGCTGGCGAATTCACTGACGCCGCCGGCGCACATGGACTCGCAGTGGGCTTTGGCGATACAGGCTCCGTTGGGCTGGGCGGCATCACGCTCGGCGGCGGCGTTGGCTACCTGGTTCGCAAATATGGCCTGACCATTGACTCCCTGCTCGCCGCCGAAGTCGTAACCGCCGATGGTCAACTCCTTCACGTGGACGACAAATCACACCCTGATCTTTTCTGGGCGATCCGCGGCGGTGGCGGCAACTTTGGTGTGGCCACGCGTTTCAAGTTCCAATTACATGAAGTGGACATGGTCTTCGGCGGGATGCTCATCCTGCCTGCCACGCCGGACACCATTGCCTCATTCATCGCCGAAGCTGAATCTGCGCCCGAGGACCTTTCGACCATTGCGAATGTCCTGACTGCACCGCCCATGCCCTTCCTGCCTGCAGAGGCTCATGGCAAACCGATCATTATGGCGATGATGGTGTACGCAGGCGATCCTGCCGCCGGCGAGCGCCTCCTTGCGCCGTTCCGCGCGCTTGCAGCGCCGTATGCCGACACGCTCCGCCCGATGCGCTACCCGGAGATGTATCCGCCCGAAGAGGGAGAGTATCACCCGGTGGGGGCAAACCGCACCATGTTCCTCGATCGCGTCACCCGCTCCGAGGCGGAAATGATCCTGGATCGGCTCCAGCGTTCGAGCGGCTCGATGGCAGTGACCCAGTTACGGGTCCTGGGTGGAGCGATGGCGCGCGTCCCTGTGAATGCGACCGCGTTCGCCCATCGCCAGTCAAAGATCATGGCGAACCTTGCCGCGTTGTATGAAAAGCCCGAAGAGAAGGAAGTCCACGAGGAATGGGTCGCCGAATTCTTCTCGTCCTTACAGCAAAGTGACACGGGGATGTACGTGAACTTCGTCGGCGCCGAGGGAGATGCGGCTGTTCAGGCGGCGTATCCAGGCGGGACCTGGGAGCGGCTCCGCGTTATCAAAGCTCGTTACGACCCCGGCAATCTCTTCCGTCTCAACCAGAACATCCCGCCAGTGGAGCGCTCCTTATGAACGCGAATGCCTTTCGCCACTTCTACGACTATCACTTCGCCGAAAACCGCAAGATGTGGGACAGCTATGTCGTTTCGCTATCCTTCGAACAGTTCACGCAAGAGGCAGCCTATTCTCATGGGTCTGTCCGGGACCAAATCATTCATCTCATGGGCGCGGATGAAATGTGGTTCAGCGAACTACGAGGCGCCGAACCCCCCGAACCGTTCCTTCCCGCCGGTTTCGACGACCGGGAAAGCATCCGCGCCCGCTGGGACAGCATCGAGAAAACTATGCGCGATTATCTCGCAGACTTGCGGGACGACATGTTGTTCGACAAGCCGATAGAAGAACCGGAGGAAGACCAGGTCCTCTTCGTGTGGCAGGTGCTTCTCCATGTGGCGAATCACGGCACAGACCATCGCGCCCAACTTCTCAGGCAGCTCAATGACCTGGGAGCCAAAACAACCTCCCAGGATTACATCTTCCACATTTATGACAATTTGTTCGTGGAATAAATGTAAAATAGGAAAAGGCAAACGCCTCTTTTCCGACGGGATAACTGCTTCGCTCCGATGGGCCGAATCCGAACCGATAGGTCCAGGCGTTGCGCTGTTGCGGTGCGGGCTTGGCATGAAGTAAGAGGAGCATCTTATGAGAAAACTTATTGTTCACGAGTTCATTACCCTGGATGGCGTGATCCAGGCGCCGGGCGGCGCGGACGAAGATACCGACGGCGGTTTTACCCACGGCGGCTGGACGCTCCCCTTCTGGCACGATGATATCGGCGCCCACTTCGTTCAGATATTCGCTGAAGCCGATACAGTACTGCTGGGACGAAAGACCTGGCAATTGCATGGCGCCGCCTTCGAGCCTGATCCCGCGCAAGATCCGTTCGGCAGTATGAAGAAGTACGTTGTATCCAACACGCTGAAATCTGCACAGGGGTGGCGGAATTCGAGCCTCATCAGCGGCAATGTGGTCGAGGAGATCCGCAGGCTGAAGAACCAGCCCGGCAAAAATATCATTATGGATGGCAGCAGCGTCCTGCTGCATACCTTGATCGAGCACGACCTGGTGGATGAATACGCCCTGCACGTTTACCCGCTTGTGCTGGGCCTCGGCAAGCGCCTGTTCCCGGAAGGGAAGCGCGCTGATTTGAAACTGGTCGAATCCGTTGCGCTGCCGACAGGCGTCGTGTATCATCGGTATCAGCCCGCTTAGGTAGGCAAATGAAAATCCACCTCGTTGACGGTACCTACGAACTGTTCCGCAGCCATTTCGGCGCACCGCCGAAGAAAGCCCCCGACGGGCGCGAAGTCGGCGCGACGCTCGGACTCCTGCGGAGCCTGCTCCTGCTGCTGTCGAATTCGGACGTGACCCACGTCGCCTGCGCTTTCGACCACGTGATCGAATCCTTCCGCAACGACCTCTATCCGGGATACAAAACCGGCGCAGGCGTCGCCCCAGACCTGTTGGCCCAGTTCCCGTTGGCCGAGGAGGCGGTCGCCGCCCTGGGCCTGGTCGTCTGGCCGATGGTGGAGTTCGAGGCCGATGACGCCCTGGCGACCGCCGTGGCCCGTTTCAAGAACGAAAAATTGGTCGAGCAGATCGTCGTCTGCTCGCCAGACAAAGACCTGGCCCAGTTGGTCTTCGGCAGCCGGATCGTCTGCTGGGACCGGCGGCGGGACATCATCCTCGACGAAAACGGCGTAGTGGAAAAGTTCGGCGTCAGCCCGGAGTCCATCCCGGATTACCTTGCGCTCGTCGGCGATTCGGCGGATGGGTATCCGGGCATCAAAGGCTGGGGCGCTGCATCCACTTCCGCTGTGCTTACGCGGTTCAAACACATCGAGTCGATCCCATCCGACCCGCATCAACTTGGCCTGGGCCTTGGCCGCGCGACAACTCTGATGGAGAATCTGCAAAAGAATTACAAGGATGCCTTGCTGTTCAGGGAATTGTCCACGCTTCGCAAAGATGTTCCGCTCAAAGAATCCAGCGACGATTTGAGATGGCAAGGCGCGCATCCGCGTTTGAGGGAACTCTGTCACGAGTTGGGGGATGAGCGGACTCCTGAGCGGGTTCCCAAATGGAAGAGATAACCCATGCTGACCATTGACATTGAAACCGCCCGACGGTTCATTCTCGGCAAGCAAGGTCTGTGGCCCGGGCGGCGTTGGCGCGGACTCAAAGGCACGGATCAGGCCATGGGCACGATGGAGTATCTGCAGCTCGATCCACTGCAAATCATTGCGCGCAGCCAAGATATTGCCCTGCACAGCCGCGTGCTTGAGTACAAGCCCGACATGTGGGAGCATGTGACGTACAAAGAGCGCAAGTTCTTCGACTGGGGTGGCTGGCTGGCCGTCCGTCCGATGAACGAGCTTCCGCACTGGCGTGTGATTATGCGCCGCGAGCGCGATGGCGATTATGGCGACTCGCGTATCCGCCGCATGGCCCACGAACACGCCGACGCCATCGCCGAAATGCGGATCATTCTGCGTGAGCGCGGCATCGTGAGCAACCGCGACTTCGAAATGGCCACGCGCACTCGAACGCAAAGCTATCGCGGCCGCAAGGACAGCGCCCTGGCTTTGTATTATATGTGGCGCACCGGCGAAGTGATGACGCATCACCGCGACCATTTTGAGCGCTTGTATGCGCTCACTGAAAGCGTCGCCCCCGCCCATTTACTCCGCGAGAGTAGCGAGGACGAAGCAGACCGCTTCCTGGTCAAGAAAGAAGTCAGCTTCAGCGGTCTGTCACGGATCAGCCGCACGCCCGATGCCTATCACGGCCGCGGCGAACCGGATCGCGCTGCGAAGAAGATGCTCGAAGCAATGCTGGCCGACGGCGACCTCATCGAGGTCCAGGTTGAGGGCTGGAAACAGGTGCATTATGCGCTCGGCAGCGACACCAAACTGCTAAGCGATTTGGGCGCAACCCGCATCCCGGAGGCGTGGACGCCGTTGGAGACGACCACAACGGAAGAGGCCGTATTTCTCGCGCCGCTGGATTATGTCATCGCGCGCGGGCGAGCAAAAATCCTGTTCGACTTCGACTACGTATGGGAGGTTTACAAGCCCGGGCATCAGCGCAAGTTCGGCTACTACACCCTGCCGATCCTTTGGGGCGACCGGCTCGTAGCGCGTTTCGACAGCAAACTTGACCGGAAGGCCAATACATTCGTCATTTTGGGTTTTTGGTTGGAGGATGAGGCTCTCGGCAAAAACGATGAATTTGCGGAGGCTCTGGCCCGTGGATTTGCGCGCTTCGTTAATTTCCTTGGTGCGGAGAAGATGGACGCGAAGGTGATTGGTGAGCCTCTACGACCTCGGGGCGGAGCAACTCCTTGAGCGCGTCCCTCCGCTGGCGATAAGCCCGTTTTGCCGTTCATTGCAAGGATGGTCATCATGTCTTTCCTGGACACCTTCACCGAAAACGCCCGGAAACATCCCGACAAGGTCGCGCTCGAATTCATAGAACCGCCGCTCCAACGCCTTACCTACGCCGAACTGGATAGCCTGGTCGGGCGTACCGCGGGTTATTTGCAGGGCCTGGGCGTGAAGCCCGGCGACCGCGTGGCCCTGCAACTGTCCAAATGCCTGGAATTCATCCTGCTCCACCTGGCAACTGTGCGCCTGGGGGCCATCACCCTGCCGCTCAACCTGGCCTACCCGCCCGATGAACTGAAATACTTCCTCGAAGACTCCGGCGCAAAGATCTTCTTCGCGCTCAAAGAGTCCAGGGAAAAAATCCAAACCATTCTTCCTCTATTGCCTGAGTTGAAGGAATGCGTTTTTCTCGATCCAACAAAGCCGGAAGAATTCCACTTACGAATTACCAATTACCAATCTCCAATCCCAAATTCTCCAATCATCCAACCCTCTGACACCGCCGTCATCATCTACACCAGCGGCACGACGGGGCGGCCTAAAGGCGCAGAGATCACTCACGGCAACCTGACCTCCAACCTGGAAGCCCTCCACCAGGCCTGGGGCTGGCAGCCGGACGACATCCTCCTGCATGTTTTACCCATCTTCCATGTCCACGGGTTGTTCGTCGCTTTGCATGGAGCCTTGCGCGCAGGCGCGACCACCCTGTTGATGCGCGAGTTCGAAGCCTCCAAAGTTTTGCGGATACTTGTCGAACGGCATTGCACAGTCCTGATGGCCGTCCCGACCATTCACAAGCGCCTGCTGGATGCGCCGGACGGGAATAAATTCGACCTCTCGCGCCTGCGCCTGATCACCTCCGGGTCAGACCGTTTACCGGATGAAGTCTTCACCGGCTTCCAGCAAACTTTTGGTTATACGCTCCTCGAACGCTACGGCATGACCGAGACAGGCATGAATTGTTCCAATCCCCTGCACGGCGAAAGGCGCATCGGCTCGGTGGGACTTCCCCTGCCCGGTGTGGAGGTGCGGATCGTGGATCCGGACTCAGGCGGACTCCTTCCAGACGGGGAAATCGGCGACGTGCAACTGCGCGGCCCGAATGTTTTCAAAGGCTACTGGCGGCAGCCGGAGAAGACCTCCGACTCTTTCACAAGCGACGGCTGGTTCAAAACCGGCGATCTGGGTCTCCGCGAACCCGACGGTTACATTACGTTGTGCGGCCGCTCGAAAGATTTGATCATCAGCGGCGGACTCAACATCTACCCCCCCGAAGTGGAACGGGTGATCGCCGAACATCCGGCGGTGGCAGCTTGCGCGGTGATCGGCTGCCCGGACCCGGACTGGGGAGAAAGGGTCACAGCGGTGGTGGTGCTCCATCGAGGCGGAGCAGTTACCGGGTCCGATTTGACCGCTTTTTGCCGCGAACGCCTCGCAGCGTACAAGTCCCCAAAATCCGTCATATTCAGGGATGAATTGCCGCGCAACGCCATGGGCAAAGTCCAAAAGGCGGAGTTGCGCAAGACCGTCTGCGCGCAAGGACGGTAACAATACCGAAAGTGCGCGGCACTCATGTCGCTGGCCGGGCAACGCCATACGAATGCCGCGTTTCACGTTCGAAAGTGAAGAATATCACTTGCATTAGCGGTTCACTCGTGCCTATAATGAAATTGTCGTATCATGAACCGTTTTGATAGCGCCGACCCGGATCATTTGCGAACGGGGGAGGATCCTGCAGGATGTCGTTTGCGGGAATAGCGGGGGAAGCCAGGCCGTTTCTTCTTACACCGTCTGCGTTTGCGGGTCGGCAAAGGAGAGGGCACAATGAATGTCGAAGAACTCTTGGCGAAAGCGAAAAAGCCTTCCGCCGACGCGATGACGCTGCATCCGTTCTATCATGGCAAGGTGGAAACAGCGCTGAAATGCACCGTGCGTTCCTTCCAGGATTTTGCCATCTGGTACACGCCCGGGGTCGCCGCGCCCTGCCGGGCGATCCAGGCTGACCCTGAACTTGTCTACGAGTACACCAACAAATGGAACACGGTCATCGTGGTCAGCGACGGGACGCGGGTGCTCGGCCTGGGGGATATCGGCCCGAAGGCCGGGCTGCCGGTCATGGAGGGCAAGGCGCTGCTCTACAAGTACCTCGGCGGGGTGGACGGCATGGCGATCATGCTGGACACCAAAGACCCGGATGCGATCATCAACACCGTGCTGATGCTCCAGCCCGGATTCGGGGGAGTGAACCTGGAGGACATTTCCCAGCCAAAATGCTTCTACATCCTGGATACTTTGCGGGAGAAAGCGGAAATACCGGTCTGGCATGACGACCAGCAGGGTACCGCGACCGTGACGTTAGCCGGGCTGATGAATGCACTCAGGGTAGTCGGCAAGAACAAGGAAGACGTGAAAGTGGCCTTCATCGGCTGCGGCGCGTCGAACGTTGCCATTTCGCGGCTGATCTTTGGCTGGGGCGTGACACCTGGCAACTGCTTCATGGTGGATACCAAAGGCATCCTCGGCAAACACCGCAAAGACATCGAAATACGCAAGGCCGAATTCAAGGATAAGTGGAAACTGTGCAATACCACCAATGTCGAAGGCCGCGAAGGAAATATCCCGGATGCGATCAAAGGGGCCGACGTGGTGATCGCGCTATCGAAGTCCGGGCCGGGGGTGATCCTGCCGGAGTGGATTGGGACCATGGCAAAGGACGCGGTCGTCTTCGCCTGCGCCAACCCCGTCCCGGAGATCTGGCCGTGGGAGGCGAAGGAAGCCGGGGCGGCAGTCGTGGCGACCGGCCGCTCGGATTTCCCCAACCAGGTCAACAATTCGCTCGGCTTCCCCGGCATTTTCCGCGGGACGCTCGACGTGCGCGCCCGCACCATCACCGACGAAATGTGCTATGCCGCTGCTGACGCCCTGGCCGGGCACGTGGGCCGTGACCTTTCATCCGACCACATTTTGCCCAACATGGACGACTGGGAAGTCTTCCCGCGGGAAGCTGCCGCAGTTGCCATGAAGGCCCAGGAACAGGGATTGGCCCGCATCCAGACAACCTACGAGCAGGAATTCGAGAATGCCCGGCGCATCATCAAGCGTTCGCGTGACCTGACCCAAATGATGATGGATAAAGGCTTCATCCCTGAAGCGCCCGTGAGCGAAGAGGCGCATCCCATTGACGATGAAACGCTCGAAGCCGCGTATTGAAATGGAGAGGAGATAGCCATGTACGACCTGATCGTCATCGGCGGCGGCCCTGCGGGGCTGACCGCGACCATCTACGCCATCCGTAAACGCCTCAACGTCCTGTTGCTCACCAAAGACCTCGGCGGAAAAACCAACTACCATCTGGCCCTGCCCTGGATCGAGGATTACCAGGTCATTCGCGGACTGGAGATCGTCAACAAGTTCCGCAACGAGCTGGAGTACCTGGATTTCGCCCGCCAAATGGATACGGCAGAGAAAATAGACAAAAGGGATGGCCGTTTCCTGGTGACCACCCGGGACGGAACCATCCTGGAGTCGAAGTCCGTTGTTATCGCCACCGGCGCGCGTCAGGTGCGCATGAATGTGCCCGGCGAGAAGGAATTCACCATGAAGGGGCTGTGCTATTCGGCCCTGAGTTATGCGCCGTTGTTCATAGATAAAACCACGATCGTCATCGGGGACAATGAACTGGCCCTGCGCTCGGCGGGTGAATTGGCAACCGTCGCAAGCCACGTTTACCTCGTCTGCACCGGCAACCAGGTGCTGGATTCCCCCCTGTGGATGAAACTGCAATCTGCAATGAATGTCACCATCCTGAAAGGCCACCAGGTGGTCGAGGTCAAAGGCGACGAATTTGCCCGCGTCCTGGTCACCAGGGACCCGGCCGGCAGGACTGCCGAATACGAGGCGGACGGCATGTTCGTGGAAAAGGCGCTCACGCCCCAAACCGACATGGTCAAGGGCCTGGTTGACCTGGATGACACCGGACGCATCATCGTGGATTGCGCCAACTGCACCAACGTGCCCGGCCTGTTCGCCGCCGGCGACGTGACCAACAGCTACGCCGAACAGGTTTTGATCGCGGTTGGCGAAGGCGCAAAAGCGGCCTTGAGCGCCTACGAGTACCTGCTGCCGATGCTGGCGTTGACCCCGGTCGCTTGAATGAAGTTGGTTTTCCCGGCACGAAGAAGCCAGGGCCGCGAAGTTATCCTATGTCACTCAGGATTTCCTTCGCGGCCCTAACCTTTCTTCACGTTCCATGCCCATCGCGATACAATTTGATTCCCGCCCACTGAAAACCGCGCCTTGCGGGGGGATTGCCGATTTCTAACAAATGGAGAGAATATGTCAAACACGATCCTGACTGCGGAACAACTGGCCTTACGCAACGAAGCGCGCACTTTCGCCCGCGAAGAGGTGCCGCGCCAGTTATTGCTCGACATGGATGCCGAAAAAGTCCATTACCCGCGTGAATACATCCAGAATCTTGCCGCAAAACGTTTGCTTGGCCTGCGTTTTCCGAAAGAACTGGGCGGGCGCGGCCTGGACTGGTTCCATGAAGTCCTGGCGCTGGAGGAGATCGGGGTGTTGGGTTCCAGCCTGGCCTGCCTGTTCTCCCTGCCATCCATCGTGGGCGAGGCGATCAACGTCTTCTGTTCGAGCGAACAAAAAGAAAAATTTTTGAAGCCGATGCTCGAAGGGAGAATGACCGTCGCTGAGGCGTTGACCGAACCGCGCGGCGGCTCGGACTTCTTCGGGGCAGCGGCAACCGCCCGGCGCGAGGGCGATTTCTACATCCTGAACGGGCAGAAGCGTTTCATTGTCGGAGCAGAGGGTGCGGACCTGTTCATGGTCTACGCCCGCACCAACCCGGACGCGGCGAGTCACAGGGCCATCAGCGCCCTGCTGGTCGAACGCAGCGAGGGCGTGGAGGTCCAGCACGTTTACGGGCTGATGGGCACGCGCGGCGGCGGGACCGGTCGGGTTTACTTCCGGGACGTGCGCGTGCCGGTCGAAAACCTGATCGGGCAGGAAAACGGCGCATACGAGGTCTTCAACCAGATGATGATCCCGGAGCGGATGACCAGCGCGGCCGGCGCGCTGGGCCTGGCCCGCGCCGCGCTGGAGATCGCGGCCCGTTACGCCGACCGGCGCAAAGCCTTCGGGCAGAAGATCCGCGAGTTCGAGGGAGTCAATTTCAAAGTCGCCGAAAGCCTGACCCGCCTCGACGCCGCCCGCGCCCTGGTCCATGAGACAGCGCGGATCATTGACCGGCTCGGTAATTCGGGCTACGTCCGGCGGATGGTGTCCGAATCGAAAAAATTTGCCACCGACACCACCTGGGCGGTGGTCAACGAAGCCATGCAGGTCATGGGCGGCATCGGATACACCAACGTCTATCCCATCGAGCGCCTCCTGCGGGACGCGCGCCTCATGACCATCTGGACCGGCACGAACGAGATCATGAACCTGGTCATCCAGCACGAGTATTACAAGGAACTGCTGGCAGCCGCGCCTTCAGCGCGGGACGTCGAGGCGGATGCCCTGAGCGCGAATGCCGAAGGCGAAAAAGTGTACGAATAAGGTTGCCGGAACATGCAGCGGGTGGCCGTATTTCTTGTCGTTATCGCCCTCGGGCTGGCAATCCTCCTGGCCGGGTTGGGATTGGCAACGGTTCGGACCAACCTGACGGGTTGGTTTCTGGCGTTGGTTGGCGTGTCTTATTTTGCCGGGGTGATCGCCCGTTATTGGATCCGCAAGGAACAATTCTGGGTCTCGAAGGAAGGCGGCGAGACGACCCAGGAGGAAGCCAGTGACCGCTCCTTCTGGCTCATCACGGTCGGCATGATCGCCGCGTTCTATCTCTCCCCGCTGGAATACCTGCTGACCGGCCCAGCCCTGGCTCACGCCCTCTGGATGGAAATTGGCGGCATGGCTCTGCTGGCTCTGGGCGCCGCCCTGTTCATCTGGGCCCGGCGGACGCTGGGAGCGAGTTACTCCGGCCACGTTTCGGTCAAGGAAGGGCAGGAACTGGTACAACGCGGGCCTTATGGGACCATCCGCCACCCGGCCTACGCCGGCTACCTCCTGATCGCGCTCGGCCTGAGCCTGGGGTACGCCAGCCTGGCCGGGCTGGTGGCCCTGTTCGGCTTGCTCTTGCCCGCTGTGACGTATCGCATCCGGGTCGAAGACAGCCTCCTGGAGGCGCATTTCGGGGAGGAATTCCGCCTCTACCGGGCCAGGACCAGGCGGCTGATACCCGGCATCTGGTAAGGAGGCGAATTCGGATGACGGAACCGATCCCTGAACTGCAGGGCATTGCCCGCACCCTGCTCGTCCCGCTGGCATGCCGGGCCATTGAGTCATCCAGGCTGGATGCCGCCCTGTCCGATCCACGCGCCGAAGAAGTGTACAAGATCCTTGGCAGCAACCCCGACTTTTTGATGGGCATGGGCAAATTCGATGTGATCGTCACGGCCATGCGCGCCCGCCAGTTCGATGCCTTCGCCCGGGAGTTTCTCTCCCGGAATCCCGGCGGGATGGTGGTAGACATCGGCTGCGGACTCGACACGCGCTTCGACCGGCTCGACGACGGGCGGATGGCATGGATCGGGGTGGATTTGCCGGAAGTCATCGCATTTCGCCGCAACGTACTGCCCGATTGTGAGCGCTGCACAACCATCCCCCAATCCATGCTGCAAACCTCCTGGCTCGACCAGGTTGCGAGCCTGGATAAACCCGTCATATTCATGGCCGAGGGCGTTTTCCCCTATTTCAGCACTGCGGATGTCAAGCCGATGGTGGCGGCGATGGCAGACCGTTTCCCCGCCGGGGAACTGGTTTTCGACGCTGCCGCGCCGTTCATTTCCCGTCACCATAACCGCGCCAGCCGCGTGCTCAAACGCTCCGGCTTGCGCATTCGTTGGGATGCCAAAGGCCCTCATGAAGTCGAAGAGTGGGGGCTGCGCCTGCTTGACCACTGGTATTATTTCGACACGCCCGAACCGCGCCTGGGGGCTTTTGGCTGGGTACGCTATATCCCCCTCATTGCAAAAGCGACCGGGGTTTTCCGCTACCGGCTGTCAAGATAATCCCAGGCGCGGGTGGCGGACAGGTATATCGTGCCGGACGGCGGGCATTGGCGATGACGGTTTTAGCGCCAAAACTGCGGCAAGTGGGTCTTGTACGCGGCCAGGTAATCGTCCAGGATCAGCCTGGCAGTCTGGATGTCTCTGATCATCGGGTCGAGCAGGAGGCATTGCAGGGCCTTTTCGCGTGAGCCTTTGACAGCCGCGTCCACGCAAAGCTGGCCGACGACCAGTTCGCGGCGGCAGAGTTCGGCCACCGGCTCAGGCAGCGCCCCAACGTGGACGGGATGAATCCCCGCCCCATCCACGAACACGGGCGTCTCGACGGTTGCGCCAAGCGGTAAATTGGCAATTTGCCCGACGTTGGGCAGGTTGGCCGCCAGGTGATAATGGCCGCCGGCGCAGGCGATGGCCTCGATCATTTCCAACGCGCCTTCGCTGTCGGTTTCGAGCAGGCCGTCCACCGTGAGATGGCCGCCGGCCATGTCGTTCAGCCGGTCGAGGCTGAAATCCCGCAAGTTGGCGTTCAATTCCCAGTCGTACAGGCGGATATTGTATTTCTCCCAGGGCTTCGCGAGCGGATCGTTGACCCAGGGCAGGTACTCGCACAGGTGGGTATCGCCGGGGATCGGGAAAACGCCGAAGGCCTCGTAAACGTCCCTCGTCAGCGGCTCGAACCCCGGGTCCAGGGCGAAGAAGCGTTCGCGGAAACGCGGCAGCAGGTCCTCGCCGGTCTGCCGGTCCCGCAGCGAGAGCATCCACGTGAAATGGTTGGTCCCGGCCGCGCGGATGTCCACCCGCTGTACCGCCTGGTGGACAACCTGGTCCCTCAACACGTGCTGGAACGGGTCAGCGTGCATCCCCTCGATCCCATCCGGGACGTGGATGCCCAGCTCATCCGCCAGGGCCAGGCCGGCGAAGGCGTAGCCGATGAAGATCTGGTGGCACAGCCCAACCGCCTTGATGCGGGTATGGCGGTTGACCGCGTCGCAGATGCGGGTCATTGGATTGGTGAAGTTGATGAACCAGGCCTGCGGGCAGGCTTGCTCCATCTCGCGGGCGATCTCCAGCACCGGGCCGACGTTGCGGAGGGCGTGGGCGAAACCGCCGGGTCCGCCGTTCTCGGCATACGGCTGGTGGACGCCATGTTTGAGCGGGATCTCGTAATCGGATTTCCACAGGGCCTCACGCGGGCCGACTTCGATGGCCGAGACGACGAAATCGCTGCCGGGCAAAGCCTCGCGATGATGGGAATGGGCCTGGATGACGAACCCCGCATCCCACTCGACGTTCAGCCTGTCCGCCAGGCGATGGACGATATCCAGGCTGGCGGCATTCCGGTCCACCAGGGCCAGGGTGCTGCCGCGCAGTTTCTTGCTGCGCAGGATGGCAGACAGGGTGTTTTCCCCAAACGAGGCGCTCCCCGCGCCGATGACGGTGATCTTGGGCATGGTTTTATCCTTCGACAGTTAGGGTTTCGATGGCGGGCAGCCCGGAGCACGGAGCGCAATCCGTCAGGCCCGCGCCGGGTGTCCCATCCCGGCGAATTATACCCATGCAAACACCGTCCCGAAGGATTG
>DIDQ01000041.1:19430-78366 GCA_002418215.1 Anaerolineales bacterium UBA5796
CAGGCTCCTTCGGCAAGCTCAGGACAACGCCTTCGGGACGTTCTTCCCAATTGCCGATAAAGTCTATTGCGTGTCCTTGTTGACAGGACAGGGAATCGCCTCTACACTCAATGGTAGAGTCCGAAACCTTCTCAACCCTGGGCTTGCGCTCCTTTTCCAGAGAGGTTCCAGCCAGGTGCGAAGACATAGGCTATGTCTCGAAAGACATAGGCTATGTTTAAAAAGACGTAGCCTATGTTTAAAAAGATATAGCCTATGTCTTTCAAGGAAAGGCCCTGCGCGATCGCGCCCAGCATGAGCCGTCAACAATCTCCATAGGAAGGAAAATCCATGCGTCCCAATCCCGTCTTGAAAAAACTTGGCCTGACAGACACCGACCGCGCCGTCATCATCCACGTGGACGATATCGGCATGTGCCAGGCCACCGTAGCCGCATTCTCAGACCTGTACGATTTCGGGTTGGTTTCATCCGGGGCGGTGATGGTCCCCTGCCCCTGGTTCCCGGAAGCAGCCAGGTTTGCCAGGGAGCATCCCGGGGCCGACCTGGGCGTCCACCTGACCCTGAACAGCGAATGGGAAAACTACCGCTGGGGGCCGGTCTCGACCCGCGACCCGCAGACCGGCCTTCTGGATGCCCAGGGCTTTTTCCACCAACAATCCGCCCAGACCCAAGCGTATGCCGATCCCGAAGCCGTGGCGCGGGAGTTGGAAACGCAGGTCCAGCAGGCCGTCGAGGCCGGCATCGCCCCGACCCACGCCGACACCCACATGGGCACCGTGGCCCACATGAAGTTCATGCAGAGCTACATCCAATTGGCCCTGAAATACAAGGTCCCGCCGATGATGCTGCGCCTGGACGAGGCCGGCTGGCGCGAGGTTGCCAACCAACACCGGGGGGTCACCCTGGACGAGAGCGCGGTGGCCCTGGCGGCCCAGATCGTCCGCACCCTCGAAGACATGGGCGTCCCGCTGCTCGACTCGATCAGCCACCTGGCGCTGGAGGCCGCTCCAGACTCCCGGCTGGAACAGGCCAAACTGGCCTTCGACAACCTGAAACCCGGCGTCACCCATTTCATCATCCACGCGGCCAAAGATACCCCGGAGTTGCGGGCCATCGCGCCAGACTGGGCCTGCCGGGTGGCCGACTACGAAACATTCCTGAAAGCAGAACTGCGTGAGCATATCCAAGCCATTGGACTGCACGTGATCGGTTACCGCGCTGTCCAGTCGGTTATGGGATAACCAAAGAGGAGGCAGGTATGACAACCGAAACCATGGCACGCGCGCCGGTAAAACTCTCGCTGGGTTACAAGGCCGTCTGGGGCATTGCCGCCCTGGGCACGTCGTTGATCTCGGGCACTTACGGCGCTCTGCTGCCCATTTTCTACCAGGATTACCTGGGGCTGCAAGCGCGCTGGATTGCCATCGCCTCAGCGATCTACGCCGTGTGGAACGCGGTCAACGACCCGCTGTTCGGCTACATCACCGACAGCACCCGCTTCAAACGCGGACGGCGCATCCCTTACATGCGCTTCACCGCGCCCTTCCTGGCCTTGACCTTCATCCTGGTCTGGCTGGCGCCTGCCGGGGCGGGCAGCAACACCCTCTTCTTCTGGATGTTGGGGACGATGCTGCTCTATGACACCTGTTACACCATCATCGGCCTGGTCTACTCGGCCCTGCTGCCCGAAGTGACCGAGTCAGACGCCGAGCGTAACGGGCTGCAAATTTCCTCCTCCCTGTTCGGGTTGCTGGGCACGATCCTGGGCTTCCTCATCCCGGATTTCTTCCGCCCCAAGGGAGATGCGTTGCCGTCTTTCCTGCCGCTCCAGGTTTCGATGGTCGTGATCGCGGTAGTCAGCGCGATCTTGATTGTCATCACCACCCTCAAGGTCAAGGAACGGCCTGAATTTACCAGGGTGGACAAACCCATCCCGCTGGGGCCGGCCCTGCGGTTCACCTTTACCAGCAAGTCGTTCCTGGTGCTGGTGGCGCAAAATTTCATGTCCATCCTGATGCAATCGCTGTTGTTGGGCATGATCTTCTACCTGGCGGATTACGTTTTGCAGATGAATACCATGATCATCCTGGCTTGCGTGTTCATCCCGCTCATCATCGGGGTCCCCGTAACCACCTTGATACGGCAGCGGCTGGGGGTCGTCGGCGCGCAGCAACTGCTGTTATTCATCGCCGGGACCGGCCTGCTGCTGATCTCGTTCGTCCCCAAGCCGCTGATCCTGCTCTGCCTGGCGATGGCAGGATTCGGCCTTTCAGGCCCGCAGACGCTGACCAACGTGCTCTTCGCCCAGGTCGCGGACGAGGACGAACTGCGTTCCGGCGTCCGGCGGGAGGGAGCCTTCTTCGGGATCAACGCCCTCATCACCAAACCCGCCCAGTCCATTGCCCTGGCGCTCATCCCGTTCATCCTTGAATCAACGGCGTTCGTCACCCGCGAAGCCAACCAGGGACGGGTCTTCCTCGACCAACCGGCCAGCGCCCTGTTCGGCATCAAAGCCCTGATCGGGTTGATCCCCGGCGCGGCGCTCATCCTGGGCGCGGTCCTGCTGTATTGGTATCCGCTGCGGGGCAGCACCCTCGACCAGGTCAAGGAAAAGGTGCTGGCCCTGCACGCCGACAAACAGGCCCGGCTGGAACGAGGCGACCAGACTTAAGCCGACAAACTCGCCGGTTAAGCCGGGAAACTTGCCGGTTAAGCCAGGAAACCCGCTCGTTAAGCCGGGAAACCCGCCGGTTAAGCCGGGAAACTCGCCGGTTAAGCCAGGAAACCCGCTCGTTAAGCCGACAGACACCGCCGTAACCCGTGTCCGCTTTGGTATACTTTCCAGGAGGGTTCCGCTTTGGAAGTCTGTCTCTTTGGCGCAGTACAGATCCATGCTGGGGATAATTTACTGCCGCCATTTCCCACCCAGCGTTCGCGTGAACTCTTCGCCGCCCTGGCCGCCAATCCCAACTACCCCCACCCGCGTACGACCCTGGCCGGCGCGCTCTGGCCCGAAAAAAGCGAAGACAAGGCCCGCGCCAGCCTCAACACCGAGCTGTGGCGCGTCCGGCAGGTTTTAGGCAAAGCGGACCAATACCTGGAGCAGACCCGCGAGACGGTCGCCCTGAACCTCCCGCCGGAGCAGGTGGATACCCACCGGTTCCGCGCCCTGGTCCGGCGCGGCGACGTCCCCTCCCTGGAAAAAGCCGTCGAACTGTACCGCGGCGACTTCCTGGACGGCTGCTACGCCGACTGGTGCCTGCTCGAACGGGAGCGGCTCAGGGACCTGTGGCAGGGCGCGCTGGAGGGGCTGCTCCGCCACCGCGAGTCGCGCGGCGAACCGGCCGAAGCCATCGCGTTTGCCAAACGCCTTCACGCGCTCGACCCGTTGCGCGAAGACATCCACCGGGCGCTCATGCGCCTTTACGCCGGGCTGGGAGACCGTCCTGCAGCCCTGGCGCAATACCAGCACTGCAAGGCCGTCCTCCAGCAGGAATTGGGCATCCCTCCCATGCCCGAAACTGAGGCGCTTTTCGCCAAAATCCGCCAGACCGCCCCGCTCGAAGACCATTGGCTGGCGCGGCGGGAGGCCACGCGCCGCATCACCGGGCACAGGCTGGCAGAATTACGCGCCTCCAAAAAATATTTGCCCGAACTGTACATCCCGCGCCCGACGCTCGAATCCCGGATGGATGAATTCATCCGCTCAGAGACCGCCGGATTGATCCTCGTCGGCGCCTCCGGCTGCGGGAAGACCTCCTTCCTGGCGAGGCTGGCCGGGAAGCGGATCGAGCAGGATGACCTGGTGCTCCTGCTCGACGCCTCGACCCTGACCCTCGACGTCCGGCATGAGGTGACGCGCCTGCTCTGGGGAGCCGCATCCATCTCAGCCGAGGAAGCGCTGGCCGCCCTCGGACGCGATGCCGCCTCGAAAAACCGCCTGGTCTGGATCATCCTCGACGAGTTGAGCGCTTTCCACGACCTCGGCGCAGGCCCCGCCGAATTGCTCCGCCGCCTCGACGCGCTGGTAGCCTCCGTCCACCGGCAATCCGATGTCCGCGCTGTAAAATTCGTCCTGGCTTGCCGCGAACATCCCTGGCGTTTGCTGGCCCTGGGCGGCGCGGCGAACCTGAACTGGCAATGTTATTTCAATCGTCAGCCGCTGACCATTGCCCAATACACTCCCGAAGAAACGCGCCTGGCCTTCGACCTGTACCGGGAACACTTCAAGATCGCCAACCCTTTCGATGACTTGCCCGAAGAAACCCGGGAACGCTTCAGGACGCCTTTCTTCCTGCGCCTCGCCGCCGAAACCTGGCAAGGCAAAACCATCCCGGCTACAGGCTCGGAACGGAGATTGTTCCAGGAGTATTTCGAGCAGGTGGTTGCCGGCCCGGGCGCCCGCCAGTTTATCGCCGGTTTCACGACCCGGATCGCCCGCCAGCGGAAGGCGCAGATTCCGCTTTCCGGCCTGCGCGCCGACCCTGCCTTGCAGCCTGCCCTGGACGGCGGCCCGCATTCACCGTTCGAACAACTGGTCGAGGCGGGTGTCCTTGAGATCGTCGGCTCAGAGTTTTCGCCCCAACTCCGCTTCACTCACGAGCGCCTGCTCGAATACCTGCTCGCCCGCTATTACGAAACCCAATGCGCCGAGGGAACTCTTGGCGAAGACTGCCTGATCGAAATGGCCCGCGGCTCGTGGGACTTCCCCGCCTTGTGGGGCGCAGCCCTGACGTGGCTGCTGCAAAACAAAGACCCGGACGATTTCATCCGCCTCGCCGGGAGCGGCTCCACCGAAGCGAATCACCTCGCGACCGAAGGCCTGGCCGCGCTCCATCAGGAGCATCCGTCCCTGGCAGGTTCCTTCGCCCGGCGGCTGTTCGACCTGCCCTTCCTGGACGCCAAACGCATTGCGCTGTTCGCGGCGAGTCGCATGGGCGAGACGGGGCTGGGGTTGTTCAAAACAGCTTCCGGGTCCCGCGACGCAGCGACGCGGCAGATCGTTTTCGTCGTCGTCAACGCCATTTACCGGCGCGATCCGCAGCTTGCCCTCGCCATCCTGCACCATCTCCTCGACGATATCGGGCTGCAAACCATCCTGACCGCTCCCGAGCGATTACAGTTATCCTTGCGGATACTCAGCTTGTTCACTCGTTATGGCCTTCCGAAGAACCTGATGGACGAGGCGGATGGATTGATCCATACGGTGGCTGTAAAAAACCTGCGCCTGCCGGATGAAAACAACAAGCTTGGCCGGTCGCTCGTCCAAAGGCTGCTTTCGGCCAACACCACCTCCTGGCCCGCGGACCGCAATGCCGTCGAAACCGTCGTCCGGTCGGGCAGCCTGACCGGGCCGGAGCGGGCCGCCTTTAGCCGGGTGCTCGCAAGCCTGAAACTGCGGGAAGGCGGCCTGGATACCGTATCGCAGGAGGACCTGTCCCTGCTGCTTGTTTCCCCGTCTGATGCCGTGCAGATCCTCGTCCACCACCAACTCTGCCTGTGGCTCAACCTCCGGCAGGAGCAGGCCCTGTCCGTCATCCAATCCCTTTTCGATTCAACAGACATCCCTTCCACCCGTCTCTGGCTGTTGATGGCCTTCCAGCCATTGAACGCCCCGGGGATCGAGCGATTCCAGGGCGACAGCTTGCAGGCCCTCGAAAACCTGACCGCGAGATTCGCCGAAGAAAACCGCGGCCTGTTCATCGAAGGCGCATCGAACGGGACCCTGGGCCTGATCGGCCCCATCGGGTTCTTCCCGCTCGGAATGCGCTACGCCCGCGCCCAAAAGTTCGATTTCCCGCTCCTGTCGGCTTACGCGGCAAGCGACCCCGCAGGGGCCGCCCAATACCTGCGGCTGCTGTCGCCGGTGGGCTGGTTCCATCCGCAAGAAGTTCTGGCCGTTTTCGAGCATAAGGTGGATTTCAGGAAACCGTTGCACCCGCAAGTACTCGAATCGCTCGGGTTGCTCTGGGTCAGCCATCCTGAAGTAGTGGACCATTTCCTCCGGTATGTGGGGGCGTCAGAAGTGATGCAGCGCCAAATCCACACTTCGGTGGACATCGAACAAACCCTGCGGGCCATCAACCTGATCCACAACACCGACCTGCGGGTCAGCAGCATCCTGCTCGGCGCGCCGTATGGCCGCTGGGTGACGGACTCGGTCTTCCAGGGTTACGTCGCTTCGCAGAGCCTGGATGAGGCCGCCTCCCGTTTCGGCCAGGGGTTGGTGGAGGTTTACATGCAATCGGGGTGGCGGTTGAAAAGGATCCTGGGATTGGAAAAATAAGGCGGGACCTATCCCGATGACTGCGGCAAGAACGCGGCGGCCACTTTCAAAAGTGGCCGCCGGGTTGGTTTTGTGAGAGTTTTGTGAGAGCAGGCGGGTATGCTGTTCACAGATACAGGTCGAATCCCATGCAACCCGACAAAGGAAGCCCTTTCACGTTCATTGTCCGGCTCTGGCGCGAAAAGAGCGATAGCCAGACAGTCTGGCGCGGCTCGGTGGACCACGTCCAGAGCGGGGAGCGGGCTTACTTCCAGGCTGCCGCTGCCTTTATGGAGATCATTTCAGATTTCATGAAAGAAACATTTCCAGAGAAAGTGGAGCCGGGCGGTCCTGCCCAACCTGAGGAGCATCCCGGTTTGTGAGAGTTTTGTGAGAGCAGGCTGCTAGGATGAGACTGACAAATTCCCATTCATCGCTTTGCCAAGGAGAGACACCATGAACACCAAAACTTCCCGCTTTTTCCCCTTTTTGACCATGCTGGTCGTGCTGGCGTTGGCCGCGGCCATCGTCCAGCCGGCCGCAGCCGTCACGGGGGGCGAACGCTTCCACGTCCAGTTGACCCAGAACAACGTCGAGGGGTACGACTGGCCGGTTGGGGCGTCCGTAACCCTGACGATTGACGACCCGTCCAACGGGGTGGGGACGGATTTCACCGACACCCAGGCTGCGGATTCAGGCGGCACCGCCCGCTTCGACAACGTGGGCGGGATTGACCTGGCTGCCGGGATGTACGTCACGATGGACGACGGGACGACCTTCAAGGACCATACCGTGACCATCCTGGCCCTGACCGGTGCGGACCCGGATACGGATACCGTTTCTGGCACGGGCACGCCCGGGGTTTTCATCAACACCTGGGCACAATGCGGCTCACAAACCGCCACCCGCTACGTTTATCCAGACATCAACGGTGACTGGGTTGCCGATTACTCGGTCGTCGGCGTCCAGCCTGAAGAGCAGACCCTGTGCGACATCCAGCCCGGTACATACGGCGAAGTCATGGAGCCGGACGCCGATGCCGACCACACGGATATTGACTGGCGTCTGCCCGACCCCAAATTCAGCGCGCATCCCCTGGGTGACGAAGTGGTTGGCTGGGATTTCCAACTTGGCGCAACCGCCACCCTGGAAATCAATGACCCGCTCACCCCAGCCAACCCGGATTACTCCGACACCACCACGGTCATCGTTCATCCTTATGATCCGAACCAGACATTCTTCACTTTCAACTTCAGCGGGATCTACGACCTGAAACCGGGAGACACTGTCAGCGTGACGGACGGGAGCAACACAAAGACTCACACCGTAACCCCGGTTGCCGTCACGGACGCCAACCCTGGCAGCGATACCGTCTCAGGCACTGCTGAAATCGGATCGAGCGTCTACACTGAGATATGCGATTTCTCCGGGTGCTACTTCCGCAATGAGATCGCCGACGGGAGCGGCAACTGGACTGCGGATTTCAGCGTGGCGGGTGATGAGCCTGGGGAGGAGACTGCTTACGATCTCCTTCCGGGCGCCAGCGGTAATACGATCCAATGGGACAACGATAGGGACGAAACCCTGGTCAACTGGAACGCGCCGGCTTACACCCTCCACGCCGTGCCTGCCTACCCCGAAGTCCACGGGCACGACTGGCCCACGGGCGTCAACGTCACCCTGACGATTGACGATGACGATAACCCCGGCAACGGCGTGCTCTACACCGACACCCAACTCTCGGCCCCCGGCTGGTGCGGCGAGCCGTGCTTCGACCTGTCCGGCGTCTTCGCCCTGCAAGTTGGGCACTACGTCACCATGTCCGACGGCTCGGTCATCAAGACGGTCCTCGTTTCGGTGCTCCACGTGACCGGGATGGACACCGTCAACGAGACCCTGAGCGGCGTGGCCGACGCCGGTTCGGACGTGATGGTCAACATCAACTCGCAGGGTGGGATCGGACGCCGCGTGACCGCCGCCGGTGACGGGACCTGGACGGTGGACTTCTCCACCCCCGGCGACGAAGGCTGGGAGCAGAACACCGCGGACCTCGGGCCTGGTGACCACGGCCGCGCCATCCAGCTCAACCCCGACAACACCGACGACGGCACGCTCGAATACTGGGGCATCCCGCCCACCGCCTTCACGAAGAACTCGCCCCCCAACGGCGCGCTCAACCGCCCCATCAACCTGACCCTGAGCTGGTCTGCCAGCAGCCCCGAGGCCACCTACGAGTATTGTTATGACACCACCAATGACAACAACTGCGCCGCGTGGATTGACAACGGCCCGGCTACCAGCGTAGCGGTCACCGGCCTGTCGCACAACACCACCTATTACTGGCAAGTGCGCGCCAACAACCCGGCCGGAACGACCGAAGCCAACGGCGGAACCTGGTGGTCATTCAGGACGGCCCCGCTCAAAATCACCAAAATCTTCCGCTCCACCGGCAACCAAGACGGTTGGGTGCTGGAATCGGCAGAAAAAAGCAACAAGGGAGGTTCCCTGAACGCCACAGCCTCGATCTTCTCCCTGGGCGACGACAAGTTCAGGAGGCAATATCGCGGCATCCTGTCGTTCAACACCTCCAGCCTGCCGAACAACGCGGTCATCACCAAGGTCATCCTCAAGGTCAAGAGGCAAGGCATCGCCGGCGGCGGCAACCCGGTCACGCTCTTCCAGGGATTCATGGTGGACATCAAGAAAGGTTTCTTCGGGACACCCGCCTTGCAAACCAGCGACTTCCAGGCCCCCGCCAACAAGATTAACGGCCCGTTCAAGCCTGCGCCGGTCAATAACTGGTACTACTTCAACCTGACCACCGCCAAAGGTTACGTCAACAAGCTGGCCTCCAACGGCGGCCTGACCCAGATCCGTCTGCGCTTCAAGCTGGACGACAACAACAACGCCTTCGCCAATATGCTCAACCTGTACAGCGGCAACGCCCCGCTGGCCTCCAGGCCGCAGTTGATCGTCGAATATTACGTACCGTAGGGGAGTATCCCGTAGTTCACGGAGGGATTACGTACCGCAGGGGATTGTCACTGCGAGGAATGCCTGTGGAAGATTGCTTCGCCAAAAAGCAGCTCGCAATGACATAAATTGACAGGGCAGGGGGAATCACATCCATCGCCGCGCCGATCCTGGTAACCGGGTTGGCGCGGCGATGGTTTTGTCCCGCAACTGAAACGTTCCAGCGCGGCTGCCAGATTGAATTGGAATTCGAATTGTGCGAGAATACTGATGTAACAGGAGAAGTATGATGAAAACGAAATCCCTACCCTTGCTGGTAATGCTGACTTTGACCGCCTGCACGTTCCAGGTATCCACCGAAGCGCCGCCTTCGCCAACCCTGCCGCCCACACCGACCTCCGAACTGTCCACTGCGCCTGCGGCCTCCCCCACCCCGGCAACCCAGGAACCCGCCTCCACGACCGCGCCCGGCGCGACGAATACCACCGCCGCGCCTTCGGCCACCCCGGCCGTCACCTCCCCACCGCCGCCGCCCGTCACCGGCGTTTTCAACCCTTACGCTGTCGTCCTGGTAGCCCCCGATGACGTGCTCAACGTCCGGGCCGGCGCGGGGGTGGAAAATGCCGTCGCAGGCGCGCTCCAGCCCACAGCGTCGGGGGTGATCCGCACGGGACCGGCTGCCAGCGCGGGCGGCGACCGTTGGGTCGAAATCCAGAACCCCGGCGGCGGGACCGGATGGGTCAATTCCAATTTCCTGACCGAATACGCGTCCCCGGCCGCTTTCTGCGCCGACACCCGCGTGACAGACCTGCTCGACAGCCTGGCAGCAGCCTTGCTCAACTCGGACGGCGACCGCCTGAGTTCCCTGGTCAGCCCGGCGCATGGGCTGGACCTGCGGCTCTGGCGCTACGGAACGGCGGCGAATTACACGCCCGAGGAAGCCTCCTGGGCCTTCCAATCCGACTACGTAGTCAACTGGGGACCTGCGCCCGGCAGCGGCGAGGCGACCCTGGGGACGTTCAGCGCCGAGCCGCTGCCTCGCTTGCAGGAAGTGTTCGGCGCAGACTACTCCATGCACTGCAACGACACGCTCGACCTGGCCACCTTCTCGCTCGACCCCTGGCCCCCGGAATACGCCAACATCAATTTCTACACCGTTTACAAACCGGGGACGGAGCAGTACGGCGGCCTGGACTGGCGGGCCTGGATCGCAGGCATCGAATATGCTCAAGGAAAACCGACCCTCTTTGCGCTGATACATTTCCAATGGGAACCGTAACCTGCAGCCTTCGACCCGGCTCGATCCCAAACTGAAAATCCCCCACCATCGCCAGGCGAAAACTCCCATCACTCCGACGACCACAGGCCGGTCTGTTACAATTCGCCCCATCTTCGCTTGGAGGTCGTTATGTCCACTCAAACCTCAACCCGTCTCTTCCTTGTCCGTCATGGAGCAACCCGGCTCAGCGCCGAAGACCGGTTTGCCGGCGCTACAGACGTTGAACTCTCCGCCGAGGGTATCTTCCAGGCTGAACAGTTGGCAAAGCGGCTGGGTGATGATGCCATCCGGGCGGTCTATTGCAGCCCAATGGGGCGCACCCGGCATACCGCTGCCATCCTGGCCGGGCCGCATGGCCTGATCCCGGTCGAGCGGGACGGCCTGCGCGAGATCCATCATGGGCACTGGGAAGGGATGACCCGGGCCGAAGTGGAAAGCCAATTTTCAGAGGAGTACACCGCCTGGGAGGAGGACCCGTACACTTTTGCGCCCCGGGGCGGTGAGAATGGGGTGAGCGTCATCGCCCGCGCCCTGCCGGTCATCCGGGAGATCGTCGTGCAGCATCCCGGCGAAAATGTGCTGGTCGTCTCGCACAAGGCCACCTTGCGCCTGTTGATCAGCAGCGTGCTCGGCTTCGACGGGCGCGGCTACCGCGACCGCCTCGACCAGTCCCCCGCCTGCCTGAACGTGCTCGATTTCAAGGATGTGGTCCATGCGCGCCTGATGCTGTTCAACGACGTTTCGCACTACATGGATCACCCGGCCCGCTCCGGCGGGAGGCTGTCAAAATGGTGGGACGAGCCGAAGTAACCTGAAACGACCGGGGCGGGTCTTCCTGTTCCAAGACAATTCAGACCATATCACGGGGAATATGATAATTTGCATGACATCCTTGTGACATTTTGCACATACTAAATTACCGACAGGGTGTTATTATTTTCACAAATAAACATATTTACTTATGCGTATATATCAATCCAATGTCCAATCTCACTCAAGAAGTCACCCAACTCCACGCTGATATTTGTTCCGCACTGGCCGATCCGAGGCGGATATTACTTTTATACGCATTGGCCGAAAAGCCTTATACGGTTAACGATCTGGCAAAATACCTGGATATCAGCCAGCCAATGACATCCCGCCACCTCAAAATCCTGCGCGAAAGAGGACTGGTGGTAGCCACCCGGGACGGGATCAACGTGGAATACAGCCTTAACGACCACCGTTTGATTGACGCATTGGACCTGTTGCGAGAAGTATTGCGCGACCGGATCGTCTCTCGCGCCAATCTGATCGTAGAACTCAAATAACCCCACATCCAAGGAAGCGCTATGAAAAATCGAAAAAATCTCTGGATCCTCGGTTTGCTCGGCATCTTGCTGGTAATCGTCATCCCGTTAGCAGTTTTTTGGCCGCGCACAGTCCAGGCAGCAGACGATCCGTGGGCATACGTGCCCCAGCATCCCATCCACACTTCCCACAGCGACATCGTCACGGGGCCATTGGAAGACGGTCAATTTGAGACCCCGCAACAAGTGACCCAGGCCTGCCTGGAATGCCACGAGGACGCAGCCGACGAGGTGATGCACACCACCCACTGGACCTGGGAAAGCCAGCCCTTCGATGTCCCCTGGCGCGACGAGCCAGTCACCATCGGCAAGGCCAACCAGATCAATAATTTCTGCATCAGCGCCCAGGGCAACCAGAAATCCTGCACGTCGTGTCACATCGGCTACGGCTGGCAGGAAACCGAAGCCTACGATTTCACCGCCTCCGATAACGTGGATTGTCTCGTTTGCCACGCCCAGGCGGGTTACTTCAAAGGCACCTATGGCAACCCCGGCGAAGGCGTGGACCTGCTGGCTGCGGCTCGAAGTGTTGCCAGCCCAACCCGCGAGAACTGCGGCAACTGCCACTTCGACGGCGGCGGCGGCAACGGCGTCAAACACGGCGACCTGGACGAAACCCTGAAATATCCCACCGAGCAGCTCGATGTCCACATGGGCGGGCTTGACTTCATCTGCACCGACTGCCATACCACCGAAGCCCACGCGGTCAAGGGCCGCCTCGTCGTGGACAACTACCAGATCAACCCAACCGAGCAGGTCGCCTGCACCGACTGCCACATCGAAACCCCTCACGACGACGAACGGATCAACATCCACACCGCTTCGGTGGCCTGCCAGGCCTGCCACATCCCGGAATTTGCCGTCAAAGACCCGACCAAGATGACCTGGGACTGGTCCACCGCCGGGCAGGACATCGGCGACGACCATTACACCTACCTGAAGATCAAGGGTGATTTCGTCTACGAAAAGGACGTTATCCCAACCTACACCTGGTTCAACGGCAACCTGGATTACCGCTACCTCCTCGGCGACAAGATTGACCCGTCCCAGCCGACCATGATCAACCTGCCCGCCGGGAGCATCGAAGACCCGAACGCCAAGATCTTCCCGTTCAAGGTCCACATCGCCAGGCAGCCTTACGACATCGTGAACAACTACATCCTGGCTCCCATCACTTCGGGGACAGACGGCTACTGGACCAACTTCGACTGGGACCAGGCCTTCGAACTGGCCGTCCCGATCACCGGTTTGAAGTACAGCGGCCAATACGGCTTCACCGAAACCTGGATGTACTGGCCCATCACCCACATGGTCCAGCCCAAAGAAAACGCCCTGCAATGCGACGCCTGTCACAGCGACAACGGCCGCTTCGACTGGCAAGCCCTCGGCTATCCGGGCGACCCCATCGAATGGGGCGGACGGTTCGATAACAAATGATAAGCAATGTCATCGCGAGCCGCTTTTCCCTGGCACCGCCCGCCAGGGCAGGTGCGGCGAAGCAATCTCAGGCAATTTTAGGCCGGAGCTTGCTTTGGGAAAGTCGTCCATCGAATTGACAGAGGAATCTTCCATGCGCACACGAAACAACCTTATTGCAAAACTCCTTATCAGCGGCAGTCTTTTGACCCTGTTGGCCGCCGGCGCGCTCGGCATCCAGAGCGCGGCAGCGGATAGGGCCGCCGGCCCGGTCGAGGCGGCCTCCCCGCTCCACCCGACCTTCGCCCTGCTCGACGAAAACGGCGTCAACGTGCTCGAAAGCGGAGAGCCGGTCTCGACCATGCAGACCTGCGGCCAATGCCACGACGCCGAATTCATCACCTCCCATTCCTTCCACGCCGACCTGGGACTGTCCGGGATCACCGCGGCAGGCGAGACCCAGAGCGGCCGCGCCTGGGACACCGGTCCCGGTTTCTTCGGCAAGTGGAACCCGCTGACCTACCGCTACCTCAGCCTCCCCGGTGACGAACGTCTCGACCTGGGCACCCCCGAATGGCTGATGACCTACGGCGCGGACATCGTCGGCGGCGGACCGGCCGTCAACAGCCGGGAGGGCAGGCCCCTCGCCAGTCTCGCTCCGTCCAGGACCAACCCGGAGACGAGTCTGGTCAACGAAACGGGTAACGTCGAGGCCTGGAGCTGGTCCCAATCCGGCACGATGGAAATGGACTGCTTCCTCTGTCATCTGCCCCAGCCAAACAACGCCGTCCGCACCGCCTCCATCCAGGCCGGGGACTTCCGCAGCGCCAGCACCGCCACCCTGGTCGGTTCCGGCCTGGTCGAGCAGACCGCCGACGGCTGGGCCTGGAATGCCGAGGCTTTCGCCGAGAATGGCGAACTCAAACCCGAATTCGTCACCATCCAGGACCCCGCCAACGAAAATTGCGCCCAATGCCACGAAATGGCCCACGCCGGGGGCGACCCGCTGGTCATCACCGGGATGACCTGGCAGACCGCCGCCACCGGGCAGGTCGTCTCGTCCCAGCGCATTTCGGCCTCCGGCATGAACCTGGCCGACAAGGCCGCCGCCGCCCGCTCGTGGGACATCCACGCCGAGCGCCAGTTGAACTGCGTGGACTGCCACTTCTCGCTCAACAACCCGGTGCATTACACCGCCAACCCTGAAACCAGCCCCAGCCATCTCATCTACGACCCGCGCCGCCTCGACTTCGGCGAATACCTCCAGCGCCCCAGCCACAACTTTGCCCGCGGCCAGAGCGCCGAAGACACGGTGGCCCCCGAACTCAAAGGAACCATGCGCCGCTGCGAGTCCTGCCACGATGTCAGCGACCACGCCAGTTGGCTGCCCTACCTCGACCGGCACGTGGCCGTCCTGGCTTGTGAGACCTGCCACATCCCGCAGCTCTACGCCCCCTCCATCCAGAGCAACGACTGGACGGTCGTCACCCTTGAGGGCCAGGCCAACCTCGCCTACCGCGGCATCGAACTGGCCGACGCGACCGTCGAACTCGCCAGCGCCGGTGCAGCGGTCCCGCCCACGGTCAACAACCTGGTCACCGGCTACCAGCCGGTCCTGCTCCAGCGCCAAAATGTGGATGGGGATACGCTGCTGGCTCCGTACAACCTGGTCACCTCGTTCTACTGGGTTTACGACGACGCCAACGGCAATACCCGCCCGGTGCGCCTGCTGGACCTGGAAGCTGCGTGGCTCGAAAACGGCGGGTACGCCCCCGAGGTTTTATCCGCCTTCGACGCCAACAGCGACGGTGCCCTCAGCCAGAACGAACTCGTGCTCGACACGTCCGAAAAGCAGACTCTTATCGCAAGCCGCTTGCAAGCCTTGGGCCTGGGTAACGTCCGCATCGTCGGCGAAGTGCAGCCTTACAGCATCAACCACAACGTCACCAACAGCGACTTCGCCGTCAGCGACTGCCAGACCTGCCACGGCGAAGGCTCCCGCCTGACCCAATCCATCCAACTGGCGGACCAGGCCCCGGCAGGCGTCATCCCGCAATTCGTAAAAGACACCAATGTCACCATCAGCGGCGAGATCGTCCAGGATGAGAACGGCGGGTTGGTTTACCGGCCTGTCCCCCGCAACGACAGCGTTTACATCTTCGGCAACAGCCGGGTCAACTGGATTGACTGGTTCGGCGCCCTGGCCTTCCTGGGCACGCTGGCCGGTGTCGGCGGGCACGGCACGCTGCGCTACGTTTCATCCCTGCGCCGCCCGAAGCGGGAAGCGAAGGTCAAGAAAGTCTACATGTACGAAGCCTACGAGCGCTTCTGGCACTGGCTCCAGACCGTCTCGATCGTCTTCCTGCTCTTCACCGGCCTCATCATCCACCGGCCGGACATCTTCGGGGCGTTCAGCTTCCGCTACATGGTCACCATTCACAACGTCCTGGCGGCCATCCTGGCGGTCAACGCGGCCCTGTCCCTGTTCTGGCACTCAGTCAGCGGCGAGATCCAGCAATACGTCCCGCGCCCGCGCGGCTTCTTCGACGACGCCATCCTGCAAGCCAAGTATTACCTCCGCGGCATCTTCAAGCGCGAGCCGCACCCCTTCCAGAAGATGAAGGACCGCAAGCTCAACCCGCTCCAGCAGGCCACCTACTTTGGGCTGCTCAACGTCCTGCTCCCGCTGCAAGGCCTCACCGGCATCCTGATGTGGGGTGTGCAGCGCTGGCCCGAAATCTCGAACCTGTTCGGCGGCCTGCCTGTGCTGGCTCCCATCCACAGCCTGTTCGCCTGGCTGTTCGGCGCTTTCATCGTCGGCCACGTTTACCTGACCACCACCGGCGCGACCCCGCTCGAAGGCATCAACGCCATGGTCACCGGCTGGGAAGAAGTCGAGGAACACGCCGAGGACGAATCTGCTGACGACGGCGAAATTACAGAACTCACGCAAGGAGAATAAACAAATGTCAACCGTGGCTCCTTCCAAACCAAAACCCAATTTTTTACACCGCCCAAGAAAACCTTACGCGCATCCCTATTTCGGAGGCGCGGTATTGGGCGTCGTGCTTTTCCTGGCCTTCCTCATCACCGGCAATGGACTCGGCTCGTCCGGGGCGACCAGCCGCATAGCGGTGGCAGTCGAAGATGTCTTCGCGCCCTCCCATGTGGACAACACGCCTTATTTGCTGAACATGGCCGGCGGCGACAAGAATCCGTTCGATGATTGGATCGTGCCCCTCTTCTTCGGCGCGTTGATCGGCGGGTTTTCATCCGGCGCGATCCATGGACGCCTCAAATTCGAAACGACCAAAGGGCCAAACATCTCCACTCGCAAGCGATGGTTGATCGCTTTTATCGGAGGCACGATCTTCCTTTATGGAGCGCGCATGGCACGCGGATGCACCTCGGGGCAGGCGCTTTCCGGCGGGGCAACCCTTTCGGCAGGCTCCTGGCTGGTCATGCTGTCCATTTTTGCGAGTGCGTACGCGGTAGCCTATTTTGTAAGGAAATGGTGGAACTAGGATTTCAGTGCGAGTTCGGGACCAACACCGCCCCGTTCTTCGACTACAAGGAGTACCAATGAACTTCCCTCTCGAATCATTCAATGCTGTCAGCGCCGCCAACCCGTGGACCTACGTGGTTTTTGGGCTGATTGGCTTTGCTTTCGGCTTTACCCTCGAAATGTCCGGGTTCGGCGACTCGAGGAAACTGGCGGCCCAGTTCTACTTCACCGAGTTGACAGTGCTCAAAGTCATGTTCACTGCGATCATCGTTGCGATGGTGCTGCTTTTTGGCGCGGCAGGCCTGGGCATCCTTGATTTTAGCCAGGTTTGGGTGAATCCAACCTACCTGTGGCCCGGAATCCTGGGCGGCTTGATCATGGGCGTCGGTTTCATCGTAGGCGGTTTCTGCCCGACTACATCTCTGGCCTCAGCCTCAACCGGAAAGATTGACGGCATGTTCTTCATGGCTGGCGGATTCTTTGGCGCTTTCTTGTTTGGTGAAACAGAAAAATTCTTCACCGAATGGTATAACCACGCCGGTTCACTCGGCCGCCTGACTCTGATGGACGTGTTCAACCTGCCTGCCGGTGTGATCGTTTTACTGGTTGTTTTGATGGCGCTCTTTATGTTCTGGGGCAGCGAACAACTGGAACGCATCAATAGCAAACGGGATTTGAACAAAGAACCCAAACTGCGCTATGCCGGCGCGGCCGCCATAGCCATTCTGGCCGTGGGTGTGGTCGTTATCGGACAGCCCAGCCTGGAAACTATGTACAATCGAACGCTCATCAACCGGACACTCACACCAGAAGAAGCAGGGCTTGAACCGGTCAAGGTCCAACTCAGTCCCAGCCAGGTGCTTGCGGAACGCTATGTCCAGATTACACCTGTCGAGTTGTACGCCAGCATCTATGACAACTCTCTCAAAGTGGTCATGCTCGACGTCCGCAGCGAGGTGGACTACAACCTGTACCACATCCGCGGCGCGGAACACATCTCGATTGACGAATTGACCACTTACTCGAAGGACCTCGTCGCCCACTACCTCCCCAACCGGGTGATCGTCCTGATGAGCAACGGCGAAACCGACGCCACCCAGGCCTGGCAGTTGATGGTTGCCAGCGGCGTGAAGAACGTCTACATCCTCGAAGGCGGCGTCAACAACTGGATCGCCTTCTTCGGCCAGGACGACCCGGCCATCCAGCCCGCGTCGCTAACCGGGACAGATGAGACCCTCGATTACGTTTTCCCCGTTGCCCTGGGCGACCAATACGCCTCCTGCGACCCCAACCCGCAGGAATACGAAGAACTGGAATACGAACCCAAGATCCAACTCGAACTACGCCGGGATAAATCCGGCGGCGGCTGCGGTTAGGAACTGACGAACACCACACACCCTGAAACAAATCCGTTTCGGGGTGTGTTTTTTTCCGGCTTGCTTTAGCCGACCGGCTGCTGTATACTGGAGGTGTACTACACGAACCTTCATAACCGCCCCAAGAGTATCAAGGGAGATTTCGCAAAGTTGAATTCTTATCCTGAAATCGTTACAATAAGAACAATCGTTTTTCTACGGAGGAAACATGGCTGAAAATTCGTGGGATTACCTTGTCAGGGCCTGGGTTGAGCATCGGGGCAAGCGGCGACCGCCCATACCAGTTAATTTCCAGGGGGACGAGGTCGTCGCCAGGGGGACAGGCATAAAGGTCACAGAAATTGCCAAAGCTTACTATTTCAACGCCGACCCCAATGTTTATATTGTGCTGACGACCTCCGATGGAAATCTCCAACTGACCCCAGGCGGCTACAATCCGCTCGAACCGGGATTCTATTTACGCCACTATGTAGACAAACGCACCCGCACCAGCACACTCCCCGAAATCACCGAAACCACCCTCGACGGGGCAAAAGTCTCATTGACGCTCACGATAAGCTACAGTGTTGCCGACCCGATAAAAGCCATGAAACTGGAACATCCCGTGCAAACGCTGTTCACCCTGATTACATCGTATACCCTCCAATTTATCAAAGACCACACCCACGATAAAATCATGGGCAGCGAAAACGCCAAAGATGAAGATCGGGACGCCATCGCAAAATCTATCGGCCTCCAATACAACAGCCATCACAACCCCGTCAAAATTTTCGCCATCAACGAAATTGTCATCGAACGGCGGGGCGATCCCAAACTGATTGGTATCCGACTCGAAGAGAAGCAGCGGACAGCTCAAATTGAACTTTCCCGTAATGTCCAGGAATTACAGCAACAATTAGACAAAAAAGAAGAGGACTTCAAAAAGATCAAGGCTCATTATGATGCGGAAATACGGACGATCATTGCCAGGGCCGAAAACCAGATCGCAACCCAGCAATTGGTCCTCGACAACGAGCGAAATCAAAAAATATGGCAGCAAGAGCGTGTCCTTCAAGCTGTCGAAGCAATCCAGAAAGCAGTTGTGCAAGTGGCAACGCCAGGGTTCACACCCCAACCCCAAATTACCGAAGTCCTACTCAAGCTGGTAAACACTTTACAACAAGAAATTGGGGCAGTCACCCTGCCGGTAGAGTCTGGCGAGCAACCAGATACCAAGCCAGAATCAGAAACAATGCCAAAAGCCGAGCCGCCCAGGCATCCAGACTCAGGAAAGCTTGATAACCTCACCCAGACCCTCCTCACCCTCCTCAATCGGCGCAAACCCGGTTCGTAAAATGGACACCCCCTGGATCAAGACCCGCTTCCAAAAAGAACAAGCCGCCCCCGACGGCCAAACCCTCCCGGCAGCCTGGCACGCCTCCTTTGCCTGCAAAGTCAAACTTCGGCCCGGGCATGAATGGCTGAATATGCGCTGGGGCTTCAACGCCAGCATGTTGATCGAGGAAGCCCTCGACCGGGCGCGGCTGTTCGTCGAATCTCAGCATTCTTCGGAAATGGATTTGAACCGCCTAAGCGGGGACTTCCGCACCCTGGCCCTGCGCTGCCGCGTCAAACCGGACCAGGGGCTTGCCCTCGCCATAATGGGCAAAGTCTGCGCCGGGAGCGAAACCGAGGCCCGGCACAATGCGCTGGTTTATTGCCGTGAAATTCGCTCCGTCTTCCCGCAGGATTTCGTGACCACCCCGGCAGGATCACCGGAAGAGTACCAGGAATTTTCCGGAGGCGATATTCTGCAATCCAGCGCAGAGGTCGCCCAAATCAAACGTTTCGAAAAACACCTGCCTTCCAAAGAGGGATACCAATACGTCCACGGGCTTTGGCAATCCAGTCTCCGGTCACACGAACAAATCTGGCGCGCCCTGGCCGGGCTGGATTATCCCGCCTTGTTATCCATCACAATGCGCCCGATCGCCATCACCCCCTACGAACAGATGGTATTCGAAATATTGGATGAACCCAGGGAGTTTGAAGGGATCACCGAAACGAAATTCCCGGCCTCCTACAAAGACTGGAGCGAATCTTTTGTCAACCGGCGCACAACCCCGCTGAAAAGATTCTTCCACCTGCAAATCCACCTTGCCAGCCCAAATGAAATTGACGAAAGCATCCTGAGGAATATCGGCTCTGCCCTCACCAGGGAATCTTCCGGCCAGCCCGCGCCAGGCTTCAAAGCGATCCGCTCCGGCCCGGAAAACAAGCTGGCATGGATCGAATATCTTGACCGCCTGGACCTGACCCCGCCGCAAAGCGAGTATGCGCCCTATCACCTAAGTGACATCGCAGACCTGGAAGAGGCCGCTGCCGTATTCCGGTATCCCTACCCCAACCCGGAGACCGGGCTGCCGGGGGTGACTTTCGAAATAATGCCTGCGGTCCCATCCAAAGAAACGCCCGAAGAGCAAGGCCAGGACCCGCAAGTTTAGCGTACAGGAAATAATGAGCAAAGAGTCCTCGCGCCAGACTGTCCAAATCCGTGTCACCAAGCACCTGCCCCTGGGTCTGTTCGTCGAGTTGGACAACGGCCAGCATGGGATCGTCCGGTTCCGGGAAACATCCTGGGACGCCGATCAGGTCGAAAACTGGCGCGCCAACTTCCCGGTCGGGTGGCGGGGCGAGGCGACGCCCATCGCAGCCAGGAAAGGCCAATACCGCGAGTTCAGCCTGCGGATGGCCGTCAGGGATCCCTGGAAAATTTTCCTGCAAGAATTCAATAAAGACGAAGTTTTCGATGGGATCGTCGCCGGGGTGGTCAGTTTTGGGGTTTTCATCGAAATTGACGAGGGCATCACCGGGCTTTTGCACAAATCCCAACTCCCTGGAGGGGTAAACGCCTCCCCGCTGGACCTGTTCTGGCCGGGCGATCATGTGCGGGTCCGGGTGAAGGCGATTGATGAGGGGGCGCGGCAGATCAGCCTGGCTCTCGCCCCGGCGCAATCCCCAGCCCGCGATAGTACGGAAACAACCATCCAAATCCGCCCCACATCCCGGATGGAAAGCGACAGCATCCTGGAGGCTTTCACAAATTTGGATGGGTTCAAAAACCACATCCTGCTGGTCGAGGATGAACCGGCCCAGTCCCGGGCAGTGCGGAACTGGCTGCAGAGGATCGGCCAGCGGGTGGATGTGGTGGACGCCGCCGAGAAGGCCCTTGATTACCTCGAAAGCTCGGAGCCGGACCTGGCGTTGATTGATATTTGCCTGCCAGGCATCCAGGGGAATGAATTAGCCCGAAAAATCTTCGAAAAATGGCCGCAAGTGCGGGTGGTTGTCACCACCGACTGGGCCAGGGCAGACAGCATGATGGAGGAAATAGACGCCCTTCAAAACCTGGGAGCCGAATTGCTGATCAAACCGATCATGCCTGCCGATCTGATCTGGGTCTTGCGGCAAGGCATGGCGAATGAAGCAGAGACCCTTGTCGAAATAAGCGAGGTCAAACCTGTTGCCAAAGTTATTTCCGACGCCCCCGCATTCAAGCCCAAAAGTTCGGTCGGCGATCTCTTGTCACGCTGCCGAACATATCTAGGGTTCGATGGCGTCATCCTTTTCGCACTCGACCCCAACCACCGCACAGTTGGAATTGCCGATCAGTCTGGGGACATTTTTTGCGACAAGGCCGCCATTGCATCCCTGATCTTCAGCCCAGTGCGGGATGTTGCCGAAAGCAAAAAAACGGTGATTGCCAACGAAATTTTTGAAGAAGATCGCAAATTCAAATACCTGCTCGAATTCTGCCCCGAGCTGACCGCCTGCCTGGCCGTGCCTATCCCGGCGAATTTGCAGTCAGAATACGCGTTATTCCTGGTTCACAAACACCCCAAGCCGATAAGCCCGGAACAAAAGATTTACGCCGATGGGACAGCCCTGGCTTTGGGCGCGCTGCTCGAGCAGGAATTTTTCGAAGAGAAGGCTTCCCAGATCCAAAGGACCACCTTGATCGGCCACATCTCGCGCTCCCTGGTGCATGAGATCAACAATTTGATCGGCCCGCTTTCCGCTTATGTCGGCAATCTTGCGGCGAACATCAAGAAAATCGAACTCGATCCAGACCCGATGATTTCGAAAGATAAGGTCAACCGCTTACTTACGAACGAGGTCAACGAAATCCAGGCCAATGTGCGCAGGATTTTCAGCAATACCCGCATGTTCAACCATATCGTGGCGCAGCGGAAGAACGAAGTCTTGCGCGTGGATGAGATCATTTCCGAGACGATTGGCCTGCTCCGGTACCTGAGCGACCGCGCCAGGGTCAGGATGTTCTTCACGCCGCCCGACCAACTGATCGTGATCCGCAACCAGGGGGCGGCCCTCGAACAGGTCTTGTTAAACGTGATGCTCAACGCCATCCAGCAGATCGCGGAGTTCCGCCGCGAGGCTGGCGGCTGGGTCCATATCAGGATCGAAACCCCGCTCACCGATTCCCAAGAAAGCATTTTCCAGGTCTTCATCGAAGATAACGGTCCGGGGATTCACCGGAATCTTTGGGAAAAAATCTTCGAAGCGGGCTACACCACCCGGTCTGATGGAAGCGGGATCGGCCTGTATCTATCCAAAAATCTCATCGAGGAGCTGGGAGGCCGGCTGTATGTCGCTGAAAGTTTCATCCTGGGTGGGACAACATTTGCAATTGAAATTCCATACTCCTTGTAAGGGAATACCATGTGCCGTGTGCTGATCCTGGACGACGACGTTTTCTTCGCAAACTCGATCAAAAGTATGCTCGAAAGCGAAGACCGATTCGCGCCCGAAGTCTGCCTGCGGCTGGAAGACGCGCTCCGCTTTGCTCGAAATGCATGCAAACAAGGGCTGCCTTACGATGTCTTTCTGGTTGACTTGCGGCTGGGGGGCGAAAAGGACGGGATCGAGGCCATGCTCGACTTGCGGGAAACCAGCCCATTATCCGATGCGATCATTTTTACCGGGTTCGAAGATGCAGATGAGGGGATGCGGGCCTACAAAGCCGGGGCTGCACGCTACATCGTCAAGCCCTTCCAACGCGAGGAGTTGATCTTCGTATTGGACGCGCTCATGCAAAAGCGCCGACAGGAAGTGGAACAAGCATGGCAGAAAATCTTTATCGAAATGATGGAATCTGCCCTCCACGAAAACGAATTTCTACCCGTTGTGAATGTCGTTCTCGAAAGCGCGCTCAAACTGGGCTTCAAGAAAGCCCACCTGTTTTGGGTCCCCAAGCGCGAGGACGCCACTCGCGAGAACGATTCCTTGATATGGCTTCAAAGCAAGGGAGCCAGACATACCCTTGAGGGGAGCGATCAAAAATTCTCCCTTAAAGAGTGGAAAAACCTTGCAAGGATCGTCGGCAAGCGAGATGCAACGATTATCCAGCCTTCTGAAACTGCAACAACGGCCGGGCCGCTGCTGGAAACCGGGTTTGCCGCTCCTGCGGGTGAATGGGCCATCCTTCCTCTATGGAGTGGCGAGGGGTTCCTGGGCTGTCTCATGCTCGACTTTGGAGATTTGGAAAGGAGATTCAAATCTTTCGAGCTAAACCTGGTCAACTTCTTCGCCCGCCAGGCAGCTGTCGTCCTGGAAAATTCCAGCCTGTACAACAGGGAGCAACGGACCCTTCAGGAAACGGAAATTATTGGCGAAATCGGGCGGCAGGTCAGCACCAAGGCTGCCACGCAAGACCTGCCTCAGTTGCTCCAAAAAATCCGCGAGCACCTTGGCAAATTGCTGGACGTATCGAATTTTGCCATTTTCCTTTTTGACGAAGATAAAAATGAACTGAACTTTTCACTGCTTTATGAAAATGGGATCCAGAAAATGAGACGGCGGCGTATTTTCGGGAATGGCCTTGAAGAATATATGCTTCACCAGCAGAGGGAAATATATTTACCCGAAAATGTTGTTGGATTTATCCGGGAAAACCACCTGGACCATCGCGGCCCTGTACCCACCTGTTGGGTGGGTGCGCCTCTGCGAGTAAGTGAAAAGACCATCGGCGGAATCGTCATAAAGCGGTTCGGGGGGAAAAAATTCCCGGAACGAGATAAAAATATCATCACAGCCGCTGCCGATCAGGTGGCAGGGGCAATCCAGATCAGCCGGTACGCCATCGAAGAAACTGAAGACGCGCGCAGGGTCCAGTTGTTGAACCGGGCCAGCATCGAAATGCTGCGGATTGCCCAGAAGGATGAGGACGAATTCTGGCTGACCGTCCTGACTCTTGCCACAGCTGAATTCGGGCTGGGATTCAACCGCGCCCTGCTGTTCCTCATCCGGGACAACCATCGCATCCTGAAGGGTCAGGCCGGGATCGGCGCCGAGGATCGGGAGGAAGCGGTCCGGGACTGGAAACGGGACAGGAAACGGAAATATGATTTCGACGCCTTCCTCAAAACCCTCGGCACGAAACGGATGCGCCTGACCCCATTCCACGCGAAGGCCGGGGAGGTGGAGATTCTCCTCGATAACGGTAACGATTTCATCAATACTGTCTTTGACGGGCAGGTAAAAATTGTCAGCGAAGGTGAGTTAGCCGGGAAGATCCCGCATCAAATCCTGGAAGCGTTTTCCCTGTCCACCTGTGCTGTCTTGCCTTTACGGGCCGGCAACAAAGCTCTGGGCATGGTCATCGTGGACAACAAACATAACCGCCAGCAGTTGACCGATAAATCCTTGAACCGCTTGCAGACCCTTCTCGATAACGCCGGGCTGGTTTGGGAGATCATCCAGCAGGGTAAAAAGAGCGAAGACCTGCTGGATGCGACCTACGAAATTACCGCCGGGGCGAGTTATCAAGTGCTGCGCGAAACGATCAAACGCATTTGCCAGGCCGCCCGGCGCACCAGCGAGGCCGACTGGGCCATCATTTATCCAATCAAATCCGGGAAATCCACCCATCAACTCGAACTCGATCTCGACAATTTCGGCTACGACGGCAAATTGAATTCACCGGTCGAAGACCTGATAGCCACCTTGCCGCGGGTGGGCGGCATATCCATGCGAGTGATCAAAAGAGGCACGCTGGTTGTTCAAGATGTGGACAAGGAAGACCAGGCCATCGGCAATTTACGCCTGTCAGGACATCATTTCATCCGGGAGGAGGGTGTCAAAGCCCTGATCGGTGTGGCGGTCCGCGACCCGTTCAACAATGAGTCGCTCGGCATTTTATACCTCGACTACCGTAAGCCGAGAGAGTTTACTGAAATTGCCATCCACCACGCAAAATCCTTTGCCAGCCTGGCCGCCATTGCCATCGCCAATATCCGCCGCCTGGATGAAAACCGCCAGCGCGCCCGGCTGATGACCGCGCTGGAAACATCCGAAATCGTCGGCGCGGCTCTGGATTTGGAAAAAATCCTTTCGAACGTCTTGTCTCATTTGCAAAAGATTTTTCCGCACACAACCCTTTGCGTGCTGCTCTACAATAAGGATGACAATTCTTTGAAATTTGCCCCAGCCACCTTGAAATATTACACAATCAAAAACCCTGATTTCAAGAACCGCTTATCATTTTCGCTCGACAAGGCTGAAAAGGGTTCTATTGCCTGTAAGGTCGCCCGGATGGCTCTCTCGAGCAAAGCTGTCGAACTCCACCACGCGCCGGATGTCGGCCAGGACCCTGACTATCTGGCGCTCAATCCAGGGACGCGCTCCGAACTGTGCGTCAGCCTGATGAAAACAGATGGCGAATTGCTGGGGATTATCGCCCTCGAACGCAGTCAAAGCGTTTTCGAAGGCGATGACATCGCCCTGGTCGAAATTGTCGCCCGACAACTCGGCCTGGCTATCGAACGCGCCCAGGAAAAAGAGCGCCTGGTCTTTCTATCAACAGTCGCGACCATGACTGCCTGGGCCGCAGACCTGGCCCACGATGTCAACAACGAAGTCGGGCAAATCCGCAATCTGGCTTACTTGATCAATGCGACCGCAGCCGGGAATCCCAAAATCCAGGAATATACCAAAATCATTGATAAGAGCGCCCAGGTCCTTTCCAGCGTAGGCCCATGGAGTGACCGCGCCAGGCAAGCCGTCCCGCTCGACCCGGCCCTGACAACTTTTCTCACAGAACTCGCCGGCGACCGTGGAATATCCCTGGAATTGCGCCTGGATACGCCGGGAATCTCTATCCGCGCCAATCCGCAGGAACTCAAGCGGGTCTTGCGGCACCTGGTCCGAAACGCCGACAGGGCGATGCAAAACTCCACAAAAAAGAAGATCGCCGTAACCAGCCGGGCCCACCCAATGGAAAAATCCAAAGTCGAAATCGTTTTCAAGGATTTTGGGCCTGGCATCAGTGATACCGTCAGAGACCGCCTCTTCCAAAGCAAGGCAAGCACGAAAGAGCAGGGCGAACAGGGCGGGTATGGGCTGATCCTGACCCGACAATTGATCGAAGATATGGCAGGCTCCATCAAACTGCTCGAATCAAACACCGGGAATGGAGCCGCATTCTCGATCACCCTCCCTGTCATGGACTCGCTACAATTTTCCGACTCGGATTGAAAGGGATTTTATGAGCCGCGATTATTCAGAAATCCTTTCCACACCGCTTCGCGTACTGGTTGTGGATAACAATAAAGATACCGCCAAAATCTATAAAGACTTGCTGGAACTATGGGGGTATAAACCGATCCTGGCAACCGGCAGCGGACAACCGCTTTTGCAAGACGCAAAGAAAAAAGCTCGCGAATCTCGGTGCCAGATGGCCCTGGTAGACCTGCGACTTATAGATGACTTTGACAATCAGGATCAAAGCGGCCTGCTTCTCGCAAGCCAGATCAAGCCCACGGCCTCGATCATCATCACCGGTTATGGCACAATCCAATTGGCCGTCGAGAGCATTCAAAACCAGGTCGCGGCTTCCTTTATCATCAAAGGTGGACCGCCCGAAGAGATTCAGGAACAACTCAAGCGGGTCGCCTCACGTACCAGCGCCAGTGAAAGGAGTTTGCAAATCGGGCCGCCAAAGACCATTCTCACCCTGGCGGAAACTTTGTTCGAAGAGAAAATTACCACCCCCTGCCGCGACCAACTCCTGGACGTTCTGGCCCGTCTCTTTCCCGCAGCCCATAGCCTGACTCTCATCAAAATGAACCCGGTCTCTTCCACATCCGGGTTTGCCGAAGTACCCCGCCCACGCTCGGTTATTTTGAAAATCCGGGAAGATGGACTTCAACCGGTCATCGTCAAACTCGCCAGGAGACATAAAATCGAGACCGAGGTCGAGCGTTACAACCAATATATCCGCAAGCGGCTGGGCAGTCTCTCTGCCCCAGATTTCGAAGAATTCGAAACCTTATGGGATATCGGCGGGATCAAATTCTCTTACACCGGCAACATCGAAAAAACCTTCGAACATCTCTACAAAAATGAACCTGTCGAAACCATCCAGCATACCCTTCACCGCTTCTTTGCCCACACCTGGGCTGACCACTACCAGAATGCCCGCAAAGTGGGGAACGCCTCGCTGCTGGAACTGTACCGCCAGGTCTGGGAGGAGGACTGGATCAAGCGGATCGAGACGTTCCCGCCCCTCGACCCGGGGCAGGTCATGGGTCCCGAACGCTGGCTGCGGGTCGAAGCGCCCGACCCGTTGGCCTGGTTCCGCCAAAAAATCCTGAACGATCCCGACGGGCCGATCGGCCGCGCCGCCGAGACAGTCATCGCCGTCACTCATGGCGACCTGCACGCAGGCAACCTGTTGATTGACGACTCGAACAACGCCTGGGTGATTGACTTCGAGCGCACCGGTGAGGGTCACGCCTTGCAAGATTTCATCGAACTCGAGTCCGACCTGATCAACCGTATGCTGCCAGGAAGTGAACACCTGCCGTTCTATCACCGGCTTTGTTTCGCCGTGACCGCCCCGGCTGAACTCGGCCTACTCGAAAATGACTTTGGCCTGGCAGAACCGGTAAACGCCAAGATCATCCAGACCATTTCGATCATCCGCTCCTTGGCCCGGGAATGCACCGGGATCACGGATATTCACCAATACCTGGTCGGCCTGCTTTTCAACACCCTCTTCCGTGCTACAATCATAAAAAACACCAGTGACCCCAGCGAACTCAAAAGCCAATACCGCGCCCTGATGCTTGCCAGTATCATCTGCCACCGCCTCGACCACTGGGACGAACCCTGGCCGCCAGAAAACTGGCTCAACTTGAAGTAACAGAGAACAGGATGGAAATCATGTCAGAAACTGCCCCAAAAATCCCGTTGTCCTACCGCCAGGAAGTGCTTTCGAAACTCTTCGACTATATCCGAAGCACTGAATCCTGTTATCTCATCGGCGCTGCCAGCATCGGCAAGACCCGCTTGCTCGATTTCCTTATGTTCCCAGAGGTCAAACAACATTACCTGCGCGAAGAAGCCGACCGCACCTGGATCGTTCGGGTTGACTTGAACCGGCTGATTCCCAACAAGGATGAAATCTTCAGTTTCTTCGAACTGATGCTTAGTTCGCTCGTGCTCGAATTCAGCAAACAGGAAGGCCAGGAATTCGAAGGGATACAGGTCGAATTGGCTGCTTTGGATTCCCAGGTCATCCAAAGCGGCGACCCGTTGCTGGCCGTCAGGTTTTTCGAGCTGGAAGTGACCAAATTATGCCAGGTGCAAAAATATAAGATCTGTTTCCTGTTCGATGAGATTGACGATACTTATAAAAAGGCCTCGCGCGAAATTTTTGCCCTGCTGCGCGCCATCCGGGACGCCAACAAACCTTATCTCTGCTATGCCCTGTTCCTTCGCAACCTTCCCGAAAAACTGCGCAAGCCCAGCGAAGTCGAAAGTTTTTATGAATTACACTCCCGCAATTTGATCGGCATCGGCCCCTACTCGCGCGAAGATACCCTCGAAATCATCCGCCAGATCGCGGAGCGGAGAAGACAAAACTTCCAACCGGAAATCCACAATTGGCTGGCCATTACCAGCGGCGGGCACCCGGGATTTGTCCAGGCGCTGATGAGTACCATCATTGACAATCCCGCCTCGCAGAGTCGCCTCAACGAAATCAAATGGTTCGCCGAACAGGAACTCGTAAAGGAAGAATGCCGCAAAATCTGGACTGGGCTTACAGATGAAGAAAGGGCCGGTCTAAAAGCCTTCTTCGAAGGAAACACCGACCTGCCCCAGCAGACGCTCAAAATCCTGCACGCCAAGGGCCTGCTCAAACGGGATTCGAATGCCTGTTTCAGCCCCTTGTTCGAGTGGTACATCAAAGACCTTTGAAAATCCGGCCGATTCTCGGTTGACTTCATCCTGCTTACAATATAGAATAATAGCATCTTATTAGTCGTAAATACAGGAGAAGGCCATGGATATCACAGTCTCGCAAGAGCAGGGACGCGTCCCGGTGACGGTTATACACTTGACCGGCGAGGTCAATTCATCCACTTATGAACAGCTCGAACGAACAGCCAGGGGAATCATTGACAGCGGCGCGCAGTATCTCCTCCTGGATTTGGCAAACCTGAATTTCTTGAGCAGCGCCGGTCTGCGCACCATCCACAACCTTTTCAACGAGTTACGCTTTAGAGCGCCTGACGGGAACGAGAAAGACATCAAAAAAGGCCTCGCCGATGGGACGTATAAATCGCCCCATCTCAAACTTCTCAAGCCGTCAGCCAGTGTCATCGAAGTCCTTAAAATGACCGGCTACGATATGTTCCTGGAGATCCACACAGACGCAAAAACAGCCATCGCCTCGTTTTGAAACCAGCCCAGTCCCCATACGAAAGGGCGATCCACGCGGTCGCCTTTTTTCGTCCCCCGCCTGCCCCATGATAAAATCGAGTTGATGTCCGACCTTTTCGACCACGCCCTGCAAGAACGCATGAAATCCGAAGCGCCGCTCGCCGCCCGGATGCGCCCGCGCACCCTCGACGAATACATCGGCCAGGACCACATCATCGGCGAGGGCAAGCTGCTGCGCCGCGCCATCCAGGCCGACAAACTCTTTTCATCCATCATCCTGTGGGGGCCGCCCGGCACCGGCAAGACCACCCTGGCCCAGATCATCGCCAACACCACCCGCAGCCACTTCGTCACCATCTCCGCCATCCTGGCGGGCAAAGCCGACCTGCGTGCCATCATTGACGAAGCCCTCGAACGCCGCCGCCTGTACAACATCCGCACCATCCTGTTCGTGGACGAGGTCCATCGCTGGAACAAAGCCCAGCAGGACGCGCTCCTGCCGCACGTTGAGACCGGCGCAGTCACGCTGATCGGGGCGACCACTGAGAACCCCTACTTCGAGGTCATCGGTGCTCTCATCTCGCGTTCGCGCATCTTCCAGTTGAGGTGGCTGACCCAGGAGGAGACCGGCATCCTGCTCGACCGCGCCCTGGCAGACAAGACACGCGGCTACGGGGACAAGCGCATCCTCCTGGACCCGGAGGCCCGCGCCCATTTAACCGAAGTGGCCGGCGGCGACGCGCGCAACGCGTTGAACGCCCTCGAACTGGCGGTCGAATCCACCCAGCCGGGCGCCGACGGGGTGGTCCACGTCACGCTGGACGTGGCCCAGGAATCGATCCAGCGCCGGGCGGTGCTCTACGACAAGGACGGCGACGCCCACTACGACACCATTTCAGCCTTCATCAAGTCGGTGCGCGGCTCCGACCCGGACGCGGCCCTCTACTGGCTGGCCAAGATGCTCTACGCCGGGGAAGACCCGCGCTTCATTTTACGGCGGCTGGTGATCCTGGCGGGCGAAGACATCGGCCTGGCCGACCCGCTGGGGCTGGTGGTAGCAACTTCAGCCGCTACCGCTTTCGATTTCATCGGCCTGCCGGAGGGGATCTACCCCATCGTGGAGGCCACCCTTTATCTCGCCACCGCGCCCAAATCGAACAGCGCCGGAGGGTACTTCTCAGCCGTGGACCGGCTCGAGAAGGAGGGACAGGTCTCGGTCCCGCGCCACTTGCAGGATTCGAACCGGGACGCGGCCACCGGCCAGGGCAAGGGATACACCTATCCCCACGAGTCCGAAGGGCATTTCGTCCCCCAACAATACCTGCCCAAACGGCTGCTCGGCGCGTATTTCTACCAGCCGTCGCAGGAAGGTTACGAGGCGCAGGTGACCGCCCGCCTGCAAATGTGGCGCGAGGCCCAACGCGCCGCCCTGGGGATCGAGCGCTACGAAGACGTTCCCGCCCTGCCTCAGGAGAAAATTGACGAGATCAAGCGCCGCATCAAATAGAACCGCCCGGCGTTGGCTCTCTGGGATTTGCCGTGATTCTGAACACGGATTACACGGATTTCACCGAATCGCACGGATTTTTCTCGAAAAAAATCCGTGTTCATCCGCGTAATCGGTGAAACTTGTACTGAGCTTGTCGAAGTATCCGTGTCCAAAAGGTTTTAATCACGGCGATTCCCAATGAGCCCCGGCGTTCATTGCAGACCTCATATTTCTTGCTGGTATAATTTGTCCATACGACACTGGCTGCCAACGCCTATCATAAACGTTGCGCTTGCCGTCATGCAGTCACATTCCAAAACTGCAATTCACTATTTTGGTCGCCAAAAAAACCAAATGACGTGCCCGCCCTCTCGCTGAGGTAACTCGGCTTTGCAGGCGTGGTTGACTGTCACATATCAGCCAAAGGAGGTGTACGATGGCTAAAACTCTTATCAGTGGTGCTCTCGGCGAGTGCGTTCACGTTGCCGGGGTCTCACGCTTCCTGCGCCTGGCCGAAAATGCGGGATGGGAAACCGTTTTCCTCGGCCCGGCTGTTCCCGTTGGAAAAATGCTTCAAACTGCACGCGAGACCCTTGCGAATGCGGGGCCTGGCGACGAACTCCTCGTCGGCGTTTCGTACCGGCTCACCCCTGAGACAGGCGAACGCCTGCTCGGACAGTTCGCCGAGGAGGCCGCCGACCTGCACGAGGCGGGTGTGCGTTTCGTCTTCGGCGGCACACCCCCGGTCGTGGAACGGATCAAAAAGATCAACTTCTTCGAGCGCAGCTTCGATGGGACCGAACCGGTCGAGGAAGTGATCGCCTTCTTGCGCGGCCAGGCGGCGCAAAACCGGGCCGGCGATTATCCCCAGACGGCGGTCGAGCGCATCCGCTGGAAAGCGCCCTACCCCATCCTGCGCCACCACTTCGGCCTGCCGACCATGCAGGCGTCCATTGATGGGATTCGCCAGATCGCCGAGGCCCGCATCCTGGACGTGGTCTCGCTCGGCATTGACCAGGACGCCCAGGCCAATTTCTTCCACCCTGAGCGCCAGGACCCGCGTCAGACAGGCGCCGGCGGCGTCCCGGTGCGCCGCGCCGACGATTACCGGACGCTCTACGCCGCCAGCCGCACGGGGAACTTCCCGCTGATGCGGACTTATTCCGGCACCGACGATTTCATCCGCCTGGCCGAAATGTACGTGGACACGATCAACATCGCCTGGTGCGCCATCCCGCTCTTCTGGTTCAACGCAATGGACGGGCGCGGCCCCTGGGACGTGGAAGGCTCGATCCGCGAGCACCAGAAGGTGATGGCCTGGTACGGCGAGCGCGGCATCCCGGTCGAGTTGAACGAACCCCACCACTGGGGCATGCGCGACGCCCCGGATGTGGTCTTCGTCGTTTCGGCCTACCTCTCGGCCTACAACGCCCGCGCCTTCGGGGTGAAGGACTACATCGCCCAACTCATGTTCAACAGCCCCGCCGAACTCTCGGACAAGATGGACCTGGCGAAGATGCTGGCGGTAATCGAAATGATCACCCCCCTTTCCTCCCCCAATTTTCCTGGGGAGAACGGGGGGAAAGAGGGGGGTTTCACTATTTGGAAACAAACCCGCACCGGCTTGCTCAGTTATCCGGTCGAGGAGAACGCCGCCCGGGCCCACCTGGCCGCCAGCATCTACCTGCAAATGGCGCTCAAGCCGCACATCATCCACATCGTCGGGCACACCGAAGCCGACCACGCCGCCACCGGCCAGGACGTGATCGAGTCGGCCCGGATGGCCCGCCGCGCCATCGAGAACGCCATGGGCCAGCCCGACCTGACCGCCGACCCGGAAGTCCAGCGCCGCAAGGCGGAATTGGCGGCGGAAGCCGGAGTGACGTTAAACGCCATTCGAGCGGTGGCCGGCCCGGGCGTCCCGGACCCGCTGACGGACCCCGCCACCCTGGCCAAAGCCGTCGCCCTGGGCATCCTGGATGCGCCGCAGTTGCGCAATAATCCCTACGCGCAAGGGGAGATCGTCACCCGCGTAGACGACCGAGGGGCCAACCTGGCCGTCCACCCATCCACAGGAAAACCGCTCAACGAAGCCGAACGCCTCGCCGATTTCCTGAATTGATCCTGAAGGAGGATAAAATGTCAAATAAACCACGCTACGCTGTCATCGGGGCCGGTCATGGAGGCAAAACCATGGCCGCCCACCTGGCCTTGATGGGCTTCGAAGTCGGGCTGTTCAACCGGACTTTCGACCATATCACCGCAATCGCCTCCCGCAAGGGTATTGACCTGGAAAGTTACGACGGCTGGCCGCACGGGTTTGGCGAACTGCAATTGGTCACTTCGGATTACCAGCAAATCGTTGATTTCGCCGAGGTCATCATGGTGGTGGTGCCGTCTTCGGCCCACGCCGACATTGCCCGCAGGTGCGCGCCCTACCTCCGTGACGGACAGATCGTCATCCTGCATCCCGGTCGCACCTGCGGCGCGCTGGAATTCCACAAAGTCTACCGGGACAGCGGCGGCCGGGCCGAAATTATCATTTCCGAAGCCGAGACGTTCATCTACGCCAGCCGCTCAGACGGCCCGGCCCAGGCGCGCATCTTCCGCATCAAGGAAGCTGTGCCCCTGGCCGCCCTGCCCGCCACCCGCACCCCCGAAGTGCTGGAGGCTATTTGCCCGGCCTACCCGCAATACATTGACGGGGTGGACGTGCTGCACACCGGCCTGAACAACATGGGCGCCATCTTCCACCCGGCCATCTCGATCCTGAACGCCGGCTGGATCGAATCGACCCATGGCAATTTTGAGTTTTACATAGACGGCGTATCCCGCTCTGTGGCGCGGGTGCTCGAAGTGCTCGACCGGGAACGCGTCACGGTGGCCTCTTCCCTGGGCATCCGCGCCCGCACCTCCCTCGAATGGCTGAAACTGGCCTACGACGCCACCGGCGAAGACCTGCACGAAGCCATCCACAACCAACCCGGTTACTACGGCATCAAAGCCCCCAGCACCCTCAACCACCGTTACATTTTCGAAGATGTGCCCATGAGCCTGGTCCCCATTGCGGCCCTCGGCACCCGCTACGGCGTTTCGGTGCGCGGCATGGAGAGTATGATCCGCATGGCAAACTTCATCCACCGCACCGACTATTGGCGGCGCGGGCGCACCCTCGAAAAGCTCGGCTTGAGCGATTTCAGCGTCAGCGAACTGACCCGTTACGTGAAGGAAGGAGTCTCATATTCTGATAAAATGACAGCCTGATGGACATCCTTCCCCAAACTGCCGCCGGGTTCGACTGGTTCGTCTGGGTGATCCTGCCCGTGCTGATCTTCCTGGCCCGCATCATTGATGTGAGCCTCGGCACCATGCGGATCATCTTCACCTCCCGCGGGCTGCGAAAACTGGCTCCCCTGCTCGGCTTCATCGAGGTCTTCATCTGGATCATCGCCACCTCGCAGTTGGTCAAACACGCCCAGAGCGTCGTCGCCTACCTGGGCTACGCCGCCGGGTTCGCAGCCGGCAATTACGTGGGCATGTACCTCGAAAACCGGCTGGCCCTCGGCACGGTCACGCTGCGAGCCATCATCCGCCGTGACCCCGCAGAACTGATCGAGCGCCTGCACGACTCCGGCTTCGGCATCACCATCGTGGACGGACAGGGCAGCACCGGCGAAGTCAAGATCATCTACACCACCATCAAACGCCGCGACCTGCCCGCCGTCACGGCCATCTTCCACGAAACCCTGCCGGGCGCATTCCTGTCCATCGAGGAAGTCCGCTCGACCGAACAAGGGGTCTTCCCCGTCGGCGTAAAGAACCTCGTCAAAAAGAAGTGACCCATGCCCCTGTTGCTGCTCATCCGTCACGGCGAAAACGACTATGTTAAGACGACGAAAATGGCCGGACGCCTGCCGGGAGTCCACCTCAACGAACGCGGACTCGAACAGGCGCAGGCGCTGGCCGGGACCCTCGGCCGGATTCCGTTAAAAGCGGTCTATGCCAGCCCCCTGGAGCGCGCCCTCGAAACCGCCGCGCCCCTGGCCGAATCCCGCAGCCTGGAAATCCAGCAGACCCCCGGCCTGATGGATACCGACATCGGCAAATGGCAGGGGCGCTCCTGGAAGGCGCTTGCCAAACTCAAAGCCTGGAAGATCGTCCAGGGCGCGCCCTCCCGCTTCACCTTCCCGGAGGGCGAATCCTTCGTCCAGTGCCAGGCCCGCGTCGTCGCCGCCCTCGACCGGATCGCCGCGGCCCACAGGCCCAAACACATCGTGGCGGTCGTCTTCCACGCCGACCCGATCAAGCTGGCCGTAGCCCACTACCTCGGCCTCCCGCTGGACAACTTCCAGAGGCTGGCAGTGGACACCGGCTCGGTAACGGCCCTATATTTAACCGAGACGGGGGCGCGGCTGCTCTGGCTCAACCGCAGGCCGCCCTTCGACTTCCCCCTGCCGGAGAAGAAAACCAAGCAAAGCGCGGGGACAAGCCCCCGTGCTATTCATCCAAAGCCTGCTTCACAGGCTTAGCCGCCACAGGCGGCTTCGTAAGAGCAGCCCGACGGTTTTATCGTCGGGCGGGGCGTGCGGTAGGGGTCTCCATGAAGCGCAATGGATATATTGTTGCGTAACATCAGTTCGGAATTCTTTTGCGGAGAGGGGCGAACAAGATTAAATACCCCTGCGAAGGCCTGTCCTGAAAGCGGAGCTTGAAGGATCAATACCTTCGCAGGGTTTTCATAACCGGTAAATTTATTCGCTTACGATCACTTCGGCGTACTCCTCCACCAGGTTGCCGTCGAAGTCCACGGCCACGATGCCGATCTCGTAGACGCCGGGGAAGGCGTAATACGGGACCATCGTCAGGGGGGTTTCGCCGAAGGTGATAGTGCCGCCTTCGTAGTAGTTGTAGACCCAATCCTGCCCGGCCTCGTCGTACTCCATCCACTCGTCCCAGATGGTGAAGGTGTCGCCGGGTTCGGGCGTGACCTGGCGCGGCCGTCCGGCCTGCTCGTCGCCGCTGAAGACCCAGGCGCTGCGCATATCCCCGTTGCCGTCGAACTGGAGCATGGCCTCAAGGGGTTCCCCGCTGCCGCCAAAGGCGTACAGCCCGTAAACGGTATACACGTCGTCCTCGGAGGCAGCCCCGTAGACTTCAGGCTCGAACAGGGCGAACTGGTCGTTCTCTTCGTTGCCGTCGCTGAGGAAGTAGACCGTCGGCTCCCAGTCCAGTTCGATGGGGATCTCGCCGTCACCCCAATCGGGATAGGTCACACCGCCCACTTCCTTGACCGAGTCTGCGGTGATGAAGTCAATGTCGGCGGTCAGGTACGAGTCATCTTCCTCGTTGTAGAAGATCGTGTAAATGTAGATGTAAGCCACGTTGGAGCCGCTGACCGTGGTATTGATCGTGACCACGCCGTCGGTGGGGATCTCCTCGGCTGAGATTTCGAGCGGCTCGACGGTGATGCTGCCGGCGACCGGGGACACAGGCGTGACGTCCGCGGCTGGTTTCGACCGGTCGGCCAGGGCGGCCAGCTCCTCCGACGGGAAGGCCGGCTCCAGCACCGACAGATCCGCGCTGTCGGGGTCAACTTCGCCGCCGGTGTAATAGGCGGTCAGGAAATCGTCCCAGAGCGAGGCGGCTGCAAAGCGGCTGACGCTGGAGGTGTAATCGAGGGAGGACGCGCCGGTGAGGGTCAGGCCGTACAGATCGGAGTTGGGGAAGTAGATGCTGAACCCGGTGGAACCAGGCCGCTGGTCCCCGTGCCTTTCGGCCACCACCGCCGCCTGGACCTGGTCGAGCAGCGCCTGGGCCGCCGCGACCACGGCCTCGTCATCGCTTTCTTCGGCAGCCAGGGCGGCAAAGTGACCCAGGTCAATGAAGGCCGGGGCTTCCTTTTTGCCGAAGACATCCTTATAGCTCTGGGCGTAGGCCCGGGCCGCCGCGGCGACGGCGGGGTCATCCGACGCCAGGGCCGCCGCCAGGTCGTTCAGCGCCTGGTTGAGGGCGCTCATCTGCGAAAGGTCCACGGCGGTGAGGGTGATGTCTTTGGCCATGTACTCGACGGCAGCTTCGGTGCTGTAATCGCCGCCCAGGAAAGAGCGCCGCGCTTCGTCGTCCACCAGGCGGAAATCCTGGGTGATGTAACTTTCCACGATAGCCCGCGACAGGCCGGCCCCGTCCATGCCGGGGTTTTGCGTCAGGGGTTCCAGGAACGAGGCGTAGGCCCAGCCCAGGGACGGTTCGGTCTCTTCGGAGGCCACCGCGTAACGGGCGTGGGGGGCGATGGCGGTCAGGGATTCGACCTGGGCCATCAGGCAGGCATCAAAGCCCAACATCTCGAACTGACCGATGCCGGTCTGCTCGATGATCTCTCCCAGGGCAAGGTCAATCTGTTCCATGCTCAACCCGCCGCCCTGGACCGGATCGTTGTCCGACCAGCCGCCGGTCCAGCCGCCGCCGTGGTCGGAAAGGATGAGGACGTAGTTGTCCGCCGGGTAACTTTCGATGGCCCAGACGGCGAAATCCACCAGGGTGTCCATGTCTCCCATATTGATTTCGCCCAGGTCTTCCAGCTCCTCGGAGGCAATATTTTCAAGGTCGTCGTCCTGGGTGATGAGGTAACGCTTGGCGGTCGTCTCATCCCCGCCGCCGTCGAACCCGCCGTCCAGACGGTCGAGTTGGGCGATGATGGTGACGTACTCGGTCGAACCTACCAGTTCGGCTTCGTTGAGGTCAATGAAGATGTCCTGTTCGAGGACCTCGTCGTCGGCGTCCTGGTAGAGCATCACCAGCCAGGTGCCCGCCTCACCCTGCGGTTCGACCTGGGCGGGGGCGGTTTCGATTTCATCCTGCGGAACGTCGGTTTCTTCGCCTGTGCTGCAAGACGTCAAGGCGAGGCTCAATAGCAGGATCACGGTCAACAAAAAATTCCAAAACCGTGTTCGGTGAGATGTGTTCATTTCGGTTCTCCAATGGTGGTTGAGTTTTGACAGTCTGTCTTACCGTTGCCGGTGGCTTCAAAGCAATGTTTCTTCAAGGCGGTTATGGTTTCGTTATGGCTTCATTGGCGCTCCTCAATGACAGGATGATCTTTTACCGGTAAAGGAAAGGGTCTGGTAAGTGACTGCAAGCCGGTCTTCGGCCACCAGGCATGGGTGAAATATGACACCCCCAAAGGAACTGCTGTAACATCGTGCCCGATTTTACCGTCTGATGGGTCTCGGCTGCATTACGGTTTTGTTAGGGCGGCAAGTAAAGCGCAAACGTGAGGAGGTCAAGGGGAAAATTTTCTCTGCAAAAGATGGCGGAGCCGCTTTCCAAAATGGGATACAATAGAACCTGGTCGGAAATTTAGCGTTATCTCCCATTTTTAGATCAAGCCATTCGGTATCCACATGTCGTCAACAAGGGGACCCTCTTTGTGGATGGTCTGCCTGGGAAGGAGGATAGATGAAAAGCATTTCCAGTATCGTATCCCTTGTGTTGATCCTCTCGATCATTGCCAACGTGACGGGGACGCCTGTTGTGTTGGCGGAAGCTGCCATCCACTTCGATCCTGTCACACTTCCACCCGGCGTAAGTGGCGCGCTGATCAGCGTATGGGGGTCGGGTCCAGGCGATATTTACGCGGTTGGAGAGAGCGGAGACAAAACGGTCCTGATTCTCCATTACAACGGTAGTGAATGGACGGATATTAGCTCATCCCTGCCTAATGGGGCAGTTAGCGGCCGCCTACGGGGGGTATGGGGTTTCAATGCCAGCAATTTATATGTTGTTGGATATCGCAGCAACAACGAGGTTGAATTCCCAATCATCTATCACTTTGACAGTGGCGAGTGGGGAGACGATAGTCCGGCCCTGTCCAATGGGTGGACAACTGGTTCGTTATCTGGCTTATGGGGTTCAGGTACTCGCGATATTTATGCTGTCGGATACGGTGACAACGGCGGACTCGCTGATTCGGCCTTGATCTTCCATTACGATGAGAACGGATGGCGTGATATCAGTTCATCTCTGAATAATGGCCTCGTTGAAGATGGCCGTCTATTCGGGGTATGGGGATCGAGTGCCAGTGATGTCTATATTGCGGGTTATTCGAGAATGTTTTATGACTTCTTTTACCTTCCCCTAATGTATCATAACGATGGAAGCGGCTGGGCCAATATTGCATCATCCCTTCCTGATGATTCCGACCTTGCTTCCCTGTATGGTGTGTGGGGCACTGGTGTAGACAACGTTTATGTTGTTGGTTTCGACGGAATGCTTTCTGCGCCTGTGATTTATCACAACGATGGCATTCGCTGGTCGAAAGACAATCTTCCCCTGCCTTATGAATGTTCTTACAGCTTATTTCGCGGGATATGGGGATCGAGCGCCAGCGACATCTACGCCGTTGGGAACTGTCGCCCCACTGGCATTCGTTCGCCCCTCGTCTATCATCGTGATGCTGGCGGCTGGACCAATATCAGCCCGCCGTTACCGGCTGGTTTCGTCTCGGGGGAATTGCTCGGTGTGTGGGGTTCTGATGCAGGCAATGTCTATGCGGTCGGAACGGGTTCCGACTTGCCGTTGCTTTATCACGCCACGCGTGACGTCACCGCCCCGGTGCTGAGCCTGCCCGCGCCCATCGCAGCCGAGGCCACCGATCCAGGCGGGGCTGCCGTCGAGTTCATCGTCACGGCAACGGATGATACCGATCCTGCACCGGTTGTTGCCTGTGACCACGATTCGGGCGATATATTCCCGGTTGGCGTCACGACTGTGGCCTGCACCGCCAGCGACGCAAGCGGGAACGCCTCGGACGGGACTTTCACCATCACAGTCTACACCGCACCCGCCAGTATTACGGGAGCGGCTACCGGAATCACCACGACCGGCGCGGTCCTCAACGGGACGGTCAACGCCAATTTCGACGATGCCAGTGTCATCTTCGAGTATGGCCTCGACACCAGCTACGGCAATTCCATCCCGTCCACCCCGAATCCCGTCAGCGGCGGAACCGATACCCCGGTCAGTGCCGGACTCACCGGCCTGTCCCAGAACGTCACCTACCACTTCCGGGTAGTCGCCACCAACCGCGCCGGGACCTCCTACGGCGAGGACCTGGCCTTCACCACTCGTTTCACCCGGCTCACGGCTGTCTTCAAATCCATTGCCGGCCAGGATGGATGGGTACTTGAGTCGGGCGAGAAGACCAATAAAGGCGGCAGTTCCTATAATGGCAAAACCCTGATCGGCAAGGACAGGGTCAAAGACCTGCCCATTCTTACCAGGACCACCGACTTGCTCGCAGGCGACGATTCCTATAACCGCCAGTTGCGCTCGATCCTGTCCTTCAATACATCCAATTTGCCGGATGATGCCGTGATCCTGTCAGCCACCCTCAAACTCAGGAAACGAGAGATAGTTGGAAGCAATCCCTTCACTACCCATAAGAACCTGGTAGCCGACATTCGCAAACCGTACTTCGGGAGCGCTGCTGCGCTTGCCCCGTTCGACTTCCAGGCTGCCGCAAGTTACAAGAGGGCGGGCCTGTTCGGCAAGGTTCCGGTCGGGGGCTGGTACATATCCACCCTCAAAGCCGGCGCGTTCCGATACGTCAACCTTGTCGGAACCACCCAGTTCCGCCTGGGATTCGAGCTGGATGACAACAACGACAACGGCAACGATTTCCTGCGCTTTTTCAGCGGGGATGCAGCGGTCTCTTACCGTCCGGTGCTTATCGTCCGGTACTATCGGCCCTGATGGATTGTGCCCCAAAGTTATCGAGATTCGACCAAAAGCGGCTGCCGGGAAACGACAGCCGCTTTTGCGCCAGGAAAAAATAATCCGCTATTCCGGGTTCGTGCCGGTATACAGCCCGACGATGTTCCCGGTCTGGTCTTTGAACATGCCGAACCAGCCGGTATTGGGGATTTCGGTCTTGGGCATGGCAATTTCGCCGCCGAGTTCGACTGCGCGCTGTAAATCGGCCTCGATATCGTCGCTGTTGACGTAAAAGATCACATCCCCAACTGCGATGCTCTCGCCGAGCGGGTTGAAACCGCCGCCGGGTCCCTCATGGGCGTCGAACATGGTGTAATCCATTTCTTCGTCGCGGACGATGCTCCACCCGAAGAGCTTCTCGTAAAATGCGGCGGATTCCTTCGCCTCGCGAGTGGGGATTTCGATATGAACAATATTCCGTTTGGTCATGACAATCTCCTTCTGGTAAATTGGACAGGTTTAGCTCCAATTATAGAACATATTTTCTAGCTCTTCAAGCGCCAGATGCGCCGTCTCCCGGCGGAGAACAGGTAAATGTGGCGTTGGGAGCGGCGTCATTCCCCGAACGGCGCGGCGATGCGCTCGCGGCGGCGGGCGGTCTCTTCGAGCGGGAGCTTCATCTCGACCAGGACGCCGGGCGCGTCGGGGCGGTTGCGCAGGCGCAGATCGCCGCCAGACTTCCAGACCAGGGTGGCCACCATCGGGAATCCCAGCCCAATGCCGGGCAGTTCGCCGCTGAAATCCTTCTCGCCCTGGACGTAAGGCAGCCAGGCCCATTTTTGCTGTTCCACCGACAGGTTGACTCCATCGTCCATGACCCGGACCAGGACGTGGCCGCTGTCGGCCCTCCCGACCGAGATTTCGACCTTTGGGGAGCGGGCCGGGTGGAATTTATGAGCATTTTCGAGCAATTCGAAAAGGATCATCTCGACCGCGTCACGCGTCAGGGCAACGGTGACAGGTTCCAGGTCCCGCGGGAGCGAAAGGGAGACCTGGCGCAGGCCAAGCGACTGGCTGACGGAGGCCACCATATCCGGCAGGTCGCCCAGTTTCATCGGGTCCCCAACGGTCAGCGAGAGAGGCGCGTCGACGTAACTCAAGATCGAGCGGATCTCGTTCGCCAGCCGGTCGGCGCCTTCGATGGCAGAGCGGGCAAAGTCCTTCACCTGGTCGGGCGAGAGCATGTCCAGCCGGTTTTTGATCACGTTCAGGTTGGTGTACATGATGGCCATGGGTGTGCGCAGCTTGTGTGAGACGACCGTGTGGAAGCGGCGCATGTCCTGGTAAATGGACATGCGTTCGGTAACCTCCCGCAGCCGGACGATGCGGTGGTAATCCATGCGGACGGGCATGTCGAGGGCTTCGACCACCACCCAGGAGGCGCGGGCTGTGGGGCTTTCAGGCTGGACCAGGAAGAGGGGTTCGGGATCGGTGGGCCAGTCGCGCCAGACTTCTTCCGGTTCAGGCAGGTAGAGGCGTTCGACCACCTTGACGAACGGCAGGCCCAGGCTGTCTTCGGGGAGGTTGAGCAACTGGCCGGCGAAGTCGTTGGCATATTGGATGCCCCCGGCCCGGTCGAGCAGCAGGTAGCCTTCGTCGGCGTGCTGCACCATCCACGAAAAGCGCTTCAGGTCCGAGAGCATCAGGCGATGGGTGCTCAGCCGGGTCAGGATGCGGAGCCGGGCGAGCAGTTCGAGGCCGTCGAAGGGCCGGTCGAGGAAATCATCGGCCCCCGCGCCGAGACCGGCAGCGCGCACGTCCCGTTCCTCCCGGCTCACGATCACGACGATGGGGATGCCCGCCAGCAGACGGTTGGAACGCAACCGGCGGCAGATCTCGACGGCAGCCAGGTTCGGGCCGAAATCCAGGAGGATGGCCGCCGGCAGCAACGCATCAGCCCTGGCCAGCCCGTCGCCCATATCGGAGGCGAAGGCCAGTTCGAAACCTGTCTCGGCCAGGAGTTCGCTGAGTTCGGCTTTCAGGGAAGAATCGGCTGAAATGCACAGGACCAGAGGGAGTGTGGAACCAGGGGTATCGAGCATGACCCAATAATAGATGATTCCGACCCTGATTACTATTGCAGTTTGGTGATTTCAGCAAATCAGAAATTTTCCGCAGGAGTGCGGACTTTAGTCCGCTTTGGCCGGTTTAGTCCGCTTTGCCGGTAAAATCGCAGACTAATGCTTCGATAAACTCAGCACAGGCGTCTGCACTCCCGATAATCGGTGATTTGCTGAAATTGTTCACTCGTATTTCAACGCTGTCACCGGGACCATGGTAGCCGCCCTCAAAGCCGGGTACAGGCCTGACAGAAACCCGATAAAGGTGGCGAAGATCAGGGCGAACAGCAGCAGCCAGATGGGGGTGCTGGCCGCCACGCTGGGCGGCAACCCGCCCTGTTCGGCTGCCTGCCCGGCCAGGTAGACCAGCGCGACCACGTTGATGATCTGGCCCGCCAGCCAGCCGGAGAAAACACCCCCCAGACCGCCGACGAAACCGATCCCGGCGGCTTCGCCCAGGAAGATGAGCAGCACGTCCCGGTTGGTGGCCCCGATGGCCTTCATCAGCCCGATCTCACGCGTGCGTTCGAGGATCGCCATCGCCATCGTGTTGGCGATGCCAATGGCCGCAACCAAAAGGGCGATCGCTCCCACCCCGCCGAAGATGACCTGCATGGCGACGTAGAACCCGTTGATGCCCTCGACGAAAGATTGGGCGGTAAAGGCCTGGTAGCCCATAGCCGTGATCGTCTCGGTAATTTCGAGCACCCGGTCCACTTCACCGGCCTTGACGACCGCATTTTGATAACCATCTTTGGCGCGGTTGATGCGCCGCCCCATGGCCCACTCGTTATAAATGGTCATCTCGTCCAGGCGCATGTAGATTGACCAGTCGGACTCGGTGCGGTTCTCTTCCAGGATTCCGGCCACGCGCAACTGGTAGGTCTTGCGGATCTCGTTGCCTTCCGCGTCCCATTTCATCAGCACCAGCTTGACCTGCTGGCCCATCAGGTCGGGCGGCGGAGGCGGCTCCTGCCCGGGGCGGTAATGGGGGTCGTAGAAGTTCATCGGGATCATCGGGCCGATCACGATGGTCCCCTTTTCGAGGGCGGTCGCGCCTTGCTGGGCGACCAGCCCCATCGAGCCGAGATCGTCAACGCCGACGCCGATCATCCCGATCCCGGCTTCCAGGCGGTTGAACTGGAGCATCCCGGAGGCCATCAGGTAATCCCGCGGGATGACCGATTCCACGCCCGGGATGGCGGCGAAATCCTTCAGAGACTGGTTGGTGATCACGGTCTGGATCTGGACCTGTTCCTTGCCCCCGCCGCCCCCGCCCCCTCCACCCATGACGATGGGCATTTCGCCGTAATTGGGCGAGACCTGGATCAGGCTCAAGTCGCCGATGCCGTACAACTGCTCGTTGGCGCTTTGCTGTAAACCAATTGCCAGCGAGACCAGGATAACCACCGCAGCCGTCCCGATCACCACGCCGACAGCCGTCAGCGCCACCCGGCCCTTGCGGCGGTTCAGGTTATTGAGGATCAGGCGAAACAGGTCGAGCAATTTCATAGGCGTAACCTAGCCCGGACAAGCCGGAGAAGACTCATCCACAGAGCGCACGGAGATCACAGAAAAACTCTCCTTGAATCCACAAAAAACTCCGTGCTTTCCGTGATCTCTGTGGCGCAAAATTTTCTTGCGCATATATGCCTGCGGCCCAGTGCAGGCAAAATACAAGCATCTCATTTGTCAGGCCCTAAAAATCCTTGAAGGAATTCCCGAAATCCTTGAACAAATTTCCAAAATCCTTGAAGGATTTCCGAAAATCCTTGAACAAATTTCTGAAATCCTTGAAGGATTTTCCAAATTCCTTGAAGGAATTTACGGATCGAGCGGCGGGATCAAGAGGCCTGATGGCGCAAGTGCGGGGACAAGCGGCTACGTTCAGCGGAAACTTTGCCTGTATCGAACGTCCCGAAGGTTCCCGTAATTCGGGCTTGATTCCGGGGTCAAACCTTCGGGACGGTGTTTTCCAATAATAGATGTCTTGCATTAGTTATAGGGCAAACGTGATGCAAACCTTTTAAGCCACTGAGACACGGAGACTCGGAGAAAAAAAGAAAAAACTCTGTGACTCCGTGACTCTGTGGCAAAAATCGGACTTTTGCAAGAGGTCAAATAAGGAAACGGCCTGCCGGAGCAGGCCGTTTGGGTTCATTCCTCCAGCGTGGAGATGTCGCCTTCGGGCAGGCCCTGGGCGCGGGCCTTGAGCACCCGCCGCATGATCTTGCCGGAGCGGGTCTTGGGCAGCTTGTCCACGAACTTGATGTCTTCGGGTTTGGCGATCGGACTCATGTGGGTCGAGACGTGTTGGCGCAGCTCCTCGGCCAGTTCGGGCGAACCGGCGAAACCGGCCCGCAGCAGCACGAAGCAGTGGATCGCCTGTCCTTTGACCTCGTGCGGCAGGCCGATGGCAGCCGCCTCGGCCACCGCCGGATGGCTGACCAGGGCCGATTCGATCTCGGCTGTGCCCAGGCGATGCCCGGAGACCTTGATCACATCGTCCACGCGGCCGATGATCCAGAAGTAGCCGTCGGCGTCGCGCTTGGCCGAGTCACCGGTCATGTACTTGCCGGGATACTTGCTCCAGTATTGGCGCACGTAGCGCTCGTCGTCGCCGTAGACCGTGCGCAGCATGGCCGGCCAGGGGTTCTTGAGCACGAGGTAGCCCTCCTCCCCGTCAGGGACGGGGTTGCCGCTGTCGTCCAGGATCTCGGCGTCCTGCCCGAAGAACGGGCGCGTGCCCGAGCCGGGCTTGAGCGGCACGACCGGGGTGGGCGTGATCATGAACATGCCGGTCTCGGTCTGCCACCAGGTATCCATGATGGGGCATTTTTCCTTGCCGATGACCCGGTGATACCACTTCCAGGCTTCGGGGTTGATCGGTTCGCCCACCGTGCCGAGCAGGCGCAGGGACGAGAGGTCGTGCTTGTTGGGCCAGGCCTCGCCGAAACGCATCAGGCCGCGGATCGCCGTCGGAGCGGTATAAAAGACCGAGATCCCGTACCGCTCGATCAGTTGCCACCAGCGGTTCGGGTACGGGTAGACCGGTCCGCCTTCGAACATGAACGAGGTCGCGCCCATGATCAGCGGTCCGTAGATGATGTACGAGTGGCCCGTCACCCAGCCGGGGTCGGCGGCGCACCACCAACGGTCGTCGTCTTTCAGGTCGAAGACGTGCTTGAGGGTGGTGTACGTGCCGACCATGTAGCCGCCGTGGGTGTGCAGGATGGCCTTGGGCTTGCCGGTCGAGCCGGAGGTGTACAGGATGTAGAGTGGGTCTTCGGCGTCGAGCTGTTCGGTGACGCATTTGCCGTTGGCGATGGGGAGGGCGCACAGGTCGTCGTACCAGTGGTCGCGGCTGGCTTCCATCGGGACCTCGTGGCCTGTCCGCCGGACGACGATGACGTTTTCCACGCTGGGGCAGGACTTGATCGCCTCGTCCACGGTGCGCTTCAATTCGAAGACCTTGCCGTTGATCCACGAGCCGTCGGCGGTGATGACCAGCTTGGACTCGCTGTCGTCAATCCGGCCTTTGAGGGCGTCCACCGAGAACCCGGCGAAGACTACCGAGTGGATGGCGCCGATCTTGGCGCAGGCCAGCATGGCAAACTCGATCTCCGGGACGCGCGGCAGGTAAATGGTGACCCGGTCGCCTTTGGTCACGCCCATGGCTTTGATGATGTTGGCGAAGCGGTTGACTTCCCGGTTGAGCGAATAATACGAGAAGGTGCGCTCCTCCTTGCCGTCCTCGCTGACCCAGATGAGGGCCAGCTTGTTCCTGCGCCAGGTCTTGACGTGGCGGTCTACGGCGTTGTGGACGATGTTGACCTTTGCGCCGGTAAACCATTTGAAGAAGGGTTTGTTCGAGTCGTCGAGGACTTTATCCCATTTCTGGAACCATTCCAGTTCGTTGGCCTGCTCGGCCCAGAAGCCTTCCAGGTCGTTGCGGGCGAACTCGGCGATGGCCTCCCAATCCGGGACGTTGGCCTGGGCTTTGACTTCGGGCGAGGGGAAATAGACATCCCCCTCCATTTCGGATTGCATAACGGACATAATTCTCTCCTATTTCCAGTGGCGGATACAGTTTATAAAACGCTCATCCCGCTCGCGGGATGCGCTCCTGACTGAATTTGCTTGAACGTTATACGGTGATGAAAATGTACCACAAAAGGGGGCTGCTTTTCAAGCGATTTTGGGCCAGTCCATCAGCAATACTTCCCCCAATAATCGCGCATTGACGTTCGCATCCAGGCGCTCGATGGCTTTCTCCGTCTCGCCGACCAGTCGGCGGGCTTGCGGCAGGTCGAGCCTGCCGGCCAGTTTCTGGACGACCGCTTCACGGTCAATGTTGGTCAGGGCGGCGGAGGAGCCGCTGGCGGCCAGCATCACGTCCCGCCAGAAGGATTGCCAGACCAGCAGCGTCTGGCGCATGGACTCTTTGTCTTTGGCGAGTTTTTCGGCGTGGGCGAACCTGTCCACGCGGGGGGCGGGGAGGATGGAGAGCAGGTCGTCGAGACAGGCAGAGCGGAAGTCCAGGGCACTCCGGTCGGCGAGCAGTCTCAGGGCCGCGCCGGGGCGTCCGCCGGAGAGATGGGCCAGCAGGCGGGCGGACGCCTCGTCCGCGCCCTGGGCTTTGAGATGGGCCTCGACTTCCGTCACCGGCAGCGGGCGCAGGCGGATGATCTCGCAGCGCGAGACGATGGTGGGCAGCAACTGTTCGGCGTTGTCGGCGGTCAGCAGCAGGATGACGTGCGGAGGGGCTTCCTCCAGCGTTTTGAGCAGGGCGTTGGCCGCGTTGGGGTTGGCCTCCTGGAAACGCAGGAAGAGCGCCACCCGATATTTGGACTGGTACGGTTTGAGCGCCAGGCTGCGCTGGATTTCACGCACCTGGTCCACCTTGAGCGTGCCGCCCTCGCTCTCGGCCTGGATAATGGACAGGTCGGGGTGCTGCATGGCGAAGGTTTGCCTGCATTCCCGGCAGGACCCGCAAAACTCACCGGGAGCGGGCGGCTGGGTGCAGTTGAGGGCCTGGGCCAGGCGTAAAGCCAGGGTGCGGCGTCCCAGGCCGGGAGGTCCGGTGAAGAGGTAGGCGTGGCGGGCTGTCCCGTTGGCGACGTGCTGGCGGAGCATGTCCACCGCCCAGGTGTGTCCGAGGAAGTTCCAGTTGCCTGTCTTGAGCGAAGTCGGAAGGTCAGTCATCAGTAATCAGTTACCAGTTGTAGTAACGACTTCCCAGTCCTGACGGTCTGGGTCAGGAAGGTCGTTACTATTCATACCCCAAGTTTTTGTCGCACATACTCGCGAATGCGGCTGGCTGACTCGAAAGCCTGTTCGGCCATCTCCCCAGGGACAATCAAACCCGGATAGCGGATCAATACCGCGTAACGTTCGAGGCTTTGCAGAAATCCACGTAATACTTCGAAATCATTATCCAGAGTAAGGCATAATTCCAGCAACGGGACAAGTTCATGCCGTGGTTCGAAACGGACCTGGTGTTCCTGCAAAAACGCTTTGAGATATTTTTCAGCGCACTGTTGGGAATGGAAACAAACCGCATCTATGATTGGCGCTTCCCGGCCGTGGAGGGTCAAGTCTGCGGCATCGAAATCGCCTTCGGCCTTAGCTACCCACTCACTGGCGATTTCGTTCATACAAGACCTTGCCCTTTTCGGTGATGTCTATCAGGAACCAGTCGCCAAGTTTTTTGCGCTTCTCGATGACTGCGCGGGACCTCACAACAATATCAAGGCTGAAAGTGATTCTCGGCAGGGACCGGTAAATTTCAAGCGACGTTTCCACTTCCCCTTTTGGCGTTTCCATCACGACCAGCAAGTCCACGTCGCTCCAGGCTTCGGGTTTCCCATACGCGTAAGACCCGAACAGGATGATCTTATCGGGGTCGAAATTTTCGGCAATATGTTTTGCCAATGCCCGGATTGTGCGCATGGGAATGCCCTTGCGTTCGTTGATCGGGGGAACCGCAAAAACGGATGGGGTTGCCATGTTTCAATTATACGTGAAAAACGTTATGTCACTCTTCCCCCGCCCGCAGGCGCAGGTAGGAGTCGAAGCGTTCGGGGTGGACTTGGCCGGTTTTCACGGCGGCCTGCACGGCGCAGCCCGGTTCGTGACGGTGGGTGCAGTCGCTGAACTGGCAGCCTGAAACCAGGTCGCGCAGTTCCGGGAAGTAGCCGTCAAGCTCCTCCGGCTCGGTATCCCATAAAGCCAGCGACTTCCAGCCGGGCGTGTCGGCCACGTAGCCGCCGCCCTCCAGGGCGAAAAGCTGGCGGACGACGGTCGTGTGGCGTCCCTTTTCGGTGGCCTGGCTCACGGCCCGCACCTCCAGCCCCAGCCCCGGCTGGACGGCATTGAGCAGGCTGGATTTGCCCGCCCCGCTCGGCCCGGCAAAGGCGCTCAGTTTTCCTGCCAGGCGCTGGCGCAGTTCTTCGATGCCGCGTTCCTGTTTGGCGGAAGTGTATAACACGGGATAGCCGATAGTCTCGTATCGCCCAAAGAGCGACCGGGCTTCCTCTTCGCCGACCAGTTCGGCCTTGTTCGCCACGACCAGGGCCGGGATGCCCTGCTTCTCGGCGATGACCAGGAAGCGGTCGAGCATCCGCAGGCGGGGAGACGGTTTAGCGCAGGCGAAGACGAAAACGGCCTGGTCGGGGTTGGCTAACAGGATTTGCTGGTAATCGCCCATCGGACGCGGGTCGAGCCGGACGATGGCCCGCTCCCGTTCCCCGATCTCCTCGATCATCCCGGACCCGTCGGCCTGCCGCGTCACCCGGACCTGGTCTCCCACCGCAGCAATATCCCCGACGCGGCGTCCCTGTTTGAGCCGCCCGCGCAACTGGCAGACGACCGGCCCCGACGCGGTTTGCGCCGTGAAAAAGCCGGATTGGGCTCGGATGATGATGCCAGTCAGGAGTTCGTCGGTCACAAGTTCAAAGTTTCAAGGTTTGAAAGGTTTACGGCCTCGGCGTGCGGGTGGGGATGCCACCGAACGGGGTGGGGGTCTGGGTCACGCCGATGGACGATTCCCACCAATACAGGCTTTGCGGCTGGCCGTAGAAATAGATTTCCATGATGCGTTTGAAGATCGGCGCGGCGTAATCGGAACCTTCGCCCTGGTTCTCGACCAGCACGATCACCGCCAGGTCAGATTTGCCCTGGCAGATCGGCAGGTCCTTGCCCAGGCCGGAGCAATCCGTGAAGCCGCCAAACCAGGCGTGCGGCAGCCCGGAGCCGGATTCAGCAGTGCCGGTCTTGCCGTAGACAGGCACTGCCAGCCCGCGCAGGCGGAAGTTGGCCGTGCCGCGCGGGTTGACCACCACCTCGCGCATCGCGCCGCGCACTACATCCAAAATCTCCTGGCTGATGGGCAGCACGCCCCGGGCTTCGGGCTTGAAGACCAGGGTCGGGTCGCCATCCACAGGCTCAACTTTTTCCACGATCTGCGGGCGGTAGAGCGTGCCGCCGTTGCCGACCGCAGCCATAAAGGTCGCCACCTGGAGCGGCGTGACCGTATTGTCGCCCTGGCCGATGGCCTGGTTGACTGCCTGGATACCGTCCGTCGGGTCAACGATATTCCCGGTGGATTCGGATACCTGTTGGATGCCGGTTGCCTGTCCCAGGCCGAAGCCGCGAGCCATGTTGGCGATCTCGGTCGTTTTGTTCTTCGTGTACAGGTCCAGGCCGATGTGCCAGAACCAGGGGTTGCAGGAGCGCATCAGGCCCTCCGGCAGGGTCAGGATGCCGCTGGGCTGGGTACGGCATTCGCCGTCTTGCTGTAATTCTTTCTGGCAGTGGTCCCAGGTCCAATCGTATAAGGTCCGGTCGAGCAATTCGGTAAATTCATACTGGCAATCATAGGTGGATTCGGGCGTAAACTCGCCGCTATCCATGGCGGCTGAGGTGGTGATGATCTTGAAGACCGAGCCGAGCGGGTAGGTGCTCTGGGCGGCGCGGTTGACCAGCCCGTCGTTGTCGTTGAGCGCGCCGAAGTTCCGGTTGTTCGGGTCGAACAGGTTGGGGTCGAACCCCGGCGAGGAGACCATCGCCAGCACCCGCCCGGTATCCCGCTCCAAGACCACAATCGCCCCGTTGAAAGCGCCCATGGCCGCCTGGGCCTGGAGCTGCAGATCCTTGTCAATCGTCAGCGTGATGGATTGGGCCGGCTCCGGATCGCTGCGGGCCAGCATGGTGACGATGTTGCCGGACGGATCCAGCACATAGAGCGAACCGCCATGTTTGCCCGCCAGGTACGGCTCGCCCCACTTTTCGATCCCCGATGCGCCGACCCGTTCGCTGCCGCTGTAGCCCTGGCGTTGGTAGGCGGCAAGTTCTTCCGGCGAAATGAACAGGGTGTACCCAACCGCCTGCGGAGCGATCCCGCCGTTGGGATAGAAACGCGAGGTGTAATACGAAAAAGCCAATCCGCCCAGGCTGGCATAGTAGTTGTAACGCCGGTTGAATTCGTCCGCGGAGACCTCGCCGACCGGGATGTACCAATCGGGGGCGGCGAACTCGTAAGAGGCCCGCAGCGTATCCGGGCGGATGCCGGTCAGCTTGAACAGTTCGACCAGCAGCCCCTCTTCATTGTCAATCTGGCCGGGGACGATGCCCAGGGCCACCGCGTCGGACTGGGCGGCGATCGCCTCCCCGTCCCGGGCGTAGATGTTGCCCCGGGCCGGGGTCTTGTAATCCATCGCCAAACGGTTGCCGCCCTTGAGCTCCGGCAGGATCAGGGCCTCCTCCCATTGGACGCGCCATTCGCCGTCTTCCAGGCTCAGGCGGGCGACCATCTCGCGGGTCAAGTCCCCGACCAGGTTGGTCCGGTAGGTGACGCGGAAAGCCGCCTCGGCAGTATACGGGTTGGTCAGCGTCGAAAGGATTTCGTAATCCAGCCCGGCCAGGGCCATGGTAGTCATCGCTTCGCTGTAACGCTTGGCGAAATCCTCGGCGGAGACGGCGTCACGGCTGGTTTTGGTCAGCATGGCGTACATGCCGGCGTAATCGTCGGCTGCCCAGGCGTCCAGGAAGGAACCGACCGCGGCCCGGGCGTCGGGCGCGTCGGTGACGCTGATGCTGGGTCCCGGCAGGGTGGGCGGCGGCGGTTCGGTCCCGGACCCGCTGCCTGGCGCGCACGAAATCAGGATGAGCGCGGCGATCAGCGCCGGGATGATGATCCTGATGTGTTTCCGAAACTGGAGTGCGAGCATCGGCTTGCCTTTTTTGACATATTTCATCGTTTCACCTAAGGCTCTATCCGAAAATTTTTTAACGCAAAGCCACAAAGTCACAAAGGGATTATTTTTTGGAAACTTTTTGGCATTTCCACTTCGTCAAAATTGACCTTGGGCCATTTTGGAAGCGGGTCAATGGGTCTTCTTTTGCTCCCATTTTTCTAAAACTGCTTGGCGTCTTCGCGCCTTTGCGTTAAAAATGTCAGCCGACTTGTTCGCCGCGCAAGATGGCGCGCGAAACAGGGCAGGGATATTGCAGCATGGTCTGGCAAGCGATCGGAAGGTTGACCGAAGGATAAACACCTATCTTTGCCATCACGCGTACCAGGTGGCAGAGCGGCAGGCCCATCACGCTGGCATAACAGCCGCGTAGTTCTTCCACGGGCTTGAAACCGGCATGTTGGATGGCGTACGCGCCGGCCTTGTCGAGCGGGTCGCCGCTGAAAACATAGGATTCGATTTCCTGGTCGCTGTAGTTGCGCATCGGTACGTCGGTGACGCACAGGTCGGTCAGCAGTTGACCGTCGCTCACCCGCAGGGCGGCGATCCCGGTATGGACCTGGTGTATCCGTCCGCGCAGTTGCTTGAGCATGGACGCGGCCTCGGCCATGTCTGCCGGTTTGCCCAAAATGCGGTCGCTGTCCACCACGGCCGTATCCGCGGCCACGATGATGTGGTTCGGGCGGGCGAGGCCGACCACCGCCCGGGCTTTCGCTTCGGCCAACCGGCGGACGTAATCTGCGGGTTTTTCGCCAGGGAACGGCGTCTCGTCCACGTCTGCGACGATCACGTTGAACATCCAATTGCCCAGCGCCAGCAGTTGCCGACGCCGGGGGGAGTTCGACGCCAGGATCAGCACGGTCTTTCCGGTCACGGGCCGATTCTAACACAGTAGGTAGGTCACGTTTCCCCCTGTCGGGGACTTCGCAAACGTGACCTACCCCATTCGGCCCGCCCGTTGTAAAATCAGGCATCCCATTGTCCAGTCAATTCGGAGGTGACATGCAAGCACTCAAAGAGCGCATCCAGCGCGACGGCAAGAATCTCGGCAACGGCATCCTGAAGGTGGACGGGTTCGTCAACCACCAGGTGGACCCGGTGCTGATGTACGAATGCGGCGAGGAGTTCGCCCGCATCTTTGCCGACCTGAAAGCCACGAAAATTTTGACGGCTGAAATTTCGGGCATCGCCCCGGCAGTCGCGACCGGCATCCACTTGGGACTGCCGGTTGTTTATGCCCGCAAAACGAAGCCGATCACCATGCCCGACCAGGTTTTCCTGACCCTGGCCCCCTCGCACACCAAAGGCCGGATGGTGGAGCTGATCGTCTCGCCCGAATACCTGTCGCATGGCGAGCGGGTGCTCATCATTGACGATTTCCTTGCCAGCGGCGCGACCATCATGGGCTTGGTGCGCCTGGCCCAGACCGCCGGGGCCGAGATCGTCGGTATCGGCGCATTGATCGAGAAGACCTTCGAGGGCGGGCGGGACCTGCTCTCCACACTGGGCGTGCCGGTCAAGTCGCTGGCCTGCATCACCAGCCTGGACGATGACAAGATTGTGTTCAGCGACCAGTGAGCAGTATTCAGTATTCAGTGTCCAGGTTGTTGAAAAGTTTGCTGCGCGTCCTTGCCGGATGGCTTTTCGCCCAGATGAGTTTTGCCCTGCCCGTCCAGCGCCTGCGCGAGACCCCAAACCTGATCGCGTTCAGGCATCCCAAACCGGCTTACGCCTTCCACGTGTTGATCGTGCCGAAGAAGGCGGTCGCTTCGCTGGCGGACCTCGACCCGGCGGATACCGCCTTTCTTGCCGACCTCTACGCCACCGCCCAAAGCCTGGTGCAGGAATTCCAACTCACCGCTTACCGGCTGGTCGTCAATGGCGGGGAGTATCAGGATTTCCCGCAGTTGCATTTCCATCTTATCTCTGATGTTCAAGGTTGAAGGTTCAAGGTTTAATGTTTACCCGCGAGTGCGTACCCTACGGGCATGATATCGCACCTGACTTTGAGCAAAATCTCGTTAAACGGACAACTTTTTCACTTGAAATTAGCCCGCTTGGAAAGGTGCGACGCACCCTCGGAAAATTACCTTCAACTTTCAACTTTTGACCATAAACCATGAAAAATTCCATCGCCATCCTCGACTTCGGCTCGCAGTACGCCCAGATCATCGCCCGGCGGGTGCGCGAGGCCCACGTCTATTGTGAACTCTTCCCCTGGGACGCGGCCCCGGAGACGATCCTTGCCATCCAGCCTAAAGGCTTCATTCTTTCGGGCGGGCCGAATTCGGTTTATGAAGCGGGCGCGCCGTTCATCCAGCCCTTCATCTTCGAAAGCGGATTACCTGTCCTCGGCATCTGCTACGGGATGCAGGCCCTGACCCACGCCCTGGGCGGCCAGGTGGATTCGTCAGCTCACCGCGAATACGGCCCGGCAGACATTCAGCCACTGCTCTCTGATCCCCTGCTCTCGAATCTCTCACGCGTCTGGATGTCGCACGGCGACCGGATCACGCGGATGCCGGAGGGCTTCATCGCCCTGGCCCGCAGCGGGAACAGTCCATTCGCGGCCATGGGCGACATGCGGCGCAGGTATTTCGGCGTGCAATTCCACCCGGAGGTGCATCACACGCCCAACGGCGCGGCGTTGCTCAAACATTTTGCGGTGGACATTTGCGGAGCGGCCCCGACCTGGACGCCGGAATCGATCATCGAGGAAGCCGTGGCCCGCATCCGTGACCGGGTGGGGGCGGAACGCGTCCTGGCGGCGGTCTCCGGCGGGGTGGATTCGACGGTCGCGGCGGCCCTGATGCACAAAGCCATCGGCGACCAACTGGCGGCGGTCTACGTGGACACCGGCCTGATGCGCAAGGACGAGTCCGGGCAGGTGGTGGCGACTTTCCGCGAGGCCATGGGCGCGGAACTGGTAGCGGTGGACGCGGCCGACGAGTATTTTGCGGCTTTGAAAGGCGTCACCGACCCGGAACAGAAACGCCGGATCGTCGGCGAGAAGTTCGTCCGCATTTTCGAGGCCCAGGCCCGGGCGTTGGGGATGCCCAAATTCCTGATGCAGGGCACGATCTACCCGGACGTGGTCGAATCGGCCGCGCCCGACCGGGACAAGGCGGCCAAGATCAAGACCCATCACAACGTGGGCGGGCTGCCGGAAGATATGCAGTTCGAACTGGTCGAGCCGCTGCGGTATTTGTTCAAGGATGAGGTGCGGGCGGTCGGCGAAGCGCTGGGGCTGCCGGAAAAGATGGTTTGGCGGCAGCCGTTCCCGGGTCCGGGCCTGACCGTGCGCTGCCTGGGCGAGGTCACGCCGGAGCGGGTGGAAAAGCTCCGCCTGGCGGATGCCATCCTGCTCGAAGAATTGTCCATTGCCGGGTTTATCGGCAAAGGGGCCGAGACCTCTCAGGCGTTTGCGGTGCTGCTGCCGGTGCGCTCGGTGGGCGTGATGGGCGACCAGCGGACCTATCAAGAGGCCTGCGCCATCCGGGCGGTGGTGACCGACGATTTCATGACCGCCGATTGGGCCCGCATCCCCCACGAGATATTGGCCAAGGTCTCGAACCGGATCGTCAACGAAGTACACGGAATCAACAGGGTGGTGTATGATATTACCAGCAAGCCCCCGGCGACGATCGAGTGGGAGTAGTTCAATTTGCGATTTTGGATTTACGATTGACGATTTTGGATTGACGATTGGATTGGAGCGAGGATGGATTACGGTGAGATTCTGAGCACTGCCTGGAAGACGGCCTGGAAACATAAGGTCATCTATGGGTTTGGGCTGCTGGGGATGGCGGTCCCGGCCTTGATGGTGTTCCTGATGGGAGGCTTTTTCGCTTTTTCGACCCCGCAGGAACTCGAAAATGCCTTCGATGCAGGCCAGGGCAGTTTTGGGATCATTTTCTTTGGCCTGCTCCTGCTATTGAACCTGGTCTCGCTGGTTTTCTCGGCCTTGAGCAATGCCGGCACTTACAAAGGGACGTTGCAGGCCCTGGACGGAGCCGACCGGCTGCCCTTTGGCAACCTGTGGGAGGCCAGTTGGCCTTACATTGGCCGCATTGCCGGCCTGTTCCTGTTGATCGGCCTGGGAGGTGCGGTCGTTTTCGCTGTCCCGGCCTTGCTGGGGATGGTCACTGCCGGAGTGGCCTTCCTTTGCATCCTGCCGATGATGATTGTCTTGGTCCCGCTGGGGATTCTGATGTATCTCACCATCCAATTGGGGATGGCGGCCATCGTTGGGGATGACCTGGGATTGTTCGCGGCCCTGAAGCGCGCCTGGGAATTGATCCGGCGCAAGTTCTGGCCGCTGGCGCTGATGACCGTGATCCTGTATTTGGCGCAAATGATGGTCGGCATGGTCATTTCGATGCCGATGTTCTTCGTCCAGGCCCTGCTGATCGTCCCGTTGTCCTCCGGGAATATTGACGAGACGTTCATCTTCCGTGGCTTTGGGATATTATTTGCCGTTATCTTGCCGCTGGCTTTCCTCGCCCAGGGATTGGTCATGGCGTACATCAATTCAGCCTGGATGGTGACTTACCTGCGGGCCTCGCGCCAGCCCGAAGTCGAGGGCCAAACACCCGCGCCTCTTGAAGCTGCCTGATTTTGGAGATACTATGTCCGACGAAATTGAAGTCCGCCGCCCCGTGCCTGCCCCGCTGATCCATCCGATGAGCGCTTTGATCACACTTGCCCTCGACTACATTTTTGCCATCCCTGAATTGCTCGAAACGATCGCGCCACCGATCCTGGTTTTGACCAGCCTGGGCGTAGGATTGATCGGCGCTGTCGCTTCATCGCTGATACAACACTATATTGCAAAGGACGAATGGGGTCCATCTGTAGCAAAAGGTGTTTTCATGGGAATATTTGCCGGGGTGCCGTACCCGGTGGCAAGCACGCTGATCGGCGCGCCGCTGCTGGTCTGGGCCGGGCTGCACCAGTGGATCAAGCTGCCCCCGCCCAAAGAACAGGACCAATTGCCCCCGCCGGAGGAGTAGGTCACATTTCAAATGTGACCTGCATCAAAGCAAAGTATTTCAGGATGCGTAAAACAGCTTCGATCTTGTTGGGGGCGATGCTCATCTTGTCCGTTGCCGCGCCCGCTTTCGCCCAGGAGTCCCCGGCCGCACGCGTCAGCGTCTCGTCCGTCCAGACCGACAATTTCCCGCGGATCAGCCTGTCGTTCGAAGCCTATACCTCCGAAGGCGCGTTCATCTCCGGTCTGACGCCCGGGCAGGTCATTGTCATGGAGGACGACCGGCCGCTCCCGGTGGACACCCTGGATGAACTGACCCGCCCGGTGCAATGGGTGGTGGCGGTCAACCCCGGCCTGCCGCTGGCCTTCGAGGATGCCAACGGCGTCTCGCGCTACGAGCGGGTCCAGCAGGCGTTACAGGACTGGGCCGTCACCCACCCTGCTGGCCTGGACGACGACCTGAGCCTGGCCGGTGCCAATGGGACCGTCCTCTCGCATGGGCCGGTCGCCGACTGGGTGGCCGCTTTCCTGGGCATGGGACTCGACGCGGGCAACACCCCGCCGACCCTGCAAACCCTGTCCTTCGCCCTCGACCTGGCCCAGGATGCGCCTCCCCAGCCGGACATGAAGCGCGCCATCCTGTTCATCACCCCGCACATGGAACAGGACCAGCTCGGCATGCTCGACAGCCTGCTGGCCCGCGCCCTGCAAAGCGACACCAGCATCTCGGTCTGGATGGTCGATTCAGACGCTTATTTCTCCCATTCCAGCGCAACCACTTTCCAAAACCTGGCCGCACAGACCGGCGGGAACTTTTACATCTTCAACGGCGAAGGCGCCCTGCCCAACCCGGAAGAATTCCTCGGCAACCTGCGCCATGCCTACAGCCTGGCCTATACCTCTGCCCTGAACGCGCCGGGCGAGCACACCCTGACGTTACAGATCGCCGCAGGCGAGACGCGGGCTGAATCGCCGCCCCAGGCTTTCAGCCTCGACATCCAGCCGCCCAACCCCGTCCTGGTCTCGCCGCCGACCCAGATCATCCGCCAGACCCCCGAGGAAGACAAATACAACCTGGAGGCCATGGCCCCGGCCGCACAGCCGCTGGAAATGCTCATCGAATTCCCCGACGGCTACGACCGGCGCATCCTCCGCACCGCCCTGTACGTGGACGGCCAGCTTGCCGCCGAAAACACCGCCGAACCCTTCGAGTCCTTCACCTGGGACCTGAGCGCCTACGCTGAAAGCGGCGAGCACACCCTCCAGGTGGAAGTCGAAGATGAACTCGGCTTGAGCCGCATCAGCATGGGCGTGCCGGTGCAGGTGACGGTGATCCAGCCGCCGGGCGGGTTGCGGGCCATCCTCGACCAGTACAGCCAATACCTGGCCGCCGGCGCGGCCGTCCTGGCGGGGCTGGTGCTGCTCCTGATCCTCACCTCCACCCGCAGGCGCGGGCTGGCCCTGGCCCGCCGGCGCAGCGAACG
>DIDQ01000086.1:0-2057 GCA_002418215.1 Anaerolineales bacterium UBA5796
CGATTGCACAAAAGCTACGCTAAAGTATGCGAAGAATATAAGGAATGGTTCGAAGAGAAAGTGGAAACTCCGATTGAAGAACAAGAAAAACGTTCCCGTAAGAAATGTAAAAAGAAGAAATGCAAGATGTGGTGTCTTTGTTGTAATAAATGGTTCTGTTGGTTGGAGGTATTCTTTATCTGGGTTGTGAAATGGATTGTTATAATTATTGGTAAGTGGGTTGTTTATATAGTTTGTAGAGTGATCAGTTTGATTGAAACCTTGGCATATACGATCCTTAATATATTAGGTTGGCCGGTGAAGTGGATGTGGTGCATTTTCTTAGGCGATAGCGAACTGGATAAACTTCCTTTGCGTACCTTGGAATTAGAAGTAATTATTGTTGATTATGATAAAGCAACCCAGAATCCCTGCACAAATACAGAGGTTGATGAGAGAATCCAATTTGCCAATCGAATTTTACGGGCAAGGGCACGAATAGCAGTGAAACGTTACGGGCCAATAAGTCGAACTAAATCGAAGTCTCTTTACTATATTGATGGTTCGAGCTTGGGGGCTAAGATATTAGAGTATCTAAAAGGTTTTGTGCTTCTTCTCGGAAGGGATAGTCCCACTAAATTAACAGTTTATGTTGTCGGAGAAATTAAGGGGTTGCAAGGTCTTCACCTTCCTCTTTATGGATCGGTTTTCATCGAACCCGGGACAAACGATATTACGCTTTGCCATGAGCTTGGCCATGCGTTACTTGGATTAGCTAATACCTACCACTCCAGTAAAAAAGATTACCTCATGTATCCCGATCCTGCCCAAGTGGAGAGTTCTTCAGGATGGCCAAAAGACTTACCAAAACTAACCAGAAATGAGCGTTGTACCATGCGACGAAGCCGGTGGATAAGCTATTCTTGGATTCCAGTAATTCCATAAATCATTGGCTGCTCGGCCCCGCGATAGTGATTCATCCAATTAGCCTGCAAACGCCGCCAAAGGAATGAAGGTTGATTCCGAAAGCGGCGTTGTAGGGTGCGTCGCACCTGCCTGAACGGAGCGGTTACAAACAGGCAGAATCTCCCGTTTATTGGGATTTTCCCCGGCAGGTTGGTGCGACGCACTCCCTGAACCGTTGCAAAATAATGTAAAATTCACCCCATGACCGAAGCCCCCGTATTCACCGTTCGTAACCTGGATTTTTACTACGGCCCGTCGAAGGCGCTGGCCGGCATCAACCTGGAGATTGCCCCGCGTGAGGTCACGGCCCTGATCGGGCCTTCAGGCTGCGGCAAGTCCACTTTCCTGCGCTGCCTGAACCGGATGAACGACACCATCAGCGGGACGCGGGTCGAGGGCCGGGTCCTGCTCAACGGCCAGGACATCTACGCCCCCGAAATGGACGTGGTGGACCTGCGCCAGCGGGTGGGGATGGTCTTTCAGAAGCCGAACCCGTTCCCCCAATCCATCTATGACAACGTGGCCTTCGGGCCGCGGGTGCTGGGCACGCTCAACGGCCAATCCAGCCTCGACGAGGTGGTCGAGCAGAGTCTCAAAGCTGCGGCGCTGTGGGAAGAGGTGAAAGACGATCTCAAACAGGACGCCCTCAGCCTGTCGCTCGGACAGCAGCAGCGGCTGTGCATCGCCCGAGTCATTGCCGTCCAGCCGGAGGTAATCCTGATGGACGAATCCACCTCGGCCCTCGACCCGATCGCCACCGGCCGCATCGAAGACCTGATCGCCGACCTGAAAAAGGATTACACCATCGTCATCGTGACCCACAACATGCAGCAGGCCGCCCGCGTCTCGGACAGGACCGGCCTGTTCTGGCTGGGCGAACTGGTCGAATTCTCGCCGACCAAACAACTGTTCACCACCCCGAAGGAAGAATTGACGGAGGCCTACATTACCGGGCGGATGGGGTAGTGTTGCGTGGTGCTTGTTTCGTGTTTTCAGGGTAAAAGGTTGGGAGGGATGGCTCGACCTTTTGGTTTTAATTTCTTGCGAGAGTGTCTGAAAACCTTACCACCAAGTCGCCAAGTCACAAAGTTTTTTGGCTCTTTGATATTTTA
>DIDQ01000086.1:2077-12370 GCA_002418215.1 Anaerolineales bacterium UBA5796
AGAGTCCACAGAGAAAAACATTTAAAATCTCCGTGCTCTCCGTGTGCTCGGTGGTAAAACGGGTTTTCACCCCACTTAAACCTGAAGAGCCAGTTTTTTCCCCCGTTTTAGTCTTTGTGACTTCGTGTCTTCGTGATAAAAATGCGGGCTTTTCAGACACTTTCATAGAAATCAGGCTTGGATTTGGAAATTTCAGGCTTTGAAATTGCAAATTCAAGCTTTGAAGTTGGGTGATTCAAACTTTGGTTTTGAAAATTCAAACTTTGAAATTTCAAATCCAGGCTTAGAAGTTGATGGTGTGTAATGTTTGGAAAATAGCGAAAGGAGTTAGTCATGTTGAAACGCACACTCGGCAAGAGCAACCTGGAAGTCAGCGCCCTGGGGATGGGCTGCTGGGCCATCGGCGGCCCGTGGACCTGGGACCAGCCGGGGCGGGAGCCGTTCCCGGCCGGGTGGGGCCGGACCGACGACGCCGAATCGATCCGGGCGGTACATGCCGGGCTGGAGGCCGGGATCAATTTTTTCGACACGGCGGCCAACTACGGGGCCGGCCACAGCGAGGCGGTGCTCGGCCAGGCGCTCAAAGGCCGCCGCGATAAAGTGGTCATCGCCACCAAGTTCGGGCACATCGTCAACGAGCAAGCCAAAACCGTTTACGGCGACGCAGCCCGGATCATCCCCAACGTGCGCCAGGATGTCGAGAACAGCCTGCGCCGCTTGCAGACCGACACCATTGACATCTACCAGCTCCACGAGGGGAACTACGACCCGGCCCTGGCGCTGGAACTGCGCGGCATCCTGGAAGACCTGGTCGCCGAAGGCAAGATCCGCTGGTATGGCTGGAGCACCGACCTGGCTGACCGGGCGCGCGTCTTTGCGGATGGAGAACATTGCGCCTCGATCCAGTTCCGCCTGAATGCCATCTACGATAACGCCGGGATGCGCCAGCTTTGCGCCGCCTTCGACCTGGCCGGAATCAACAAGGACCCACTCAACAAAGGCATCCTGACCGGGAAATTCAGCCCCGACTCGACCTTCCCGGACGACGACATCCGCACCGGCGTCTCTTTCTCGGACGGCAGGTTTGCCCGCCGTTTGCGGACAGTGGACGCGCTGCGGGAGGTTTTCACCTCTAACGGGCGCACGATGGCGCAGGGCGCTTTAGCTTACATCTGGGCGTTGGACGGGCGCATGGTTCCGATCCCCGGATTCAAATCCGTCAGGCAGGTGCAGGATAACGCCGGGGCGATGCAGTACGGCCCGCTGACGGCGGAGCAGGTGGCCCAGGTGCAGGCGATCGTGGCTGAGTACGAACCTGAGGAAGAAAGCTAGAAAATGCGTCGCACTTTTGTAAATCAAGCGATGTCATTGCGAAGGAGCGAAGCGACTGAAGCAATCTCCAGGCTCCAGTTACCCATCCTGCATGAGATTGCTTCAGCGGAAAAACACCGCTTCGCAATGACGTGCGTTTCAGAATAACCTGCCCTGCTCGAACCTGTCGGCGTCGGCGTCGTCCCAGGGCAGGGGCGGGAGGGGAACGTGGGCTGCCACGCGCTGGTACAGGTCGCGGCACAGATAGGGGGCGATCAGGTTGTCAGGGGAGTGGCAGAAGAAATAGATATTCGTCCCCTGGCGCAGCTCGGAAACCAGGTATTCGGCCCATTCGGCCAACAGGGCTGTGTTGAACGCTGCCTGCGGGTGGCCGATGTAGCGGACGAAGGCGAAGTCCGCCGTGCGCTCCGGGATGACGGGCAGGTCCGGTTTCTGGTCGCGGGCTTCGAGCAGACTCTCGTAGGCGCTGCCGCGCAGGACGGCATCCCCCTTCAAGTCCCGGATGGGGCGGGTGTCTATCACCACGCGGGCCATGTTGTGGCGGGCGAGCAGGTCGTTGAGCGCCTCGTGATGGGGCGGGTCGAACCAGGCCAGGTGGCGGACTTCCACTGCCAGGAAACGGCGGGCAGGCCAGGCGTCCAGGAACGCTTTCAGGTCGTCGAACTGTCCGGGTGAGTAACGCGGGGGAAGCTGTAAAAACATCGGGCCGAGGCGCGTCCCCAATTGGTCCATGACTTCCACAAAAGAGAGCGCGTCTTCGATGTGCCCGGCCAGCGTCCCCTCGTGGCTGACGGCGCGCGGCAGTTTGGGGCAGAAGTGGAAGCCTTCGGGCATTTCGGCGGCCCAGGCTTCGAGGGTCTTCTTCGGCGGGACGGCGTAGAAGGTGGTGTTGCCTTCGACGGTGGTCAGGCGGCGGGTATATTCGCGCAGGAAGTCGGCCGGCTTTGTCCCTTGCGGGTAGAAATTCCCCACCCAGCCCTTGAACGACCAGATCGGACAGCCGATGTGGAAGGTCACGCCTTGTCTTTTTTGTCCTCGTCGTGGGCCATCATGTCAATGGCGACCGCGATGGCCAGGATGAGGATGTCGTTCTGGCCGGGGTCAATTTCCACGCCGTAGGTATCGGTGAGGCGGAACCATTTCTTGGAGATTTCGGCGACCTTGTTCCACCCCTGCTTGATGGCGTATTCGTGGTCGAGGATGTCGCCCTGCACGTCCAGGTCGGGGCCGTTCTTGACCTTGACATCCCACTTATCCCGCAGCGGGGTGATGAGCGCCTTCTTGACCACGGCGATATCCTTGCCGTGCGGGTCTTCGATCACCATCGTATCCTTGATCGTCAGCAGGCGTTCCTTGATCTGGCACAACTTTTTACCGTTCGCATCTTCGAAGACGAGCGTTTTGCTTATTCGCAGCACCTTGCCGTCCACTTTGAAGACTTTCTTGCCGTCCTGGTTTTCGATCCAGAAGTCGTCGCCGATGGAGAATAGTTTTTGTTGGATTTTGTAGCGGGTGGGCATGGAACTTCCTTTCCTGGTTCCCAACAGTATATCATTGTCATCCAAAACAAAAAGCGCCACTCAGATATCAAGCGGCGCTTTTTGTTATTTATCCTCCATGCAGTTTTTGCAGGAACTCGAACAGGTCAAAGTAGTTGACCAGGACATGCATGGTCCCCAGCAGGGCAAGGATGACCACTACCCAGAGGATCACTTTCACGATCTTCTTTCTGTTATTGGTTTTTAGTGCCATTTTCAATACTCCTTTTTAGATATATGCCAACGTCTCTCTCACGGTCAGGCGTGAGGCTTGTTGGGCGGGATAGGCGCTTGCGGCAATGGAGCCTGCGATGATCAGTGCAACCCAGACAACCAAACCGACAGAGGAAACGACCAACGGCAGGGGCGAGCGGAAGGACAACATGCCAATCAAATAATCAATGCCGAACGACAATGGAAGGGATAGGGGCAATGAGATCACCCAACTCATCAAGCCGATGAAGACTCCTTCGCTGATGATATTCCGCAAAATCGTCTTTGACTTCGCACCAATGGCGCGCATCACGCCAAACTCACGAGTCCGCTCGATGACGCTGGTACCCATGCTGGAGGCAAGTCCCAGTACACCAACCACCGCCATGACCGCTGAAATCATCATCAGGGCAACGATGAAGATATACACGTGACCGCTGATGGCTTCTCCCAATAGCGCCTCCGAAACCGTGACCTTGACCCTGACATTTCCTGCCGACAACGCCTCCTCGACATCACGAGTAATGGAAGCCATTGCTTCTTCGTCATGTTCACGCATCACGATGCGGACAGCGTTCGTCAATTCAATGGGTTGACCCGTCGCGCTGGCGAAGGTTTCAGGCAACACATACGCCGCAGATGGGGAAAGGGTCTGTTCGATAATACCCACGAGATGGAAGGTTTTCACCTCACCTTCGATCAACAATTCGATCTCATCTCCCACTTTCACTTCAGGGAAGAACGCTTTGGCGTTTTGATTCAAGACGACTGCATCGGTATCGCCCGCCTGCAAAAAGCGACCATCGAGCAGGGGCGTTTCAATCAGGCCACTGCCCAGGGGGAAGGAACGGAGCGTGAAACTGCCGTGCCCGCCATCGGGATATGTCCGCACAATCTCCAAACCGTTGGGGCGATTCAAGGCGACAGGCAGCAGGTTCCATGATTCGCTTTTCTCCACGCCAGGGACATCCGTAAGCAACGAGTCAACCTGCTCCGCAGGTACAGGAGCGTTGAAGCGGATCTCCAAATCGTAATGGCGGTCTGCGGCGGATTGGTCGAGAGAGGCTTCCCAGCCGCTGCTCACGTTCAGCCCCGTCATGAACATGGCGCCAGCCGCGGAGAGCAAACTCAACGTGAGGATTAATCGTCCGCGGCGGCGGAAGGTATTACGCAGGGCAAGGATCAGGGTATTGTCGAAAAACCGAAGGCGGCTGAACCAGCCGTCCCGTAGATTTGAAGCCGAAGCGTCCCGACTGATCCCGTAATCGCTAAGAGTCTCCCGCACGGTGATGCGCGTCGTCTTGAGAATGGGATCCAATGCAATGAGGAGTGGAACAAGGATGCCCACTGTAAATAGAATGAGATAGACCCAAGCAGGAATGGCATCGCTGTAAATTTCGAGATTGAGAAGTTGAGCGATCACGCCCGTGAAGCCGCGAGCCGCCACAGTACCCAATGGCACACCGATTATTGAAGCCATCATGCCAAGTGCAATGATCAATACAAGATACAGACCTGTGATCTGCCGTGTGCGTGCGCCGATGGCTTTCATGATACCGATCTGGCGAATCTGTTGCGCCAGCAGACCATTGATCATCGTTGCGGTGAGAATGGCGCTCAAAACCAAAGCCATAAAACTAAACACCAGAAACAACCCGATCACGGAGGTCATCTGGCTTTGATGCGGATGCACCCCTGGCGGCGGAATGCGAATCTCATGCACTTCATATCCCTGCGCCTTCAACCACACTGCCAATTCGCTCACCGTCGCTTCAATCGCGGCAAGGTCATACGGCTTATCGCTCACGGTCACTTTGAGAATGTGCAATGTTTCGCTTTCGCCGAGCGTCGCCAAGGTGGCCGGCGTGATGTATCCATACACCGTTTGTTCCTGCCACGCAGGCGCCAGCGCAGGGTCATGCACCGTTCCCGAAATTTTTATTTCCTGCTTCGCGCCATTGGGCGTTTGGATCGTGATCGCATCTCCGATCTTCAAATCCAGCAGCGGCAAGACTTCACGTTCGACAAGAATGGTTTGACTCGACGGTGGATATTCCCCTGCCTCAGGAGCGATCGTGCTGACGTGCGATGTTTCAAAATCGGGGATGACGAACAGCAACACGGGCATCCACTCATTGGGACTAACCTCGGCTCTCGCTCCGACCCAGGAAGTTGCTTCGGCTTCCGAGATGTCTTCTCTCTCGCTGACAGCTTGTACGAGCGCGTCGTCTACTCGATCCAACTCGATGAACGCCGAGGCAGGATTCGTGCCGAGGTAATTGCGACTCATCTCACGAATCGAGATGGTATATGCGCCTAGAAACGTGCCAACGCTAAAAATACTGATGGCTATGGCTACGACCATCATTACCATGCGACCACGCGCGGCTTGCAGGTCGCGTAATAATTTTTTCCAACGCGGACTGTTCATTTTTTATCCTTGTCTGTGATAACCACTCCATCCGATAACATGATGGAGCGTGTGAAATAGCGGGTGAGGTCGCGCTCATGTGTCACCATTACCACCGTTTTGCCTTCCGCAGCGAGACCCGCGAACAACCCCATCACCGCGTCTGATGTGTGCGAATCGAGATTGCCCGTCGGCTCGTCCGCGACCAGAATCGGCGGGTCGTTTGCAAGCGCGCGGGCGATAGCGGCGCGTTGTTGCTGTCCGCCCGAGAGGTCGGCAGGAAGTTTATCGGCTTGTTCGGCAATGCCGACTTTCTCCAGCAGGGAGATCGCCCTTCCCCGCCGTTCGTTGACGGGGAAGGTGTCGCAAAAGTCCATCGGCAGGATAACGTTCTCTGCCACGGTCAGTGTGGGGAGCAGTTGAAAGAATTGAAAGACAACACCCACATTGAGTCCACGCCATATCGCCAACTGTTCCTGATCCATTGCATGGACAGCTGTCGAAGCAACAAATACTTCGCCTGATGTCGGCGTATCAATGCCCGTGATCATGTTAATGAGCGTGGATTTCCCACTCCCCGATTTGCCGACCACCGCGACGAATTCGCCTGCCTCGGCTTGCATGTCCACTTCCTTGAGCGCAAGGAATTTCCCTGCGGCGACGTCATACATCTTGGAGACCTTCCTCAATTCGATGAGGGGTTTCTCCGCAACAGGCATCGCCATCGCCTGTTTTCGACTAACCAATCCTGTTTCCATTTTGATTTTCTCCTTTTCAAATAAATGAAATTGATGTACACTGTATATGTTTCTGAACATCGTGTTCGGTTATACAGCGATGGTGAAGAGATGTCAACAACCAATGTGTTGAAATCTGTTCGTTACTGAACATCGGGAAACGACTTGTTCAGAATGGCATTACAAAGCGAGTTGAAAGATAGGAGATTTTTTATGCCTCAAAAAGTTATGGACCGCCGCGTGGAGCGCACCAGACGGTCATTACAAAATGCTTTGGGTCAATTGATCATGGAAAAAGGATTCGAAAAGATCACGGTGCAGGATGTCATTGACCGTGCAAACGTGGGACGATCCACGTTCTACGCGCACTTTGAGAGCCTGGACCAACTCCTCCTAAGCGGGTTCGAACCCCTGCGCGCCCAGTTCGAGGACTTCCTGTCAGGAACAGAGTACGACAACGAGAGTCCCTGGGCTTTGAGCCTGACCATGTTCCAGCAGGTGCAAAAACAACAAGGCGGCTATATCACCCTGACTCATGTGCAGAAGTATCTTTACGGCTATTTACTTGACCATTTGAAAACAGCGCTCCCAAAGAGAAACAAAAATATCCCGCCTGAATTATTGGCACATTATGTTGCGAGTTCGTTTATCGCCCTAATGACCTGGTGGATTGACAACAACTACCCCTTTCCCGCAGAGAAAATGAATGAACTCTTTCGTCAACTGGTCGAGCCTGGGACACTGGCGATTATGATGGGAGAATGAAACAAGACTTCCGAAGTTCCGGATGCTTCGGAAGTCTAATCATCTCTTCCCTGCTTACCTGCTCTCCTACTCCCCCGTCGGCACCCAGATATTCTTCACCTGCGTCGCCTCGTGCAGGAACTCGTGGCCTTCGCCCTGTCCGCGATCCATCCAATCGCGCGGACGCCCTCCCCCAGCCCGAAGGTGATGGGTTGAGCAGGCGGTTGAGCTTATCGCATCGTCCCCGAAGGGGGAAACCCTGTCGGAACCACTTTCATGTGTCGAGGCAGAAATTTATTTCCTCTCAGCCAACAAATTAAGATATACTCCCAACCATGAAATTCACTTGGGATCCGCAAAAAGCATCCAACAACCTTCGCAAACACGGCGTCAGTTTCGATGAGGCGGTGACCGTTTTCAAAGACCCGCTCGCTTATATTTTCGATGATTTGGAACATTCCCAAGATGAACATCGCGAATTCATCATCGGCATGTCGGCTTTACGGAGAATGCTTTTGGTGTGTTTTGTAGAGAGACAAGAAGATATTGTCCGCTTGATCAGCGCGAGACGCGCAACTCGAATCGAGATAAATGATTATGAAGAAAACGTCCGAAACTAAAACCAATAAGGTTCAAGAAATGGCCGCGGAATATCGCTTCGACTATAAAAAAGCGAAGCCGAATCGTTTTGCAGCGCGCATGCAAAATGAGCCATTGATCGTCATGGTTGATCCCGATGTGGCGAGGGTTTTCACCACCTCCGAAGAAGTGAACAAAGCCCTGCGGGCATTGATATCCGCCATGCCTGAGAAAAAGACGAAGGTCGCAACAAAGTAATCAATCACTTCAGGGCAGGTATTTAACGAATACCCGAATTGCGCGCTGACCATTCGTCGAAGGCTCGCGCTTTCATCTCGTCTCTCCAACCTATTCATAGACAGCTTCCCCGCCGCACACTTGCACTACGACCGCAGGGAGTGTCGCAGTGGACGCCCTCCCCCAGCCCGAAGATGAAAACAAAAAGACTTCCGAAGTCAATAACCTCGGAAGTCCAATTCTATTTTTTAGCCATTGCACTAATCTGCAAACTCTTCCCGCAAAATTTTCTCGATCTGTTCCCTCAACACAGGGACTTCCTCAGTCGCGGCAGTCCAGGCAATATCCCAACGGATTGCAAAAGACTTTATCGGCAATTGGGAAGAACGTCCCGAAGGTTGCTGTTAAGCTCCTGAGTCGTTCGAACCAAACCTTCGGGACGGTGTTTCTGTGTTATCACCGATATTGTCTAAAGTATTCATGGACGGCAATGTTTCGGAAGGCAATGATGTCCACCCACGGGATTTCGGAAAAGCGGCTGGTGAATTCTTTCGGCAGGCGGGACGCGGCTTCGCCGATAACCGTCAGCTTCTGGAGAACCGCGCTGTTCATCATTTCGTTTTGCTCGAATTCGTCAAAACTCTCCCCCATCACGAATCTCGCAATGGAATTTGCGGCTTCAATAATATCCGGTCAGATAGAGTTTTTCAGGCCGCATAGACTTCCTCAATATCCGCAAGCACAGACTCGCGAATGACAGGCTTCAACCCGTCCATGGGAACCAGGTCCACAGGCCGTTTGAACAACCCCGAAAGCTCGCGTTGCATACGGGAAAAGGTGATAAACCCGATATGCGCACTTGGCAGGAAGGACACCAGCACATCCACGTCACTATCCACGCGGAAATTATTTCCCAGCACGGAACCGAACAAGGCTAATTTCTGCACCTGATAGCGGCGGCAGAAATCAGCCAGTTCTTTTTTGGGGATTTTGACTTTCACACGTGAAGGATTTGGTGTTGCCATGCGGGTAATTATACAGCAAAGCGAGAGTGTGCCGCCTATTCAGCCTTTATCTTTCAGTCTTCATCCTTGATTTGCCCGCTCTCCCCTCTGCTGGTCAACTCGCGCTTTCCCATCCTACCCCCGACTATTCATAGACGGCTTCCCCTCCACATAGAACCTTCCCCAATCCGATGGACTTTTTATATCATTTGTAAACATCCTTGCGATGACGGACGCGCACAATTTCGACGATCAACCTGTTTTCAAGAACTTCATAAACCACACGATAATTTCCCACGCGAATGCGATAACTGAATTCCGAACTGACCAATTTTTTCACGCCATGCGGAAATGGCTCGTTGGATAACTCCGAAACTGCCGCGACGACTCTTGTAATCATCGTCCGCGGCAGTTTTTGAAGTTCCTTGTAGGCCGAGTTCTTCCACTCAATCTTGTAGGAAGCCATCGCGTTTCAGTCTTTCGATAACTTCCTCGAAGGGGATGGTTGGTTCCTCGCGGCGTTCCGCCAAAACAGCCAGATCGTCCAGGTCTTCCAACAGTTCTTCGAACTCTTCGATGGGGAGGATGACGGCCGTCTTTTTACCGTTTTGATCGGTGACGTATTGTGCCTGCAATTCTCGAATTTCCATGCTGCCTCTTTTCTCTCTCAACGGCAATTATACCAAGTTCAACATACCCCGCCGCACAGATACCCTCCCTCAGTCTGATGGCAAAACGAAAAGACTTCCGAAGGCGACCACCTCGGAAGTCTTTCGTTTACTTCTTTGCCGTCAAACTCTGCAACTCACTCCGAATGCGTTCCAACACTTTCCCATTTACCCGCCCGAACGTCTTGACCACAATAGACTTGGAAATCGTGTAAATCTTGTCCACGCGGACTTTGCCTGGATGATTGAGCGTCCCTTTTTCGAGATCATCAGAAGTGATCGTAAAACTGTAATCTGCTTCGACGGGATTCGATGTCATTGCCACGACAACCAAATCCGTTGTTTTCTGGTTGTAGGCGTTATTGGAGGCAACGATCACAGGCCGCCGTTTTCGTGACGAAAGGTCGGTGAACGGGATCGGCACAAGCAGAATGTCCCCTTGCTCAGGCATGGTTCCAATCCTCGTCATCCAGCGGATTATCCCAAAAGTCGGTACTGCTTTGTGAAGCGTAGAGCAGATCGGCAAAGGCGTCGCCTGCATTCACCACAAAGACGGTCACGTGCGCGCCCGCAGGAAACGGGACAGTCAGTTCGACCTGCCCATTTTTATTTACTTCCACATCGTATTTGAGAGCCGTTTGTGCCAACATTGATAAACTCCTTCTCGACAACGGCAATTATACAGCAAACAGTAAGCACATTATTCACCCGCGCACCGCCATCCACCCCGAAACCATCCACGAATTTTCACGGATAATCGAATTGCGCGCGCCGTCCATTCGTGACTCCCCTGCAAAAAGGTCAAAATCTTTAACGCTAAGACGCCGAGCC
>DIDQ01000033.1 GCA_002418215.1 Anaerolineales bacterium UBA5796
CTTCGGGACGGTTATTTCAACCGAAATGAAACACGCTCTTTGGTTTTATCGCTTGAGCCGCCTCGTCAGGTCGCGCAGCTGGGTGAACGTGATCGGCTTGATCAGGACGAAATCGGCATCATCGGTCACGGCTTCGCCCATGCGGGCGTCGGCGGTGCAGATCACGACCAGCGCATCCTTGTGCCGCTCATCCGTGCGGATCTGCTTGAGCAGGTCCAGGCCGGAGACGTAGGGCAGGTGCATATCCAGGATCACGATGTAGGGCGCAACCTCGTCCAGTCGCGCCTGGGCTGCCCTCCCATCCAGGATAGCCTCGGTTTTGAACCCGGCGGCGGTCAGGGCTTCGGAGAAAATGGTCGAGAGGTCGAGGTCATCTTCGATGACGAGAGCCAGTTCATTCATTGTGATCATTCCTTCCTGTTCGCAGTCTATGTTTTAGGTAACTTCTCAAAAGAAGGGGAAGTGGGGTGAGGTGGATGGGCTGCGCCCGTCCGTATCACTTCACGCCCCGGTTTGTTGAAAAGTTGCATCCTTCGTCTTTTGCAGTAGCGGGGTCTTCCATAATTTTTGGAGCAGCAATCCGTAAAAAAGCAGGATAACCAGCATAATTACCGGGACGTATATGAGCGGGTCAGTCAACACGTAAGACCCATTATAAAGGACTTCGTCCCCAAAGGCGATGTAACTCAACAAACGCCAGATGTCCAGGAGAGCGTAAGGGGCGAACAATATCCACATAATGATCCTCGACCATTTCTGTTCGACCGTTGCCAGCAGGTAGGCAAAGATGACCACGCCCAGCGACAACTCCCAAACCATGTCGAGCCAGATGAAGGCCCCCAGGTAGAGGGCGAAGACCAGGTCGAGGGCAGCCTGCGGGACTTCTGCAGCCGGTTTATCGAGCGGCTTCGCCAGGAGACGCAAGGCCAGGACCCCGAGCGGGGCCAGGACCAGGAGCTTGATAACGGCAGCCAGCCGCATCGTCCCGGACGAGACGCCCAGGAAATACAGGACGATCTGCATGACCGAGTGGTTGTATCCCAGGAAGGGCTTGTCCGGCCCCCACCAGGGAAAATCCCGGCTCAGGCGGGCCAGGAACCCGAAGTAATCCCGGTATTGGGCAAGCCCGTACCCGATCCCGCCGCCGAGGAGGGTTATCGCGGTCACAGCCAGGTAGGCCAGGACCGTCCAGAGCATCAACTTGAAAAAGAATCGGTAACGTCCCAGCAGGAGCGGCAGGGCGGCGGCGAAGGCCCAGTGCGGCTTGACCGGCAGGATCATCACCCCCAGCCAGAAGACCGCCGGGGCGAGGCGCTCGCGCACGACCGCGTCTATCAGGAAAGTGGCGTAGAGGGCTACGATCAGGTAGATGTTCATGTAAGCCAGGTCGTCCCAAAAGACCGAGAAGGCCAGGAAGACCGGCAGCATCCAGGCCCAGATTCTGGGGAGGCTGCTTTCCGGTTTCAGGTAGTCGAAGATGCGCCGCCACCAGAAATACAGCAGGGCATAAGCCCCGATGTGAAGGATGAACATCAGGACCAGCAGGAGGTTCGTCGGGAGCAGCAGGATCGGGGAGTAAAGGAAGGCGAACGCCGGGGAATACGGATAATGGAGTTCGAGGATTTCGAGCGAGCCTTTCAAATACAGGTCTTCGCCCGCCCAAAAATGCCTGGCTGCCGCTACGTAGGACTGCTGCAAATCCACAGAGATCTGCCCGCCTTCTTCGACAGCCTGCGACTCGAAGGAGCCAAAAGAAAAATAAACCTGCACCGCCAGGCGCAACAGGAAATAAACGATGGCGGCAGCCAGGAGGATGCGATAAGTTTTCGATGAGGCCCAGGTTTTTTTGATCTCGCTCATGGTTTTCCTCGTTTATGAGACGATCAGGGGGAGTGTGACAATGAACCGGCTGCCCTTCCCCAACTCAGATTTGACGCTGACTTCCCCATTCATCAACCCGGCCAATTGTTTGACAATGGTCAGCCCCAGCCCAAAACCGCCGTGTTCACGGATGGCGGTTGCTTCGACCTGCCGGAAAGCCTCGAAGATCCTGGGGAGTTCGTCCTCCGGGATGCCCCGGCCTGTATCAGTTATCTCGATGCGCCAATGGGTCTGGTCGGTTTGGGAGAGGTCCATGTGGACGCTCCCTGCGTCTGTAAATTTGACCGCGTTGTTGACCAGGTTGACCATGATCTGCTGCAAACGCTGGGCGTCGCCCATGAGGATGGGGGGCAGGGCCGGGTCGAGGCTGCTGGTCAGTTTTAATTCCTTGTCGGCTGCGATCTTGTCCATCACGCCATGGACGCTGTCGAGCAGTTCCGCCGGTTTGAGCGGGCCGTTATGGATGGACAGCTTCCCGGCTTCCATACGGGCCTGGTCGAGGAGATCGTTGACCAAACTGAGCAGGCGGCGGCTGTTGGTCATGATCCGGTCGGACGCCCCGGCCTGTTTCTCGTTGACCGGGCCGTAGATGGCCTCCTTGAGCATCTCCGCATAGCCCAGGATGGCGTTGAGCGGGGTACGCAGTTCGTGTGAAACGGTGGCCAGGAAGGAATCCTTCATCCGTTCGAGTTCGGCTTCGCGGGTGAAATCGCGGAAGACCGCCACCGTGCCGACCAAATCCCCTGCCGAATCTTGCACCTGGGCCGCGTTGACCGAGAGAGTCTTCTTGCCCCAGGTGATGCGGTAACTGGGCTGGTCCGATTTTGGTCTGGTGAGCAGCCCCGCCAAAAGGCTGCGGCTTTTTGCATCCAAAAACTCCACCTGGGTCAACTGGTGGATCGAAGCGCCGACGATCTTTTCGCCCGGCAGGTTGAAAAGATCGGACAGGGCCGGGTTGGCCTGGGTCACCTCGCCGTTGGTATCGAACACCACCACCCCATCAGCAATGCTTTCGAGAATGGCCTGGTTGCGCCCGGCCAGGACCAGTTCGCGGGAAAGCGCTCCAGCCAGTTCCCGCGTCTTTTGCTCGACGAGCCGGTCGAGGTTGGTGTTGATGTGGCGCAGTTCCTTGAGGGCCTGTTCGAGGCTGCGGGAGGAGAGCCAGGAGACGAGGGCGACCAACAAAAAGCCCACCATTGCATAGATATTTGGCACAAGATCAACCGCCAAAGCCAAATACGTTATTTCAATGGATGTCAAAATGGCAAAGATAAAACTCGCTGCCGGCCGCAACAAAATACTCGACATAATAATTGGGATAGTAAAAATAAATAAACTTCTCCCACCAGCCAATTCTATCGGTTCATCTACAAAGAAGAATGCAACGAGTAAAAATAACAGAAACAACGACGATGAAATCCAGCCAGGCCAGGCTGGATTGCGATTAATCCAATAGAAGAATCCAACCCCAGCCAGCATCCCCAAGACCGGGGCCCATATTGGGCCAATAGTCTGAGCATCTGAGCCAGAAATCGTGAAAATGAGTGATGCAATAACTGTAAAAGAAGTAAGCACGCCAACCCCTAGAAGAAGAATATTCAATAGTTTTCTTCTTCTAGCATCATCAGGGTCTGCGATGTTTACCGAAAGCGCGCTATTAATGAATTTGGACATCGTTTACAGCCTTTCACTTTCTCTTACCATCGAAAGGGCATTCAACATAGCTGAACGAACAACATTTTCAGGGCAATATAGAACTTTTCCAATCCAAAGTTGATTCAGCGCTTCTTCATAATTTTTCTCTAACCATCGTGCGCCCAAAATTAATTGTGTCGTGGGTATTTTTTTCCCCTTTCTCCTCCATATTTCCAAGGCCTGCAAACAATAGGCTGTCTCTTCCGCAGTTGGAACGCCGAAATATCCCCATGCCCCTGATAATTGCTGTGTGTTAAGTATCCAATCTACGGCTTTTTCACAAAAATCATTCTCATATTCTGAACTATTGATAATAATATGTGCAGTTGGATAATAAGGCGAAATATGCCATTTATCCAACCAAAAACCGTCAGGATACTGATTTATTCGCAGATAATTCAGAACCTTCTTTACCGATGGGTGTCTCGAATCAAATCCTGCCTGTTTCAACGCTCCTAATACATGGGCATTTACACTTATCGAAGAATTAACCTCCAATGGGTAGCAAATATAATGTGTTTCGGTTTCATATTTTTGCACTGGTTTATTATCAGGTTGAATGCCCATGAGCGAGAGAACTTCGTAGGTCAAACTGGTATCATCCCCATCACATGGGGTATAGCTGACAGAAAATCCTACACCATTTTCCGGGTTCCAAGCTGATTGTAAAAATTGCAAATGTCTTTCAAAATCCAAGATGAATTCTTTTTGAATTGAGTTATCGCCCAAAATTAAATTCCACAATACCCAAGCTCTCTCAAAAATATCAAATGGAGCAGCAAATGGTATACCTCCATCCAAATTATTAAGATTTTTCAGATAAGCTAGTGCATGCGAATCTCCAGGTTTCACGAACATCGCAAAATGAGATGTAGCAGCAGGACTGTTTGCTACCGACCCATTATTTTCCTGGAGATTTCCTATATCGAGGAGGGTGATTTTATCGTCCCCAGCCATCTCAGCTGAAAATGCAGGCGTGATGTACCGGCTGATATTCAACCCCTGTAATTTCGCCATTTTTGCATCCCGTAGCCGGCTCAAACGCCCCAAAATCCGGCCCCCTTGCTGCTTGATGATTCCCAGCCTTTCGGCTTCCGCCACCAGGGTGGGGACGATCATCTCGAAGCCGACGGTCGCGCCGTTCGGGTCGGCGGCCAGGCCGCTGGTCGCGCCGGATGTGATCCGTTCGAGGGCCAGCAATCCTCGTTCGATCTGGAGTTTATCCTGCATCCGTCGCCCCCGATGGGTGAGGGCGATCATCGCCGCCAGGGTGGAAATCACCCGGTCGTGATAATAGAACGGCTCCGCTGCCCCCCAACTACCGTCCGGGAGCTGGTTGTCGCACAACCAGGAGAGAGCGTTGTTGCTCAATTCGCGGTCGTAATCCACCAGCCGCGCCACCCAGGCTGTATCATAGGCGGTGCTGCTCATCCGCCCGGGGCCGATCTCTTCGAGGAGTTTTTTGGTCTCAACATTAAGGTCCATTTTGTGCCTTTATCCCTTTTCCGTAATTTCCGGCTGCCAGTAACCGTCCCGGATCTGCCCGGTTCCCAGGATGTTGTCCTGGTGCGAATGATAAAAAGCCCTCAAACTGGCGTAGTCTTCCGGCAACAGGTCCGAAAAATCCGGTTCGAGGGTGCGGCGGGTGTACAGGTGGTCGTAGAGGATGGCGCGCAACTGCCCCTCGGTCAGGTAAGACGACGGCGCGACCATAAAATACAGGTCCTCCTCCCCCCAGTTGAGCAGCGGATAATCGAACACGGCCAGGCGGTCGAAACCGATGAAAATATCGGCCTTGTCAATGTACTCGCCGTAATACATTTCGACAATGGCCTTGCGGTCGGGGACGACGCCGTGTTCCCTGAAATATGCAACTGTCAACTCCGCTACCCGGGCCGTCGAATTCAAATTATCGGCAAAAGCGCCGAAAAAAAGCCTGAAGCGGCCATTCCCGCGGGTCCTTTCGGCAATGCCCTCGAACAGTTCGATCAAAAACTCGTAAGGCGTACCCGCCAGGTGCTTCTGGTAATCCCCATAAAACCGGACGCTCACCCCGTACTCTTCATAAAACGACAACAAAGCCGGGTGGGTGGCGAGCCGCGCCAACCCTTCCCCGCCGATCTTCTGCATATACGCGTCGCGGGTGACCAAAATCTCGGGGCCGATCACCGGCGTGATCAGCGTCCCGATCCCCTGGTCGAAAAACAGTTTATAGAGTTCGACGTGGCGCCGCATGGCGATGTCCATGTAGGCCGCGATCGGGTCATCGAACTCCCGGTCGCCGTATTCGAGCATGAACCAGCGCCGGGTCCCGTTGATGGGAAAGACGCACACCTTCGAGCCAGACTGCCGCACCAGCCCGGCGACTTCGTCCGTGGACAGGGAAAGGAACTCGTCCCTGGAGATCATGCCCGCCTCGACAATCGCGGCAGAAAGCGCGGGACCCGTTGCCGGTAGGCCGCGTAACCGGGGACATCCCGGCTGAGAGCGGATTCCTCCTGCCCCGCCGCCCGCAGGAAATCCCAAAAGGCGTAGACGGCCGCCCCCAGGCTGGTCAGGGCCGGGTTAATGAGCAAAATCCCCAGCGCCAGGGCAAAGAACGAGGTGATGATCGGGTGGCGCACCAGGGCATACGGCCCGCTGTCCACCAGCCGGTGGTCGGCCTGGACTTCGACCCGCTCAGTGTAGAACTTTTGGAGATGTTCACGCGCCCAGACGTGCAACCCAAACGAAATGGAGACCAAAATGAAACCAAAAACCTGGATGAACAGCCCCCAGACCGCCGAGGTAGCCAGGCCGATCCCCGGCATCAAGGCCGGCTGGAGGATGATGACCAGCCCCAGCCCGAGGGTGAACAGGGTGTAATCCCACGACCAGCCTTTGCGCTCATCAGAGCGTTCGCGGTCGTAGCGGCGCATGAAGTAGAAATCCATCACGAAAAAGAGCGCCACAATGACGAACAGGAGGGTGGAAAGATAAATGCCGGTGATCATTTCCTCATCTTCCTATGCCGGACAAGCCGGAATACTCACCACAAAGGTTTCTTTGTGGCGAAAATTCTGCGCAGAATATAAAAAATTCACCGATGCGAGCCTAACAGCTTCCTCAGGGCCGGTGTATTGAGCCAGACGACCGCGTAGTTGTTTTGCTCCAGTTCGAAGCCCAACCGCTGTTTTACCTCATACGCGCCGCTGCCCAGGCGGATGACTTTCACCTTGCGCTCGAAGCCTTCCCGCAGGGTGGCGTAAATCAGGAGGAAATACGCATATTGCACGTCTTCGGCCAGGCCGAGGGCAGTCGCCATCAACGTGCCGTTGTCTTCGGCGAGCAGCCCGCAGCCGACCAGCCGTCCGTGCTGGCGGATTTCGAGCCAGGCGGCGTTGATTTCATCCGTATGGGCCAACGTGCCGCGCATCCACTGGTTTTCGGCGGAGTTATGCTTGCGCTCCACGCTGCGGATCAGGGGCATGGCCTCGTCCAGGTCTGGCACGCGGGTGCGGCGGGTCAACTCAAGGCCGAGTTCCTCTGCCTGGCGCAGGACTCTCTTGTAGTGCTGGCGGTCCTTTTTATTGCCGTCCGCCAGGTAGTCGTCGAAACTGTCCCAGTGAAGCGGCAGGAACGTGCCCGGGTCGCTGACCTGGTAGGGGACGAAGTCCGCAGGCCAATCGTCGCGGCCCGCTTCCATGAAATCGAAGAGCAGGAAGGAGCCTTTCAGCTCGCGCAAGGCCGATTTGGCCGCGTCCGCTATCAGCCGCAGGCAATCCGCTGGATTTTGCTCCGGCAGGATCAGCCCCGACAGGTTCGCCAGCGGCGAGCGGCAGATCAGCAGCGGGCGACGGCGGAGGTAAGCTTGCAGCGCGCTGCGGACGGTTTTGGGTTCGACGGGTAAAGGTTCGTTGCGCACCAGCCAAAAGGTGGCCCGCGCTATGGCCTTGCCACCGCGCTTGACCAGGATGTAGACCGGCTGGCAATCGTCCATGACGGTTTCGCCGTAGCGGTACCAGCGGTAACTGGCGAACGGCCGGCCTGCGCTCAAACGGTCCCATTCAGCCTGGCCGACCGCCTCGACGCTGGAGAAGGTTTCGACGCGCAGTTGGCCGCCTGGGAAAAGGGAAAAGACCATCGACATTTATTTTACTTTGCTTGTCCCGCGCTGGCGCGCTCGCGGCCTTTCAATTCGGTTAAGGTTGGATGGGAAATTGAGGCTCTCCCGTTTTTGACGGGAAAAACCTTTTGAAACACAAAGGAACACAAAGGGAACGAAGGAAAAAGGCCATAAGCCAAGCCGCCTTTCCCCCTTTGTGTCCGTAGTGTCCTTCGTGTTCAGGCTCTTTCCCGTTCGTTACGGGAGAGCTGAAATTGGTAATTGGTGATTGGCGGGCTACGGCTCGAAGACCCGGGTATCGGGCCTGAAGGCGGCCCACGAGAACCAGAAGTGGTTGATGGACACGACCGGCTCAAGCGTTTTCCCCTCCAGCGGCCCGGTGAGGGCGCGGCCCAATACGTCCCAGGTGGAGCCGGTCTGCTCGTCCCGGATTGCTCCGCCGTTGAAGGTAAAGGTCAGGGTCTGGCCGTCGAGTTCGCGGGAATAGGCGGCAGCCGCGCCGACCTTCCTTCCCCCGGCGACCGTCCCTTCGTCCAGCGGGGAGGTTGTGCCCGCCTGCCACAGCACGACGATCTCCCGCCCTCCGACGGTCTCGTTGACCACGGACAGTTCCGCCAGGGTATCGTAGGGATAGGCGACTGCCTCCCCGCCGAAATCCACGGTCAAGACCCGGGCCATGGGCAGCAAGCGTCCCGGGGTGGGCGGCCCCTGGTACAGGAACGGCGAACTGTTGATGTCATCGTAACCTGCGTAGGGATTGCGCCCGTAATCCCGGACGAAACCCGTATCCCGCGAGAGGACTTTGCCCTCCGGGTAAGCCTGGGTGAACTCGGACCAGGAGATGATGGACGCGGGATAAAAGGCCAATTGGGTCCCGGTCAGTTCCCCGGCAATGGCCAGCCCGTCGGCCTGCTGCCACCAGGTTTCGGTCTGGCGGTCGTACATGATCAGGTTGGAATACCGCAGCCGCCCGGTGGTGCCGAAATCCAGCACCCGGCCGCCGACCTGCCGCTCGAAGGCAATGGCCGTGTTGCACAGGGGGCAGAAGGTGATCGTCAGCGGCAGGCCGCCCACTTCGTCGTTGACGATCTCGTGCCACATCAACACCTGGATCGGGTATGCGCGGGCCTCATCCCCCACCTGGACCAGGATGACCGGTTCACGGTCGCCCAGCCACAGGTCGGCGTAGGCGATGGTCTCGAATTTGGGATCATCAATCGAAGGGATGCCGTCCTTCGGCGGCCCGCCCGAAAGGACCTCCTCATAAGGGACGCTGTGTTTGCTGAAATCGGTGGTGAACTCGCGGGCGGCCCCGGCGGGCGGCGCTTCGTCGGGTTGGAGTGTGACGCCGGGCGTCGCAGGGGGAACGGCGGCGGCCGATGGAGCCGCGCTGGGCGTTTCGGGCAGGCTCCCGGTTGCAGCCGGGGCGCAGGCGCTCAAAAAAATGGACACCGTCAAAACCACTAAAGTAAAGCCTTTCATTTTGCACCTCCAGGTCTTAAGTGGTAGATGCAAAAATTGCGGCCCGTCTTACCAGGTTGGCCTTTTCCGTAACTCTACTGCAAAAACCTTAATGCAAAGTCGCCACGTTACAAAGGCGCAAAGAAAACCTGTTTTTGTCCCCAAAAACGTACTTTTTTCGCTTGTAAACGGCGACTTGCACAAATTTAAATTACAAAACTTGGCGACTTTGCGGCTCGGCGTCTTAGCGTTAGAGGTCTTGACCTTTTTGCAGGGGAGTCTTCCGTGTTAGCCGTGAAGCCTGTGTCCGCCGCAGGGCGGGACGGCATCCCGCGCCGCTCAGTAATATCAGATTTAAAGTTTGGGGTGGGGCTTGTTCGCAGCGACCAGGATTTGCTCCAACGCTTCGTATTCTTCGTAACATTCCCCACACAGGTCGAGGTGCTGCTTCACCAGCGGCATCAGGCAGGCGGCGTCTTCGCCGTTTGCCACCAGCTCGGCGAACTGGTCGAGCAGGGCATAGGTGTCTTCGCAGGTGAGTTCATCCAGGCTGGTAACCTTCAAGGACAGGAGCATCTTCCGCACCAGGGCATCCCCCACCTCCTGCGGGCCAGGGCGGGGCTTGAACCAGCGTTTGAAAAAGGTAAGCATTTCCATTGTGTTATCTTCGTTCCAGACGACCCAACCGGTCAGGTTCTTACAATTTTCTTACGCTTCGAAGAGATTCATCAGGTCTTCCACTTCCAATCCCTCGTTTTCGAGGCGCTGCTTCAGGCGCAGGCGGGCGTCGAACATCAGTTTGTAAAGGGCGTTGCGGTTGGTGCGCATCCGTTTGGCGACTTCCTCCATCGGCATACCCTTGATCCCGATGGCGATGACCGCGTTGCGCTGTTTATCGGTCAGCTCCTCGGCGATGATACGGCGGACGCGTTCGAGGGCGTCCCGCTGCTCGGCCCGCGCCTCAGGCCCCGGGTCGGGCGTGGACATCCAGCCTGGTTCCGTTGGTTGGCCGTCCGCGTCCTCCAGGAGTTCATCCAGCGAGACATCCCGCCAGCGGCGGCGTCTCAACTCGCTCAGGGCAATGTGGACCGCGATCTTGTAGACCCAGGTGGTGAACTGGCTGCGGCCCTCGAACGTGCCCAGCCGGTCGAGGACGCGCAGGAGCGTCTCCTGGGCGGTCTCCTCGGCCAGGGCGTTGAACTGCGGGTTGTCCGGCGAGAGGTAGCGCGAGAGGGCGTAGGGCATGGCCTGTAACACGAGGGCGTGCAGGTCTGCCAGGGCCGCTTCGCGTTGCGGGCCGGGATTCTTCAAGTCAGAAAGCCATTGCTCATTGGTTCGGTCGGACATCGCCGCAATTATACTTTGAGAGCGTAAGATGTGCGGTATTCGGGCGTTCTTTATAGAAGCTTCAGAAGTCTTTTTTGGAATCTTCACGACCGGAAAACTTTCCGGGAGACTTCCTGAGTACAGCGTTTCATAATTTTGGTCCGAGTTTCTCTGGCGATTCATCCGCTGATCCTTCGTCAATCTCAGGACAGGCCTTCGCGAATTCTCGCTAATTTTCGAACAGATTAGCGGAGATTAGCGTAAATTCGCGGATGGAAATCGGAATATATTTCTGCAATGCTGTACTAAGTTTCATTCCCATTTTGGAGGACAGGTTATGACCGACCCGCGGCTAAAACCCGAAAAGATCACCGTCTACAGCACCGTCTGGTGCCCGGACTGCAAACGCGCCAAACAGTTCTTTGGCGAACAGCGCATCCAGTACGAGAACGTCAACATCGAGGAAGACCCCGGAGCAATGGCTTTCGTCGAGCAGGTCAACCGCGGCAACCGCAGCGTGCCCACGATCATCTTCCCCGACGGGAGCGTACTGGTCGAGCCGTCGAACGTGGAACTGGCCGAAAAGCTCGGCCTCCGGACCCGGGCGGAGCGCTCGTTCTACGATTCGATCGTGATCGGCGGCGGCCCCACCGGGCTGACGGCCGCGCTCTACATGGCCCGCGAGGGCATGGACGTGCTGGTCATCGAGAAATCCGGGCTGGGCGGGCAGGTCGCCGTCACCCAAACCCTCGACAACTTCCCCGGCTTCGACGACGGCGTTTCGGGGGCCGAGTTCGCCGACCGGCTGACGCGCCAGGCCCGGCGCTTCGGCGTGGAGATATTGCAAGCCCAGAGCGTCACCGAGATCAACCCGGAAGGCCAGTACCTGTGCATCAAAACCAAAGACGGCTCGGAATACGGCAGCAAGGCCGCCCTGCTGGCGACCGGGGCGCGCTACCGGCGGCTGGGTATCCCCGGCGAGACGGGATTGATCGGCATCAACGTCCACTTCTGCGCCACCTGCGACGGGGCTTTTTACAGGGACAAGAAAGTGCTGGTCATCGGCGGCGGTAACAGCGGATTCGAGGAGGGCCTGTTCCTGACCAAATTCGCCCGGCAGGTGGACATCGTCGAGTTCCTGCCGCAGGTGAGAGCCAGCAAGATCTTGCAGGACACGGTTGCCAAACGCGGGGACATGCGCGTGACCGTCAACCACGCCGTCAAGGAACTGCGCGGCCAGAACAAGCTGGAAGGCATCCTCGTCGAGGACCGGGCCACCGGCGAAATCAAGGAATGGGACTACGACGGCATATTCGTTTTCATCGGCCTGGAACCCAACAGCGACCTGGCTGCCGGGAAAGCCGAGATTGACAAATGGGGCTTCGTCGTTACCGACAAGACCCTGATGACCGCCCTCCCCGGCCTGTTCGCTGCGGGCGATGTGCGGGCCGGGTCCACCAAGCAGGCGGCCTCGGCCGCAGGCGAGGGCGCGACCGCGGCGCTGATGATCCGCCAATATTTGCAGGAATTGGGGTAGGGAAGAAACGTCCCGAAGGCGTTGTCCT
>DIDQ01000017.1:0-14762 GCA_002418215.1 Anaerolineales bacterium UBA5796
TCCTTTGTGTTTCAAATGGTTTTCCCGTCAAAAACGGGAGAACCATAATTCGTTGGGGATGTTTCATTTCCCGGAACAACCGTCCCGAAGGGTTAAAGAACGGGCAAGGTCTCGCAAAAGAACCTTCGGGACGTTCTCTCTTTAAACCAGATACTTCACGATTAAATCGTGAAGGTACACGATTGCAAACATGAAGGTACACGATTTAATCGTGAAGGGACGCGTTTTACAATGAGAAGTATCACGATTCGCCCTGGACTTCCTCGGCGGTTTCCGAGCCGTCCCCAGTGTTGCGCAGCCAGAAACTGCCAAAATCCTATTATATAATACCCCCATGACCCTCACCACCATTTTCTTCGACCTGGACGACACTCTCTACCCGGCCTCCAGCGGGCTGTGGCGCGAGATCAAGGAGCGCATGAACCTCTACATGCGCCAGCGGATGGGCTTCCCGCCGGAGCAGATCCCCCACCTGCGCGAGAAATACTTCCGGGAATACGGCACCACCCTGCGGGGACTGATGGCCTACCACGAGGTGGACGAGGCCGACTTCCTGGCCTTTGTCCACGACCTGCCCCTCGACCGCTACCTCGCCCCGGACCCCGGCCTGCGGGCCGTTATCGAAGCCCTCCCGACCCGCAACCTGGTCTTCACCAACGCCGACCGCGGCCACGCCGGGCGGGTCATCGCCGCCCTTGGCCTCGACGGGGTCTTCGAAGCGGTCGTAGACGTGGTGGCGGTTGCCCCGTACTGCAAGCCGAACCCTGAAGCCTTCGGGATCGCCATGCGCCTGGCCGGGGAGACCGACCCGCGCCGCTGCCTGATGATAGACGACCAGCTCCGCACCGTCAAAGCCGCCCGGGACCTGGGCATGCTCACGGTCCTGATCGCCGACCGCCCCTCCGACGAGGCCGATTTCACCCTCTCCCGCCTGCGCGACCTCCCCTCTGTATTGAATGGGCGGTTATCGGACTGTTGAAACCGTCCCGAAGGTTGTCGTGAAAGCGGCAAACTCTCTCAGAAAACCCTTCGGGACGTTCATCTTTTGAGTGCGTCGCACCTGACCCCGAGGCAGATTCCATTAAACGAGGGCCTTTTCCCGCTTGAAATAAACCCGTTTGGGTAGGTGCCGCGAGTGCGTCGCACCTGACCCCGAGGCAAAATCCATTAAACGAGGTCCTTTCCCGCTTGAAATAAACCCGCTTTGGGTAGGTGCGACGCACCCTCAAAGGCCAGCTTTTACACGTTTCTTACATCTTTGGGTTATGCTTATCATCCTGCATTAATTTGGGCATGATAATTTTAATAATTGGAGAGCATTCGGCAATTCGGATCCGCTCCCGTCACAGCAGACTTCGCAAGTCTCTTTACGACCGGGAGGCTTCCTGAAAGACTTCCGAAGTCTTTCCATAAAGCCGCAATACCTTTAGGAGGTCCCATGAATAAAGCATTCAAATATATCCTGGTATTCCTGGTCGTATCCATGCTGGTCACGGGCGCGTTTGCCGGCGGGTTCGTGACCGGCCGCTTCGTCCTGCCGTCTTCGGGCGGGACGGGGAACCCCATCCTGAACGCGCCTGCCCAGCCGTCCCCGGCGCCGCTGGCTCCGCTCAACACCCCGGAGAGTTCCAATACGGCCACGCCCTCAGATTTGCAAACCCTCTTCAAGCCGTTCTGGGAGACCTGGCAACTGGTCCATGACGAATACGTTGACCAGCCGGTGGACGACCTGGCCCTGATGCGCGGCGCCATCCGCGGCATGTTGGAAGCCCTGGGCGACCAGCACACCTCTTATATGGACCCGGTCCAGTACACGGACGCGACCGCCGATCTCTCCGGCGAATACGAAGGCATCGGCGCCTGGGTGGACATCACTGGCGAATACCTGACCATTGTCACCCCCATGACTGGTTCGCCCGCTGAAGCCGCCGGCCTGAAACCCGGCGACAAGATCATCGCCATTGACGGCGAAGACATGACCGGCATAGACGGCGAACTGGTGCGCCGCAAGGTACTTGGCCCGGCCGGCACGACCGTCCGCCTGACGATCAGCCGCGAAGGACAGGAAGAACCGTTCGACGTCGAGATCACCCGCGCCCACATCACCGTCCCCAGCGTCGAGAGCAAGATGCTGGAGGACAACCTGGCCTACGTCAAGATCAACACCTTCGGCGACAACACCACAAGCGAACTGCGCAGCCAGCTCAAATCCCTGCTCGATCAAAACCCTGCCGGCATGGTCGTGGATTTGCGCAACAACGGCGGCGGCTACCTGATCACGGCCATCGAAGTCGTTTCCGAGTTCGTGGGCGATGGCGTCGTCATGTACGAAGAATACGGCGACGGCACGCGGCAGACCTTCGAGGCCCAGCCCGGCGGCCTGGCTACCGGGATCCCGCTGGTGGTCCTGATCAACGAGGGCACGGCCTCGGCCTCGGAAATCGTCTCCGGCGCGATCCAGGATTACAGTCGCGGCAAGCTCGTAGGCGTGACCTCCTACGGGAAAGGTTCGGTCCAGACCTGGGTCCCGCTATCCGATAACCAGGGCGCGGTCCGGGTCACCATCGCCAAATGGCTGACCCCCAAGGAGCGCGCCATCCACCAGGTGGGCCTGACCCCGGATTTCGTCGTCGAGATGACGCCGGAAGACTATGACGCCGGTCGCGACCCGCAATTGGACAAGGCCGTGGAAGTACTGCTCGAAATGGTCGCCGGAGGCAATTAACCATGTTCTTCTTCAACTCAAGTTACCTGATCTATATGCTGCCCGCCTTCATCCTGATGGCGCTCACCTCCTGGTACGTCCGCTCGGCGTACACCAAATGGGGCCGCGTCCCGGCCCGCAGCCGGGTGACAGGCTACGAAGCCGCCCAGCGGTTGATCTCCCGCAGCGGGTTGTACGGCGTGCAGATCGAAGGCATTGCCGGGGAAATGACCGACCACTACGACCCGCAGAGCAAGACCCTGCGCCTTTCGCGCGGCGTGGCCGAAGGCGGATCGGTCGCATCCCTGGCGGTCGCCGCCCACGAGCTGGGCCATGCCATGCAGGATTCTGAAGATTACCTGCCCCTGCGCTTCCGGGCCGCCCTGGTGCCGGTGGTCAACATCGGCTCGAACCTCGGCTGGATCCTGATCATGGCCGGCCTGCTCCTGCGCTGGACCGACCTGGCCTGGCTGGGGGTGCTGGTCTTCGCCGGCGGGGCGGTCTTTGCCCTGGCGACCCTCCCGGTCGAACTCAACGCCTCGACCCGGGCCCGGGTCCTGCTACGGGATACCGGCCTGATCCAAACTGACGAAGAGCAGCGCGGCGTCAACACCGTGCTCAACGCCGCCGCCCTCACCTACGTGGCCGGGCTGGTCACGGCCATCCTCCAATTATTGTACTTTGCCTCGCTGGTCGGCGGCGGCAGCCGCCGCCGCTAAACCAGATGGCACAACGACGCCCCCGGCAAAACCGGGGGCGTTTTCTTCGGTATACCGGCTACCCGACAATTTGTTATAAGGCTCTATCCGAAAATTCTTTAACGCAAAGCCACAAAGTCACAAAGACGCAAAGGGATTATTTTTTGGAAGCTTTTTGGCATTTCCACTTCGTCAAAAATGACCTTGAGCCATTTTGGAAGCGAGTCAATTGGTCTTCTTTTGCTCACATTTTTCTAAAAGTCTGCATATTCACCACTAGACACGAAGTCACAAAGACTCAAAAGGGAAAAACTTTGTGACTTCGCGACTTGGTGACCTGGTGGTAAGGTTTTCAGACACTCTCTTAAGGCGGGGTGATGTTCGAGGCCGCCCACCCAGGTTGACCTTTGGGGAGGGGGGACATATAATTTGGTCAGCGGATATTGATCCTGGGCCGCCCGCCGGATTGCGGCACTCCGTAGTAACTGCCGAACCGCTGTTGGGATGTTATGCGGTTTGTCGAAAAGGTATTATGCGAACTGTTGAATCGCGAGTTCGGCGGCTAGGCATGGTGCAGAGGATTTTAGAAAATTTGACCCATGAATTATTTCACACAAAGTATGATTGAAGTATTTACAGCCCTGCTTACTCCCACTGTGGCAATTTTAGGTGTCTATATTGCTGTCCAACAGTATCGTTTGGCAAATGAAAAACACCGCATTGAAATCTACGACCGAAGGATGAAAATATACGTTACCGTAATTGAACTGATTCGGAATGCAAAGCGAAGCCTTACAATTGACGAAGACACATATTATAAATTTGAGGAGGGAATAGCAGAAGCAGAGTTCTTGTTTGGCAAAGAAGTAGTTGCATTGTTGGAGGATATGAGTGATGTTGGTTTTGATATTTTATTGGCAAGAACTGATGAAGGGTTTCAAGAAACGCCAACAAAACTCAATGAAGCGAATCTAAGACACGCTGACTTAATTGATATATTCCTTAAGTTCGAGCCTCGCGTAAGAGATATTTTTGCTCCTTATTTACGTCTGCCTATCGCACGTATTAAAAAAACCAAAACTTATGTACAAAGGATTGCCAATACCATTCCTGATGAAACAGGAGAAGAGGACAATATCCAGTTTTAACCGTTCCTGTTTCTATGGAGAAATTAAACAAAGGGAGTCATCTACTGAATATCAAAAGCCGCCGAACACAGCATGCACTTGACGGGTGGGATTCTGCGGCGTTTTCGGGCTTTACCTTCGCCCAAGCAGAATCCTGCTCTCGAAGTTGTGTCCACGCCCGCCCACCCGCAAGTAACGCAAGCCGTTGAAACTGTCGAAAAAGTCCCTTTTCAAAAACTGATCTTTGAAAAGTGGGAAGGAAACACCAAAAAACGACTGGTTTTCGGTGCTCCGCACAACATTTTGGTAAGATTTTGGCTATTTTTTAGCCTGTTGTGGGAGATTTTTTGGAACATTTTTCGAACCACGGGTTTTTCGACAGTCTCGTTAGCACTCACTGAGGATGAACTTTTTATGGATAATACTATTGAGATTTATGTGAAGCAGCGAGAATCATTCCTTCAAACCATTATCGAAAAGTTGTCGTCAGATAAAAGGTTTGCAGCAGCCTGGCTCACAGGAAGTTTTGCTAAAGGAGAACAGGATGCCTTAAGCGATATTGACCTCACCCTCGTTGTAACAGATGAACATTGTCAATCCCTTTGCACTCGTCCTAAAATAGTGAGCGCTCAAACGACGAAGGAAAGATACCAGTTGTTTAGCATGTTTGGAAACCCTTATCTTCTTCACGAGAACAATAACAATGCACCCGAAGGTGGCACGTTTACATTTGTTGCGTATGACCAAAACGCCATCATGGTAGATTGGATCTTACGGCCCTTTTCTGGCGCTCAAAGACCAGAAGGAGTTCGCTTGCTATTTGATAAGGTGAACATACCTGTTCAATCACCTCCTCAGATTGAAAGCCAAGAGCAACGTGTAGATGAAGCGTCTGAAATTATGGCTTTTTTCTGGATGATGGCCGCCGTAACTGTAAAATATATTTACCGAGGTGATGATGTATTTGTAAACACTTGGCTTGAGGAATTAGCAAAACTGGTTTCTGAAGTCGAGCGACGAATTAAAGGACAGGTATGGCAGTATCAACGAGGCTCACACACTGAGTTGCGTATTACTCCAGAGGAACAAATCACTGCCATCCGTCAGTTATGTGAGCAGATGGAGAACCTGAAACAAGAAGTGTCAAGGCTGGGTGGTTATGTCCCTGAATCGCCCATGAACACAATTGAAACGTTAATAAAATTTGTTCAAGAAAAAGTAGGAATTCAATAAGATAGAGCAAAAAGAAAAACCGTGCCAATTATGGTCGGCGGGGCAGTCCCGCTCCGCTATGCTTCGGGGATGCTATTGCCCACCCCGCCGCCACTCCCGAACCGCTGTTGGGATGTTGTGCGGTTTGTCGAAAAGGTATTATGCGAACCGCTGAATCGCGAGTTGGGCGCTTGCTTCAAAATTACACAAAATGCTTGGGACACAATGAAATCCATAAAAATAATCGTTGTTTGTTTGGTTTTTACATTAACTTCTTGCGGGGTAACTGTCTCCAAGACTACTCAAATACCTGTTACAACTGCGACAATTTCCCCGACTAAACCACCTTCAGCAACTCCACCGCAACCTACTTCAACTATCACACCAACATTGACCCCTACTCCAGCATGTGTTGATGTTGAAATTTCTGCTCCAATGACAGATAGCCAAATTGAATATATCCAAAAACATGCTTACAATGTCTTCTATTCGAATAACGAAAAAAGCATGGATAGTATTTATTCTGTGAATAGGGCAGACACAGTTTGTGGTCCTGGTTACGGGTATGGAGATTCGCCCAAAACTTATAACGTTTGGAAGGTTGTTAGTGGTTTCATTGTTGACCTGAAACAGCCTGATAAAGACTTGTACAATCGTGGCGGCGTAAATACGGGCGGTGGAAATTTTGTCAATATTTATGCTAAGGCACGATTTATTAGCCAAGATGGAAAAGAACACGATTATTGGTTACAACTTACAGGAAATCCCCCTGGCTATTGGTTTCAGTTAGCTCGGTGGGATAAGGCAATTTCAGAGTCTAAAAGTCAGTCTGGATTAACTGCAACGGAAATTCTTGCAACTGAAAAGAATGGCGATGGCACAAGCAGTTACCTAGACGCAAATATAATGCTTACAAATGGCTTATTGAAGGTAAATGACCAGTTTGTTGCGATTTTGCTTGTGGGATATACTTCCAGTGATAAAGGTTTTACCACCAGCGATATTATGAAGCAGTTTGTAAATGCTTTTGAAGGCAAAGTCGAATATCCAACTGTACCAGAAGGCTTTTTCGTATCCGTGCAAGCAATGATAGTACCTTCAAAGCCCTGAAAACCGTGCTAATTATGGTCGGCGGGGCAGTCCCGCTCCGCTACACTTCGGGGATGCTATTGCCCACCCCGCCGCCACTCCCGAACCGCTGTTGGGACGTTATGCGGTTTGTCGAAAAGGTATTATGCGAACCGCTGAATCGCGAGTTGGCTGGCTTCGCAAGACAATGAAACCTTATGAACAGTAACTCTTCATCAATTGACAATAAGGTTTTTCGCCCAGGTGTCAGGAGATTGTTTCACAGCAATTGGGTTGTTGTAACCATCATACTGCTCGTGCATATTGCTCTCCTGATCGTCGCAAGACCCGTTGCCTTAATCACGATTTGGCTCTGTGTGTTTTTCCTTCTCCAACCAGAAGGAAAACGAGTGATTGGTTTGCGAGGTCCTACTCATTGGCTCTGGTGGATGATTGCACCTGCCACGGGGCTTGTGATTGTGAGTATTACGGCAGTCATCTTGTGGGCACTCTTCGAGTGGACCGCAAGCAATATGTTCTATGACATGGCTCACGCCGTTGGAGAAACATTTCGTTTGTTAGGTGAGCAAGTCCCCCTTGGGTCTCGTTTCGCACTCCTCAGTTTTGCCTGGCTATTCATGAGTCCTTTTCTGGAAGAACCGTTATTCCGGGGTTTTACACAATCCGTTTATGCACAGAAAATTGGCGTATGGGCTTCCATTGTATTGCAATCAGTTGTTTTTGCATTGGTCCACCCCTTGAATAGCATTTCATGGTTTGTGTCCATTTTTGCCGCTGGAATTGTTTATGGAATCCTGACAAAGTGCAGTCAGTCTATTTGGGTTGCTGTGCTCGCCCACGCCACCTATAATGTAGGCATTCTTTGGATTTCTTTCAATTTCATGCCTGAATATATTTTATGAGAAGTGAAGGTTTCGCTGCAACCTGGAACACTCTTACAATGCAGAAGCCAGCCACCGATAAACAGCCGTGTCAAGGGTAAAGCGGAAAATTGAATGAAAAAAGCCCCGGGTCCTGGGAAAGGACGCCGGGGCTTTCCTTGTTGTAGTGTTTGTGAATATTCAGGGCCGAATGGCGGCGGGAAAGTCTTGCAAATAAATCTTGGTTCATGCTACACTCTCCCTGGATTTGACTGATGGGCGTGGGTTTTCGGGTTAGCGTGGCAGCTACCGATACGGGTTCGAAACCCAGATTAGTGTCCGCCGGGCAACCAAATAACGCAACGGGCTTGCACTCACTGGAACGGGTGCATCCCATAACTGCGGTCGGCCAACCTGGATGCTCCCACCCAGAGGCGTCCCCGGCGACGGTATCACCCCAAGGATACGTCTTCACCCCACCCCTTTCAAGGCCATTCTAATACCGCACCCCGTTGGGCAGTTCCTTGAAAAGCTTGGTGAAATTACAAAGTACATGCTTTCCGTGATTTTACGAAAGAGTAAATATGATCTCAAATTTTTTCCAGGCGCGACGCACAATAGTCACTAGTTCTCTAATCGTGCTCATATTTATTCTCGGAAGTATATTGCACTTTTTTCGCGGGTATTATTGGAGCGAAAATATTTTTCCTCACGCGTGGGGAGTTGATGATGCATATATTTCTTATCGATATGGGTGGAATCTGGCGCATTTTGGTCAATTGGCTTGGAACGAATCTGGTTTTCGTAAAACAGAAGGATTTACCAATCCTTTTTGGGTAATCTTAAGTGCCATGTGGTCTCTTCTTGGTAACAAAGACTGGGTTTACCCAGGTGTAGTTGCAACCACCGTAATTGTCTCATCTTCATTACTGTATAGTATTCAAAAAATAATAGTTCAAAAGTACAAAACCGCCACGGCTCTCATTGGAATTTTTCTGGTTGCCGTAACCCCATTTGTATGGGCTGACGCGACAAATGGTCTTGAAAGCGTGGTTTTTGGCTTTTGTTTAGCACTTCTCGCATATTTATCCATTAACCAGGAGTTGGTCGCGAAAAAGCATTTATGGTTCATTCTTGGGCTTTCATTTGTAGTCTGCTTGCTGAGGTCAGATGGATTTATTTATGTGGGAATTATCTTTGTGTGTTCGATGATTGCCAAATCACAATCAAGCAAATGGATTTTGTTTGGAATGTTTGTCGGCTATATCATACTTGCGCTTTTTCGCTATTTATACTTTGGCACTTTCTTACCCACTACCGCAGTGGCAAAGCTTAATTTTGGAATATTGGACAGATTCCCGGTAGGCTTGGGGATATTGATTGTTATTTTGGCGTATGGGGGCTCTGCATTTGTTGTTATTGGCTTACTTGGCATCCGAAGCACAAAAAATCGGAACATTCAAATAGCCAGTGCTTGTCTATTGCTTGGCTGGTATGCCTATTTTGTTTATATTGGTGGCGATACATTTAGAGAGAGGCACTTGATCGGTGTTTTTACATATGGCAGCATCATTTCAGCAAACTATTGGCATCGAAAAAAGTTGGTTGATGCAATCAAGGTTTTAGGAGTGCTCCTGTTAGCTATATTACTTCCATTACTCGTTTTCGATCATAGGTTTTCTTACTGGTTATCAAAACCAGACGACCCGATGATTTCTTTGGGAAAATCTATAGCAATCAACAGGCAAGAATATGGAACAGTAGTAGTTCGTATGGCTGGAAAAACCCCCTTTTTTGCGGGTGGAGATTTCGTGGACAACTTGGGCCTCAACGACCCTTATCTGGCAACCATTAAACGAGCCAAGTTCGTGCCAGGACATTCAGCTGGAAGTGATGAACAATCTCTTGAAATTGCTCGCCAACACTCTCCAAATAATTATACCTACCTTACATTTTCACCGTCTATATATTTGAAATCTCCAACGGATGTCTTGTTGTGGGTTTACTGTAATCAACCTCAAGATGTTTTAATTCATAATCGCATCACAAATACAGAATGGGAGAATATGCTAACTATTTCAGAACCAATGTATTTTTGCCTGCTACTTGATAAGCCCCATTAAATCATTAGCGAAGCTATCCTATTTGACAGCAAGCGCACAATCATAAACAAGCGTTCTTGTAGATGGGTGTGGAAAGTTTGGTGGTAAAAGTTTCAACGTGTAATTTAAACTGCCCAATTATGGTCGGCGGGGCAGTCCCGCTCCGCTACGCTTCGGGGATGCTATTGCCCACCCCGCCGCCACTCCCGAACGCCGGGATGCTTCGGCAGGCTCCCTCTACGGTGACTAACACAGCACGGGTTTGTGCGGGGCCTGTCGAGCAATCTGCAGCTCTACCGCAATGGCGGCTGCGCAGATTGTGGAAAGAATTTGTATTCGTATGAAGAAATATCAATTCTGGTGTCCGAAGTGCAGGAAAGGATTCCAGGAGAGTGAAGTTGAGAAAAGGGAGATCGATACCATGTTTGGTGAAGGACGTTGGTGGTTTTGCCAAACATGTGATTCTGCGGTCGTCTTATATGCAGATCAAGACTTGGATTTACATAGCATAATCCTTGCTCTTGGCGACCGAGCAACGAATTCGGTTTGGCAGGTAAGTGGCGTAGATTGCTTTGGAGAAAATGCAGAGGAATTATGGGCTTTGGACGACAATAAGCAGTCAATCTCAGGGAATGATTTGATTCGCATCACAGCAGGGATCTACCAAACAATTGAAGGTTATTTCAAAGCCTTTGACAAAGACTCAACTTCTCATTGGCTTGAGATACGCGCTTGGGACGGTGAAGGATTTTACATTGAGACAAATGATGAGAAGGTCAAAAAACGTTTACAGAGTGAGTTTCAAGAAGTTGAAGAAATTGATGAAGCACGCCCTCCTTATCAGAGTTTGTTTATTTCAATACCTACGCCTGCGCCAACACTTCCCGTCGAGCCTAAAAAGCCGCCAGTTTGGACCAAACCGAGTTGGGATATAGGAGTTTTCGCAGAACATAACAGAAAGAGTGTCTCTCTGGTTTCTGCTTTCTTTCTCATAGACTCTTGGAACGCCATTTCAAGGTGCATACAATGGCTTTCTCTATTGAAATCATATAACATGCCCGATCTGGAAGATTTACAATATTTCAATGATGTCCGTGAGATATACGAGTTAGACAAGAGAGTAACCAATTTTGACTACGAGTTCAAGTTAGTTTGGAGAAATCAAGAATTACAAGCATTTCTGCGATGTCACTTTTTGGAACAAGGAAAATACGAGATGGAATTATTACTTCCAGGCGTAATCGCCAATGAGATCGCAGATAAGTTCAAGGATGGGAAGGATGGGTTCTGCTGTGCTTTCATGCCTCCGATGTTTTATGATTGAATTGGCAAAAGCGTGCCAATTATGGTCGGCGGGGCAGTCCCGCTCCGCTGCGCTTCGGGGATGCTATTGCCCACCCCGCCGCCACTCCCGAACGCCGAGATGCTTCGGCAGGCTCCCTCTACCGCGATGGCGGTAACTTCTCTGTGTTGTAACTCATTAACAAAATGTTTAATATCGACAAACAAGAAGGAGCACGCAAAATGAACGATTTCGAACGTCAAAAAGCAATCTTGCTCATCGTGACCTTCTCAATTCTAGTAAACGTAGTGGCTTGGGTCAGTCCGTTGTTAGGAGGTAGCCCGGCCTCACCAGGTCTTGGATTCATACTTTGGGGCACTGCCCCATTGCTTGTGTCGTTGATAATGCGTTTCGTAACGAGAGACTGGTCTGACCTGGGGGGAAAGCCTGCAATTAGAAAGAATGCCAAATGGTATTGGGTCAGCCTTTTGGCAATCCCTATCATCATGGCGTTGACATTACTTATCGGTATTTTGATCTCGGTCTCGTCAGTGTCCGAGTTCCCGATGGGGAAATATTTTCTTACCTCACTGACAGCCTTGCCGATATTCTTTATTTTCGCTATCTTCGAAGAAGTTGGATGGCGTGGATACCTGTCTCCTAAACTGGATGCACTTGGTATAAATCGTTTTATGGCATCTGCAATCGTTGCAGTCGTGTGGGCTACATGGCATCTGCCTTATATTCGTGAACTTACATGGGTCTACAGCTCGGAAGAGCTAGTTACCTTTATTCCCCGATTCTATTTGGTTTGTTTTGCATTATCACTCGTTTACGGCGAAATCCGGAGTATTACGGGGACTTTCTGGTTGGCTGTACTTATGCATGCAGTAGGTAATTCATTCGGGCATCCACTTGCCGCTGAATATGTCACATTTGCAGCGGGTACGGAGTATCTTGGCTCAATAAGCAATGGTCTCATCTTCATTGCTTTCGTTGTCCTTTTGGGAGTAGTCATATACCGATGGCGGTTAAAGAAATCTGAGCTATCAAAATTATCCGCCTAATTATGGTCGGCGGGGCAGTTACCCACCTCGCTGCCACTCCCGAACGCCGGGATGCTTCGGCAGGCTCCCTCTACGGTGACTAATGCAGCCAGGTTTGTGCGGGGTCTGTTGGGTAACTGGCAATCCTACCGCAATGTGCGCCCCTTGCAAATTGAAGAAGATATTAAGTTAGGATTGACCTGCGAGAAGGTATCATATACAATACCAGCATGAAGAAGCACCAAATCGTCGCTGATACCAATGTTTTTATCACAGCTTTACGCTCGCAGCTTGGAGCCTCCTACAAACTCTTGTCGCTGATTGACAAAGATGTTTATCAATTAAACCTCTCTGTGCCTTTGGTGCTTGAATACGAAGAAGTTGCCAAACGAATGATCGGCGAAATCGCTTTGAGTGAACAGGAAATTGACGACATCCTGGATTTTCTCATCAAGCATTCAAACCGGCTGCATATCTTTTACTTGTGGCGCCCGCAGCTCAAAAATCCTGGCGATGATATGGTGCTGGAATTGGCGGTTGCTGCCAGTTGTCATTACATCATCACGTATAACCTCAATGACTTCAAAGGAATCGAGAAATTCGGCATTCAGGCAATCACGCCGAAAGTGTTTTTAGAAATGGTAGGTGAACTATGAGTACATTAAGTCTCAGACTTCCTGACTCCCTGCACAAATCTGCTCGTGAGTTGGCAGAAAAAGAAAATATTTCCGTCAATCAACTCATTACTTTGGCGTTGGCAGAAAAACTCGCCGCCTTGGGCGCAGAAGAATATTTAGAAGCGCGTGCAAAGCGTGGCAATAAGGCAAAATTCATCAAAGCCATGTCAAAGGTAGCGAAGGTTGAACCACCAGAATATGATCGCTTGTAAATAGGCGAAAGAGTCTTCCAGCCCAAAAGCGTGCCAACACCGCGTCTTCAGAAACCAGATGATCAGACTCGCCAACTGTGGGGCTGGGGTGAAAATCCCGGCAAAAAGCAGTAGAGGGTTAAACGCAAACAAGGCGTTCTCTCCAAGGGGGATGCCATTTTGTCAGGCTGTCCCTTTTCAGGCCGGGACGGGCACAAGCTGGTAGCCGAGTTTGGCGGCTCGCTTTTTCATGTATTTGACTTGTTGTTGCTCGTATTGCTTCTGGTATTCGTTCACGCTCAACGGGTCGTATTCCACCTGATACTTGAGCATCCGATGCACCACCCGAGCGATGGCATGGGCAGTGGCCACCGTGGCCTGAGCCGGGCCGAGGCGGGCGCGCTGGCGACGGTACAGAACGCCGGGATGCTTCGGCAGGCTCCCTCTACGGTGACTAACGCAGCCAGGTTTGTGCGGGGCTGTCGGGCAATCGGCAACTCTACTGCAATGTGTGCTCTTACGCAATTACTGCAACAACCGATTGATTATTGGAGAAAGGAAGGCGAGATCATCAGCCAATATCCCGATAACTACTCTAAATGATAATTTTATTGTTACCTTACTGTTATATAGCCAAAGGAGAATTGTGATGTATAAGTTTACAAAAAGCGTTTTTATCAATCGTTCCCAGCAGGATGTATTCGAATTCTTAAGTAATCCTGCCAACATGCCCAAGTGGCAATCAGCAGTAGAATTAGCAGAGTGGACATCTGAAGGTAATCCTGGTGTTGGTTCAACTTACAAGGCAGTAGTTAAGATGCCAGGAGGCAAATCGGAAAACATCTTCGAGATTACTCATTGGGATCCGCCCAATCGCTACAATTACAAATCGGTCAAGTTTTCAATTCCTGGAAGCATCAAGTCGTCATTCACGTTAGCACCAAAGGAGAATAATAGTTGTCAACTGACTTTCGAAGCTCAACTTGAAGCCGCTGGCATATTGAAGATTGCGGAGAGTATGCTTGGTAAGCAGGCAGAGAAAGGCGAAGGGAACACTATCGAAACTTTGAAACAATTACTGGAAGCAGGATAGTTGATTTTGTATCTGAACACCTTACAGCCTTCCGTGAAACAATGGTTGGCTCGGAGAGAAAAGCGGCCCACCGATAAGCAGTCGCGTCAAGGGTAAAGCGGAAAATTGAATAAAAAAAGCCCCGGGTCCTGGGAAAGGACGCCGGGGCTTTCCTTGTTGTAGTGTTTGTGAATATCCAGGGCCGAATGGCGGCGGGAAAGTCTTGCCAACAAGTCTTCATTCATGCTACACTTTCCTCAGGTTCTTGGGTGGGGCGTGGATTCTTGGGGTGGATGCAGCACACGCCGATTCGGACTGGCGTTCTTTGCCATTGGAGTTGACCCGGTAAAGTGGACAGTGGTAGGCTTGGGGAAAGGAGTAAGAAATGCCTGGAACCCATCCGCCCTATCCTGAGGGGTTTCGCCAACAAATCCTGGAACTGATCCGAGCGGGTCGGACGCCGGGATGCTTCGGCAAGCTCCCCCTTCGGGGACTAACGCAGCACAGGTTGTGCGGGGCTGTTGGGTAACTGGCGATCCTACCGTATTGGCGGCATCAATGCCAAAGAATTCAAGCGAATATGTTTCGGCAAGTATCAGCTGTCGTGGCATCGCAGAAAAGTATTTCTGGCTCTCCCGTAACGAACGGGAAAGAGCCTGAACACGAAGGACACTACGGACACAAAGGGGGAAAGGCGGCTTG
>DIDQ01000017.1:14819-23691 GCA_002418215.1 Anaerolineales bacterium UBA5796
GGTTTTCCCGTCAAAAACGGGAGAGCCGTATTTCTTCAATGCGGGAGAATATTTTCAACTGTCGTAGAAGGGAGCGTTGTCCACAATGAAAATAAAAAAACGGTATTTTTTCTTTATATTTGTGATGATGCTAACGTTGAGTTGTAATTTGCCATCCGTACTGGAGGCCACACTCGTTCCACCGATTGAAGAAATTCCCCAGCCGCCTGCCGGGGAAACCGCATCACCGGAGACTGGTGTCGCTGGACAAGTCGCCCCATCTCCCACGGAGGACTTTGGCTCTCCGCCCTCTTTTGAGGACATCACATGGCCCGAGGGAACAGATGCCCCGGAAGAGCGTGATGGAAAGTGGTACTTGAGGGGCCAGCCTGTGGCATTGTCCTATCATAGAAATGCTGAGGGTGAGAAGGAAATCTGGCTTACGCTTGAAAATGAACCGGATTGGCCGATCATCATCCAGCGTCCAGACGGAACGTGGATAGCGGGGGTAGAAGTTTGGGATGGCAACCTGGTTGTTGTAAATGCCAACGAGTCGCCCGTGACGTTGATCATTTCCAAAATGATGGAGGGGAATAACCTGGAAGAACTCAGCACCCACGAAATTGCTCCGTATGAGATATTCAACTTAGCCTCCCTTCCACCGACCCGGTACGAATTCCGGTTCCAATTCACGGCAAATGAAGAATTTGACTTGACCTGCGCCGTGAATTTGGCCCAGCATTCACCCCTGACATTCACCGTTGTGCCTGCCGGGATCGCAGTTACAAAGCCGGATTTGATCCCGGAAAGCAACCGCGATCTTGACTTGCGCTTCTCGCCCTTATGTGGAGGTTGATTATGAATCGAAAACGTATTCTCTTTGCAATCGCAATGATTATGCTGTCTACGCTTGCCTGTGGCCGGTTCTATGTTCAGAATAATGGTCCGTATCCGGTAGCAGTAAAAGTCATATTGCCGGATGGTTCCTATGGGATTAGAACCGTGTGGGAGAATTCGAGTGCGAGTTGGTATGCAGCCGATAATGGCGAATACAGGGTAGATATCATCAGGGATGAAGATTATGTTGAATGGGTTCGGAACCGCCAAGCCAGGGTGATGGATGCCATATTCGGTGGCAATGCAACAGGTGTAACAGATGAAAGTGAGCTAAAAAAACTTGTCGAAATGCTTTCAAATACCCAGACTATATTGAATGACTTGGCAAGTGCGAGTTTCTCATCATGTAGTGGAATAATTCCAGGTACAACAATCAGTCTCACAGACACAGATTATGAAGAAGTAGATATTACGGTTACACTCAATTACGATGAAGCAACCAAGGCATGGTCGTGCAGTGAGTAGCAGTAGTGAGCAGTCGCCGTCCACCCCGACATGCACAAGACCGGGCTGGCCCCCGATGGTCAGCTTCGCCGTTCCCCTTTTCTACGCGAGTGTTTGAAAACCTTATCACCAAGCCACCAGGTCGCGAAGTCACAAAGTATTTTCCCTTTTGAGTCTTTGTGACTCCGTGTCTTTGTGGTGAAAATGCAGACTTTTCAAACACTTTCCAGGACATTCCAGTAACGTCGGTCATCCCCCATCGTAACGGATCGGTTCCACGTCCCGGCTTTGGGGTTCGGGGGCGTTCGTCCCGCGCGGGTAGTAGAAGGTCTGGCGCAACTGCCAGTTCCACTCGGCAGACTGGCGGTAGCCCTGGTAGGTGCCCCAGAACTGCATCCAGCGGAACCAGAAGATGCTGGCGAGGCTGCGCCAGAAAACACGCTGCCGGAATGCGTGCCACAGGTCGCTGAGCAGGTTGCCGCTGAACATGCGGGCCACGTCATAGAGGCTGAAATGGGCGGCGGGATACAGCCGCTTGAAGGCCATCGCCTCGCGGCGGTAACGGTTGAAGACGCCCCGCGGCGTCTCATTGTGGACGTGGATGATCTCGGCTTCGGCCACGTAAGCAATAGCATGTCCCTGCTCATGTGCCCATTTGGCCCAGGCCAGGTCTTCGAGGCCGGTCAGGGTCTCATCGTAGGGATGCGCCTCCCAAAGCGAGCGCCGGATGCAGGCGTTGGCGTTGTTGCAGAAGGGGTGGCTTTGATGCGGCTGCGAAGCATCCGGGAACCACTGGGCGAAGACCTGGCGCTCGGAGAATTTGGTCGTGTCCATGCCGCGCTGTTTGCCGTAGGCCAGGGCCACCTGCGGGTCGGCGAACGGTTCCAGCAGGCGCTCCAGCCAGTCGGGGTAGACCGGGTAGACGTGGGCGCTGGCGATGACCACCAGTCCACGCGTGGCGGCGGCGAGGCCCAGGTTGAGCGAGCGCCCGAAGGTGAATTCCTGCGGCGGGATGCGGACGACCTTCGCCCCGTAGGATTCGGCGATGGCGACGGTCTCATCCGTCGAGCCGGAATCGACCAGGATGACCTCGACCTCCTTTATCGTTTGGCGGGCGATCCCCTCCAGCAGGCGCGGCAGGTGGCGGGCTTCGTTATAGGCGCGGATGACGAGGGAGCAGGGCATATTGGCAAGTGGTAATTGGTAATTGGCAGATGGAGTTACCAATTATCATTCTCCTCATACCCCAGCCGCACCAGCAGCTCTCCAGCGACTTCCTTGAAAATCTGTTTGTGTGCGTCGGTGAAGTATTTTTTCCACTCGCCGGTCTTGCCGGAGCGGAAGGTGGGGGATTTGGCCGGGTTGATGGCGGATTCCAGGGCCTGGATGACCGTCTCGCGGGGGGCGCGCAGGGACGTCCCGACGCGGGCGAGCAAATGGTCAGCGACCAGGCCCAGGGTCCCGGCCCGCTCGTGGACGAGGGACTCGAAGTGCAGGGCCAGGACGTTGGGCTGGTCCAGCCATCCGAGGTAGGGGGCGAAGCGATCGGCGATATTCGGGAATTCGATATTCATATCAGTACGGCCCAAAATGCTGACCTTGAGCCGGGCGTCAAAATCGGGCAAGGACTGGTAGTAGGCGTGGTGGATGTGGGCCGGCTCCATATCGGTGACGTAGAAGACGTGCGAGACGGCCACATCGCGGGGATCGCGGAAGATGAAGTAAGGCGCGAAAGCCGGGGAGGCGACGCGGGCGACAGCCTCGGGACGGGCGAACAGGTGGGCCGAAGCCACGTCGCCGGGGCGGAGCGAATCGAGCCAGGCCAGGGCCTGTCCGGGCGGGCGTTTGCGTCCGCTTTCGCCTTCGTATTCGGCGTAGAAGGAGTGCAGGCGGCGCGAGAAAGGGGCGACAGCGGCAAAACCGAGCAGGATCTGGTCGAGCAGGTGGGTGCCGCTCTTGGGGAAGGAGATGCCGAGCAGCACCGGCCAGCCGCCTTGCGGCGCAGGCAGGGAAGCAAAGCGGGCGCGTTGGGCGATTTTTTCGGATTGGAAGAGGGCGCGGCGGAGGAGCGTTTTGATGGGCATGACAGGAGTATTATACCCAGGCAAAAGCCTTGCGAAGGTTATAGGCGGACTTCAAGTATAATCGCCATTATGGATACAAAAACGAAACTTAACGACTCGCTCAAAGACGCCATGCGCGCCGGCGACGATGTGCGCCGGGGTACGCTCCGCATGGTACTGGCCGCCATCAAACAGGTCGAAGTGGACCGCCGGGTTTCGCTCGACGAGGCTGCGGTGCTGGGTATTTTGCAAAAAGAGATCAAGACCCGCCGAGAATCGCTCGATGAAGCCGAAAAAGCCGGCCGCACCGACCTGGTTTCTGCTGCCCAGGCCGAAATTGACGTGATTTCAGCTTTCCTGCCCAAAGGCCTGGATGCGGACGAACTCAAGGCCCTGGTGAAAGAAGCGATTGCCGAAGCCGGCGCGACCAGCGTCAAGGAGATGGGCGCGGTGATGAAGGCCCTGATGCCCAAAATTGCCGGACGCGCCCCGGGAGACCAGGTCAGCGCGGCGGTGCGTGAACTGTTGCAGGGGTAACCCGGCCAACAGATGGACAGCAATCCCCGGCGGGTCAAGCCAACCCAGCGAGCCGCGCTATGGGCGATCGTGCTCCTCATGGCCGTCAGCCTGGCGGCCTTTCTTGCGTTAATCCTGACCCTGCCTTCCCCGCCGGACAGCATCCCCGCCCAGGTCGGCGAAGTGGCCCGGCAAGACATCCAGGCGCCGAACACCGTCGAATACGTCAGCCAGATCTTGACCGAACAGGCAAGACAGACCGCCGAGAACCAGGTCGCGCCGGTGTATGCCCCGGCAGATCCATCGGTTGCGCGGGTCCAGATCGAACACCTGCGCTCGGCTCTGCAATACATTACCGTCGTCCGCAACGACGCTTATGCCGGCCCGGAACAAAAACTGGCCGACCTGTCGGCGATGCAGGACCTTCACCTGGACGATGAGACGGCCAACGCCCTGCTGGGATTGCCGCAGAACCGTTGGGACATCCTCCAGCAGGAGACGCTCAGCGTGCTGGAACAGGTGATGCGCTCCAGCATCCGCCAGGACGCGCTGGAAACCGTCCGCCGGAGCATCCCCACCCTGGTCAGCCTGGCCCTCAGCGAAGACCAGGCCGGTCTGGTCGCGGACCTGGCGTCTGCGTTCGTGCTCCCCAACAGTTTCTTCAGCCCCGAGTTGACCGACCTGGCCCGCCAGGCGGCGCGGGAGGCCGTCGAACCGGTAACGCAGTCTTTCATCCAGGGTGAGACCATCCTCCAGAGCGGGGAAGTGGTCACCGATTTCCACATCGAGGCCCTGACCGAGCTGGGCCTGATCCAGCCGCAGGAAAACCCGCAAAACGGCTACCTCGGCGCGGGCGCGTTGAGCCTGGTCGCGGCCGGGTTTGTCTGGATGTACTTCCTGCGCCGCCGCCCGGCCATGCTCAACAACCTGCGCAGCCTGGTGATCATTGCCCTGCTCTTCCTGGCATTCCTGGCGGGGTCCCGCCTGTTGGTCAACCGCAGCGTGATGCCTTACATCTACCCGCTTCCGGCGTTTGGGCTGCTGCTGGGCGTGCTCTTCGGCCAGGAACTGGGCCTGGTGTTGTCGCTGATCCTGGCGGTCTTGGCCGGGTATGGCGTATCCAACAGCCTCGACCTGACGCTTTTCTACCTGTTTTCGGCGCTCACCAGCGTGCTGGCCCTCGGACGCGCCCGGCGGGTGGCCCACTTCTTCCGGGCCGGGATGGCGATTGCCGTGACCGGCTTTGCCATGATCCTGGCTTACCGCTGGCCCTTCGCCAGCACCGACCTGCGCGCCCTGGTCGAGTTGGGCGCGGCGGCCATTTTCAACGGGATCGCCGCCACGAGCATCACCCTGCTGCTGCAATATTTACTGGCCCAATTTTTAGGGCTGGTCACGCCCCTGCAACTGCTCGAAATCTCCCGGCCCGATTTCCCCCTGTTGCAATTTTTCCTGCGTAATGCCCCCGGCACGTACCAGCACAGCCTCCAGGTCGCCAACCTGGCCGAACAGGCTGCCGAACGCATCGGGGCCGACCCGCTGTTGACCCGGGTCGGGGCGCTCTTCCACGATGTGGGCAAGGCTGCCAACGCGTCCTTTTTCATCGAAAACCAGGTCCCCGGCAGCATCAACACCCACGACGACATCCAGCCCGCCGACAGCGCGGCAGCCATCATCCGCCACGTGACCGATGGGGTGGAACTGGCCCGCAAACACCGCCTGCCGGGGCGCATCACCGACTTCATGCTCGAACACCACGGCTCGCTGATCACCCGCTACCAGTACCGCAAAGCCGTTGACCTGGCCGGCGGCGACCCGTCCAAAGTGGACCTGGACCAATTCCGTTACCCCGGCCCCACGCCGCGTTCCCGCGAGACCGCCCTGCTGATGCTGGCCGACGGCGTGGAGGCCCGCGCCCGCGCCGAGCAGCCCAAGGATGAAGATGAGCTGAGGGTCCTCATTCGAAATGTGATCGAGATCGCCCAACGCGAGGGCCAGCTCGACTACGCCCCGCTGACCCTGCGCGACCTGCACACCGTGACCGAATCCTTCGTCACCACCCTGCGCAACACCTACCACCCGCGCATCCAGTACCCCAAATCCCTGCCCGGCGAGAGCAAACCCGCTGCGGAAGACGTCCCCACCATCCCAAATTTGCCGAAATGATCCACATTGATATCCCGATCCCCCTGCCTCAGGCCGTAAACGAAGCCGCCCTTGAAAAGGCTGCGCTGGCGGCCCTCGAACACCAATCCGCCGACCTCGACAGTGATCTGACCCTGGTGCTTGCGGATGACGCCCAACTGCGCGCCCTGAACCGGGACTTCCTCGGAACAGATGCCCCCACCGACGTTTTATCCTTCCCCGCCGGCGAAACGGACCCGGAAACGGGGGCGCGTTATATCGGCGATATCCTGCTCTCGGTCGAACGCGCCGCGCGCCAGGCCGAAAGGTCCGGCCATGCCCTGATGGATGAACTGCAACTGCTGGTTGTCCACGGCGTGCTGCATTTGCTCGGTCACGACCACGCCGGGGCCGAAGAAAAGGCCCAAATGTGGGCAGCCCAGGCCCAGGTCCTGGAAAGACTCGGGCTGGGGCAGATCACCGTCAGCGAGGAATAAGCCGGGAGGGTGCGTCGCACTTCACGCCCGAATAAATCCCATCGAGCGGTGTTATCCTTCGCTCCAGGAAAAACCCGTTTGGAAAAGTGCGATGCGCTCGCGCCTGAGATATAGAGTCGTCCATGAAACAGTTCTTCATTTCCCGCATCCGCTCGTTCGGTTATGCCTTCAAAGGCTGGTGGCACGTCATCAAGACCCAGCAGAACGCCTGGATCCACGCGCTGGTCACGGTGCTGGTGGCGCTGACGGCTGCCTGGCTGGGCCTGCCCGCCCGCGATTGGGCGGTTTTGATCCTGACCATTACGATGGTCTGGGCGGCCGAGTTCATCAATACCGCCATCGAAGCCGTGCTCGACCTGGCCAGCCCCGACATCCACCCACTGGCCGGAGTCGGCAAGGATGTCGGCGCGGCCGCCGTGCTGATCGCGGCCCTGGCCTCGATCCTGGTCGGCCTGCTCATCCTGGGGCCGCCGCTTTGGGCAAAACTAACCACTCTTTTGGAATAAATGGAACACGCAACACGTTCTATCTGCCCCATGTAGCCTGTTGCGTGTTTCCTCAAAATCAGGAGAACCCATGTCACTTTCCTTCCGTTTTGGAACCGTCGGCTCGCCGATTGCGACGCCGAAAAAGCCGGGTGGTTCGGTCGGCGCAATCGAGTTCAGCAAATCGCTGGGGCTGTACGCCCTCGAGCTGGGCTGGGTGCGCTCGGTGCGGGTCAGCGAGGAGACCTGCGCGGCGATCAAGGCTGCCGCCGCAGGCCAGGGCGTGAGCCTCAGTGTCCACGCGCCGTATTTCATCAACCTGAACGCGGACGCGGAGGAGTGGCCCAAATCCCGCCAGCGCCTGATGGACGCGGCCCACTACGGCAGCCTGGCCGGGGCCACCGATATCATCTTCCATCCCGGTTCGTATTTCGAGGCCGACCCGGCGGAGGTGCTGAAGACCGCCATCCCGCGCCTGCGAGCCTGCGTGGACGAGTTGCGCGCCGCCGGGAACCCGGCCATCCTGCGGCCTGAGACGATGGGCAAATCGGCCATGCTGGGGTCGCTGGAAGATACCCTCGAAATGGGCAAAGACGTCGAAGGCGCGGAGCCGTGCCTCGACTTTGCCCACCTGCACGCCCGTCCCGGCGATGGGACGGTCAACACCTACGAGGAGTGGTCGAATTACCTTGAGCTGTACAGCAAGGCATTGGGAAAAGACTCGCTGAAGCGTCTCCACATCCACCTTTCGGGCATCGAGTACGGGCCGAAGGGCGAGAAGAACCACTTGAAACTTGAAGAAGCCGACCTGGATTTGCGGGCGCTCTTCCGGGCGCTCAAGGATTTCGGCTGCGCCGGGCGGATACTGTGCGAGAGTCCCATCATGGAGGAGGATGCGTTGAATATGTTTAATGCCTGGAAGGAAGTCAGCGGGGAGGCGTAAAAAGTAAAAGGTGAAAAGCAAAGAGCCTGTCCAATGCGACAGGCTCTTTTGACACATCAAATCAGAGCTAAACGGCGATGTACTCGCGCAGGTTGTGTTCCACGGCGTAGGCCGCGGCTTCGGCCCGGTTGTTGACTCCCAGTTTCGAGAGGATGCTGCTGACGTAGTTGCGCACCGTGCCCTCGCCCAGGAAGAGGGCCTTGGCGATCTCCCGGTTGGTCTTGCCTTCCGAGACCAGCAGCAGGACGTGTTTCTCCTGCTGGCTGAGATGGGCAAAGGCGGATGCTTCTTCTTCTTTCACGGCCCGGCGCACTTCCTGGAAGACGCGCTGGGTCACGGCCGGGTCGAGCAGGGCCTCGCCGCGTCCGACCGCTTCGAGGGCGCGGACCAGATCCTCGCTGCCGATCTGCTTCAAGATGTAGCCCGATGCGCCGGCCCGGATGGCCGAAAAGAGCATTTCATCCTCCGCGTAAGAGGTGAGCATGATCACCTTGATATCCGGGTAATGGTCCACGATTTCTTCGCAGGCTTCGATCCCCGATGTGCCAGGCAGGCGAATGTCCATGACGACGACATCCGGCATCAAAGCGGCAACCTGTTCCATCGCCTCGCGAGATGACCCCGCTTCACCCACAACTTCGAACTGCGGATGCCGTTCCAGTAAAGACTTCAAACCCAGGCGGACGACTTCATGGTCGTCAACGAGCAGAATCCGTTGTTTCGCCATTGCTCCTCACATCTCTCCAAAAGTTACGTTCAAAAGTATAGTCTAGAGCATCTTGTCTGACAAGGGCGGTTAAAGAGTGCGCGCGCAAAAGACCATGCGCTCGGAAAACGAGTCATAACCTGTTTGGTGAATGGGATGGTTGGCCCGCCCGATTGCGTCATTAGGCTTTATCGGCAATTGGGAAGAACGTCCCGAAG
>DIDQ01000017.1:23794-53417 GCA_002418215.1 Anaerolineales bacterium UBA5796
CGTGTTATCACCGATAATGTCTATTCAAAGGAGATGTATGGCAGAGGATTTGGCAAAAAAAGAAACGGACTCCTGAGTGGAGTCCGTTTCCCGGCTGGGTGGATCGAGGATCATTTGGCCTTGACGGTGATAACCTTCGGGCGGACTTCTTCTGCCTTGGGCAGGGTGATGGTCAGGATTCCGTCTTCGAACCCGGCCTTGGCTTTGTCGGCGATCACTGCGGTGGGCAGGGTCAGGCTGCGCTCGAACGAGCCGCGGCGCTGTTCACGGATGTGGTAGGCCTTGTCGTTGGTCTCGCTCTTTTCCTTGAACTCGCCGCGCACGGTGAGCGCCTCACCGGTGACCGAGATCTGCACGTCGTCGGCTTTCAGGCCGGGGAGGGCGGCTTTAACGATCACCTCCTCGTCGGTCTGGTACATGTCAATGGCGGGAGCAGACCAACCGGTCCGGGCTGCGAACGGATGGGTGAAGGCGTCGTCGAAGAGACGATCCATCGCCTCGCGCAGGGTCACCATTTCACGCATCGGTTCCCATCGAATTAAGTTTGACATATCAGCCTCCTTTTGGATCAAGGTTTTTTACAGCATGAATCATACAGGGCTTGCGTAAGAACTTCGCAAGCCCTGCGTAAAAATTTCGTCAGAAATGGGTCAGTCTTCTTTGGCTTGGCGGCGGAAATCCACAAAGCGGTAGCCTACGCCGCGCTCGGTGAGGATGTATTTGGGGTTGGCCGGGTCGGCTTCGAGTTTCTGGCGCAGGTAGTTGATGTAAAGGCGGACGTAGTGCGGCTCGTCGCGGTATTCGTAGCCCCACACTTTAGCCAGCAATTGGTCGTGGGAGACGACCCATCCAGCGTTCTGGACCAGGTGGAAGAGCAGGCGGTATTCGGTGGGCCGCAGCTTGACGATTTTGCCTTCGAGCCAGATCTCACGGCGGTCGAAGTCTATTTTCAGGCGTTCATCCACCTCGATCAGTCCGTGCATGGACCCGGTGGCTGATTCCGTGCGCCGGAGTACGGCCCTGGCCCGGCTGACCAGTTCCCGCGGACTGAACGGCTTGGTGACGTAGTCGTCCGCGCCGAGTTCGAGGCCGCGCACCCGGTCGTCTTCTTCGCCTTTGGCGGTGAGCATGATGACCGGCACATTGCTGACTTCGCGGATCATCTTGAGCACTTCGAACCCATCGAGGTCGGGCATCATCACGTCGAGCAGGATCAGGTCGGGCGTCTTGTCGCGCATACGTTCAAGGGCCTGTTTGCCGTTGAACGCTTCACTGACCTGGAAACCGTCATGTTCCAGGTTGAGGCGGATGAAGCGTACCATGCGCTCTTCATCGTCCACAACCAGGATGCGCCGCCGTTCGAGAGTCTCAGACATGGATCACTCCCTGACGAATCCGATGATCCGTTCTTCTTCCTCGCCGGGCAGGATCTCTATGAAGGCGATGCGGTGCAGGGGCCAGATCACGCTGGTGACATTGCTTTCGAGGTAGTGCAGGTCCTTGCCGTCCCGCCGGCGGGGGTTGTTGACGAGCAAGACGGTGTCAGTCGGCTTGGGCAACTCTTCGACCTCGCCGATGACGGCTTCTTCATTGGGGAGATGGAGCAGGATAGAGTACGCCATAGGTCCTCGCTTTCAAAGCCTTAGGGGAATAACACTTGAATCTTGAGTTTCCCCAAAGAGACGATATCGCCGTGAGCTAATTTTTGGGGTTCATGCGGTTTCAGGCGTGCGCCATTCAGGTAGGTGCCGTTGGACGATCCCAGGTCTACGATGGCAATTTCGTTGCTTTTTTGTTTTTTCAAAACAGCGTGCAAGCGGGAAACACCCAATTGGTATCCATTGAAAGAACTGAGGTCAATATCGGGCATGATAGGCTGGCCCTCACTCACCCGGCCGAGGGTAAACTCATCGCGCTCGGTGAGCGGCAGTACCTGTCCACTGTCCAAAATTTGCAGGGAGAGCACCGCGCTGGATGGCATGGCCATACTTCCCTTGAGAGCGGCGGTATCCATCCAATCGGCTTCTATGCCGCCTGTTTTAATGCTTTGGGTGGTCAAGGCAATGGTATCAGGGAGTTGGGCGCCGCATTCGCTGCAAAATATCGCACCGGATAATTCTGCATGGTTGCAATTCGGGCATTGGATCATGGGTTTTGTCCCTCTACTTGGCCGGGCATCAATAAGGCACGGGTGCCGTATTTTATGGTTTTCTGCCCTGCCTCGGATAAGGTGTGATTTCTTTGGATTTGGTCGGCCTCAAGTAAAACGGTCTTGGCAAGACTGCGCTCACCCTGGGCGAGTAAATGGGTTGCCAGGTAGGTCAGGTGGCGGGAGGCCTTATCGTATTGGCCTTCGTTTACCGCTTTGCGCGCCTTTTCCTGCATACGATACAGCGACAGGCGTGACATTGCCTGGACAATTTGCTGCGGCGGCGGTTCCGAGTCTGATTTCAGGGTGACAGACCGGGACAGGACCAGGGGCGTCGAATAAACGGGAGGGATTTCCTGGGGTACGTTCGTTTTCACGCGGCCATCCATGATCCTTACATGGTCCGCTTTCTTGCCCAGTGGTTTTAGCGTAAATTCCAGCAAGACCCTGAGCGGAGCATCTCGCAAGATGGCGCCCAGTTGGATCGAATTTTCCGGCGGCAGGGGGCCGGCTTCCGGCTGGAGACGGAAAGCATAAGTGAGGGAAACATCTTTGTTGAGTGATAATTCCAGGTTGACGTCTTCTGCAAAAGTCCGCGAAAGGTGTTGGAATTTTTGAGACAACAGGGTTTGAATGTCTTCCGGCTTCGAAATGTAAATGCTGTTACCGCCAGTCCTGTTGGCGAGCGCGTCGAGGAAAGTATCGTTCCAGTCTGAGCCGATGCCCAGGGCGCTGATGCCGATCCCCTGTTCGGCGGCTTCGCGAGCCAGGTCGAGGCAGGCTTGCTCATCGCCATACGTGTGGCCGTCGGTCAACATGACAATATGGTTGATTCGGGACGGGTCGAAACTTTGACGGACTTCAGCCAGCCCGGCTTGCAATCCGCTTAAAATCTCGGTGCTGCCCGAGGGTTGGATCATCTGTACCCGTGATTCGGATTTTAAATTTTCGTGGCCATATTGTATTGGCAGCACCACCTCTGCCCGGTCGCTGAATGTCACCAGCCCGAACAAATCGTTCGGCCTCAGTTCGCGCAGCAGCCGGATGGCAGTGGCTTTCAGCACATCCATTTTCTGGCCCTGCATGGAAGTCGAACGATCAATCACCAGGCAGACGTTTAGCGGGGCAGTCTTATTCTGTGAAGCGGCCTTGTCTGCAGAGAATTCGAGCAGGACGTAGATCATTTGCGCATCATCAAGATGGACCAGGCTGTGGCGGCTGTACAGGATTTCGGTCTTGATGGGGGGAGGCGGTTCAGGGGGCAGGGTCGAATCGTAGCGCGCCCGTTTATTTTTGTCCGAGAGTACTTCGTAAGCCTGTTGGATTTGCAGGAATCGTTCGGTCTGCCCCGGACCGCTTTGCTTGTCAGGGTGCGAACGTTGAGCCGCCTCGAAATAGGCTTTTTTTATTTCCGCCTGGGTTGCATTGCGAGGGATGCCCAGTAAAGAATAATGATCCGGGACGCTAGGCATAGCTCAACTGAGTAACTGTATCAAAATTGCGCTGATGTTGTCCGGGCCGCCGGCGAGGTTGGCAGCTTCCACCATGGCATGACAGGCGCGCTGGAGGGTGGGTGTTTCCCTGATGGAGCGCAATAGCGTTTCTTCGGGCACAACGCCCCAGAGTCCGTCACTGCACAAAAGCAGGTAGCTTCCCGGCTGGAAGGGTATGGTAATAATATCGGGTTCCAGTAAATCACCCTGCCCGAGGGCACGATATAACACGTTTCGCTGGGGATGAACAGAGGCCTCCTCTGAGGTCAATTGTCCCAATTCTTCGAGACGTTTAACAAGGGAATGATCGCGGGTGATGACTTCGCTGCGCCCATCCTGATGGAACATGTAAGCCCGGCTGTCGCCCACATGGGCAATGGTGATCTGTTGCCCGAGGATCAGCGCGGCGGTCAGTGTGGTGCCGCTCCCGGGAGCTTCCCGCTGGACCACGCGCTGGGCTTCGTTTATCCCCCCCAGCATGATCTCCTGGATCGATTCATCCGGCGCCTGGGCAGGATGCCCAAAAAGCATGGAATGGAATTTACGCATGATGTAGCCCCCCAGGACGCGCATCGCTGCATTGCTGGCGACTTCGCCATACTGATGGCCGCCCATCCCGTCAGCAACGATGAACAATCCCATCGGGGTGCTGCCGAAATTCCCGGAAATGGTGTTGGTAAATGCCAACAAGCTGTCTTCGTTCAAATCCCGTTGCCTGCCCACAGATTGTCCGCAGCCGACAATCAATTGGTGCGGCTCATAATGCAGTCCGTTCTTGTTGACAATGGACATGATCTGCGCCTCTGTCAGAGGGGCGGTCGTAGCGTTCTGTGACTGGTCGAAGGGTTTTGTTTGTTTTAAATGCTCAGGCTGGTCCGGTTTGCCAAATAACCTTGCGAAAAATTTCTTCACGGTGTGCTCCTTTATGCCAGAAGTGCATACAGGCGGTGGTCGGTGGAACCAATATAGACGATATCGTCGAAGACCACGGGGGTTCCGGTAATGGCAGCCTCTGTGGCGAATTTCCAGCGCAAGCGGCCGGTGCGATATTCGAGGCAGTAAACTTGTCCGTCCACTGAACCAAAATAAATCGCATCGTTATAGATCACCGGTGAACTGCTAACCTGGTGTTCGGTTTGGAAGCGCCAGGCTTCTTTAGACGTGCGCACATCCACGGCATAAAGGATGCCGTCGGCTGAACCGGCAAAGATCAGGTTTTCGGCGAGGCAGGGGGTAGAGATGGATGCCTTGCCGAGCCTGAAGCGCCAGAGGACGAACCCGGCCTTGATATCCAAGGCGTAGAGTGTGCCATCCACCGATGTGAAATAAATAGCATTCCCGCCGGCGATGGGGGAGGCCGTAATCGCTCTCTTGGACTTGAACCGCCAGCGCAGATCGCCGCGATAGTCTACGGCATAAAAATCGCCATCTTCATTTCCGAAGAAAACGGTTTCGTTTATCACCAGGGGAGTAGAACGGATGGGCGCAGTCGTTTCGAACTTCCAGGCTGAACGGCCGCTGGTGATATTGACTGCATGAAGATAGGTGTCATCCGAGCCGATGAAGACATGGCCCTCGGCTATACGCGGTGATGAGCGCACCGGACCCCCGGTATAGTGCGTCCAGGCGACTTTGCCGGATCGGGCGCTGACGACATGCAGGCGTCTGTCTTCTGAGCCAAAGTACAAGTTGCCGTCGTATGGAGCAGGGCGGGATACGATCCCGCCATCAGTGGGGTATTTCCAGATGAATTCGCCGGTTGGGGCATTCAGGGCGTACAGATTGTTATCGTAACAACCCGTGTAGATCGCATTTTCGTAAATCGCAGGTGTGCCGCGAATTTCATCCTCACACTCGAAAGTCCACAGGGGTTTGACGCCGCCGGGCTGTATTTTGGTTGTCCCCGGCATGACCAGGCGGGTTAACGCGCCGGTCTTTTTGGCGACCGACATCAAGGCGTCTTTCATCGCTTCGACATTCGGGAAGCGCTCGTTGGGATTGTATTGCAGGGCGGTATTAATGACTGCGTCGAGTTCGATTGAAACAGAAGGATTGATCTTGCGGACGGGCCTTTCGTTGAAAGAGAAAGGCGGCTCGAGGCGCGGGTCGCGCCGTGTCAGGGTATGGTGCAGGGTCGCGCCCAGGGCGTAGATATCGGCCAGGGTGCTGGCTTCGCCGCGATATTGCTCGGGCGGGGAATACCCCTCGGTACCGATCATCGTGCCCTTTTGTCCGGCCTGGAAGGTCTTGGCAATCCCGAAGTCCACCAACACGATGTGACCTTGCTGGTTGATCATCACGTTGGAAGGCTTCATGTCCCTGAAAATGATCGGGTCGGGCTTGTGGTTGTGCAGGAAGGTCAACACGTCGCACAGTTCGATGCCCCAGGCAATGACCTGTTCCTCCGGGATGAACCCTTCCGCTTCGGAGATGACCATTTCAAGGTCTTTGCCGTTGATAAACTCAAGTACGAGATATGAACGGTTTTCCTGCGTAAAATAGTCGTAGATGCTGGGGATGGATGGATGGGTCAGGGTCGCCAGGATATTGGCCTCGCGCTCGAAGTTCTGCACGATCGTCGAGCGGATCAACGGGTCGGGCGCCAGGTTGACCATCTCTTTGACAGCCACCAGCTTGACCACGTTGGGAAAGTGCAAATCGCGAGCGCGGTATACCGATCCCATGCCGCCCACGCCGATAACTTCCTGGATCAGGTAACGCTTGACCAGGGTGGCGCCGGCCTGGAGTTGGGAACGCACCTCATGTGTGTTATCCGAATCTGGGGGTTCTACGCGCTGTGTTTGCAACCTATCCTCAACGTCTTAAAATAGTGTACAGATTATAGCCCGCGCTGCCATCTTTTGCAACTTACATATAATTTATGAACCTGAAATTCCATTCCAGTTTCCATGCAAACCTTATCGATTCTTTGGATGTCTGGTGAACAAGAAGCGGCTTCTTGGAAACCTATGTAAAAGTAAGAATCACTGCTGTCAAGACGACAAATCTGGTGATTGCCCACAAGCATGATTGCGGCATACGAAACAACAGAACAAGAGCATTTTGCCGCAGGTGACGCGGATGCTCGCGGATTGGTTGAGAAAAACCCGCGTGGTTTTGCGTAATTCGCGGCTGAAATTTCGTCCCCTGGCTCCCGAACCTTCAGGCGCAAAGATGTGGTTAAATCGCCAGGGAAATTTAACTTGACTCTATATGAAGGCTAGAGTTATAATAAACACCTTGTGTATGGCCGTCATAATCGAAAAACTTTTAGCGAGCGCTTGAGGAAATTGGTCTCATGCGCTTGCATTTGTTTGTCATATATGTAATGCCCATGGCCGCAAATTGCGCTTCTCATTTCTATAAGACGCTATTTGTGACCGCCCCGGGTATAAACAAGCCGTCAGCGCGACGGTATCATCAGCATGATTTCATTTGGGTGACGAGGAGAGGATTCAGTGGAAACTAAGGGGCTGACCGCACTTCGTATCAGTCTGGCATCGCCGGAAACGATTATGTCCTGGTCTTATGGCGAGGTACTTAAGCCTGAGACCATCAACTACCGCCGCCTGCGCCCTGAAAAAGACGGGCTGTTCTGCGAGGCTATTTTTGGCCCGCAGCGCGATTGGCAGTGCTATTGCGGTAAATATAAAAACCCGCGTTATAAAGGTATCGTGTGCGATAAATGCGGTGTGGAAGTGACCCGCTCGGCGGTCCGCCGCGAACGCATGGGGCACATCCAGCTTGCGACCCCGGTTGCGCACATCTGGTATACCCGGCGCATCCCATCTTACCTGGGGATGCTGCTCGATATTTCGCGCCGCAACCTCGACCGTGTGCTTTATTTTGCCCAGTACATCGTCACTTACGTGGATGAAGACGCCCGCCAAAAGGCGCTCAAACGCCTCGAAGATGAGATAAGCGTTTCGGAGCGTGAGCAGGCAGCCCAGATCAATGAGAAAATTGCAGAGATCAAAAAAGGCCGCGACCAGAAGGTGGCCGAGTTGCAGCAACGCAAGTCGAGCATCGAATCCCGGTATGACGAGGAAATCGCTTCCAAACTCGACCCGATCATCAAAGAGGGTCAATCGCTGGAAAAGAAGCTCCAAGACCAGATGGGCGGCTCCTCGGCCAAGCCCATTGTTTTCGCGGGCACCGACGTGGTGATCGTGGAATCTGGTATTCCATTTAGCGGCAAGCATATCAGCAAGGTGCAGGCAGTCGTCAAGGAACGCCTGGAAGCCATCGAAAGCGAGATGAAAGACCAGAAACAGCGCGAGCTTGAACAGGTCAGCATCGATATCGCATCCGTCAAGGCCGAGGCTGACTTTGCCATGGAAGCCCTGCGCAACCAATTGGAAGATCAGACTTCGGCTAACCAGGATCACAATTCCCGCCAGCGCGACGAGTTGATGGAACTGCGCCCATTCACCTTCCTGAGCGAGGCCCGCTACCGTGAACTCAAGCAGCGCTGGGGACAGGTCTTCCGCGCCGACATGGGCGCTGAAGCTTTCTACGACATCCTGCGCCGCCTCGACCTGGACCGGCTTTCGCAGGAACTCTGGCATGAAGTCCGCACCACTAAATCCAAGCAGAAGCGCAAGAAAGCCACCACCCGCCTTAAAGTAGTGGAAGCTTTCCGCCGCTCTGGCAACCGGCCTGAGTGGATGATCCTGACCATCCTGCCGGTCATCCCGCCCGACCTGCGCCCGATGGTGCAGTTGGACGGCGGCCGCTTCGCCACATCTGACCTGAACGACCTGTACCGCCGCGTGATCAACCGCAACAACCGGCTCAAACGCCTGCTCGAACTCGGCGCCCCGGATGTGATCGTCCGCAATGAGAAGCGCATGTTGCAAGAAGCGGTGGACAGCCTGATTGACAATTCTCAACGCGGCAAGGCGCTCAGCCGCCGCGGCCGCCGCGAGCTTAAGTCTTTGAGCGATATGCTCAAAGGCAAGAAGGGCCGCTTCCGCCGTAACCTGCTCGGCAAGCGCGTCGATTATTCCGGCCGCTCGGTGATCGTGGTCGGCCCGCAGTTGAAACTCTACCAGTGCGGCCTGCCCAAGAGCATGGCCCTGGAGCTATACCGCCCGTTCGTGATTTCCCGGTTGGTGCATCATAGTTATGCGGCCAACGTCAAGGGTGCGCGCCGCCTGATCGAGCGCAACCGGCCCGAAGTCTGGGAAGTGTTGGAAGAAGTCATCAAGGAACGACCTGTGCTGCTCAACCGCGCGCCCACGCTGCACCGGCTGGGTATCCAGGCCTTCGAACCGATCCTGATCGAAGGGTCGGCGATCCAACTTCATCCCCTGGTAACGACGGCGTTCAACGCCGACTTTGACGGCGACCAGATGGCCGTCCACGTGCCGCTTTCGCAGAAGGCCGTGCAGGAAGCCCGCAACCTGATGCTCTCGTCCAAGAACCTGCTCAAACCTGCCGATGGCGAGCCTATTATCAGCCCGTCGAAAGACATGGTTCTGGGTGTCTACTACCTGACCATGCTCCACAAGCAGGCTCACAAAGGCGACGGGCGCGCCTTCGCCGATATGGACGAAGTGGAAATGGCTTACCAATTGGGTCAGTTGGATGTGCATTCCGAGATCAAGGTGCGGCTTGAAACCTGGTATGACGACCAGGGTACCCGCCTGCCCGTCCCGGAGACCCGGATTTTGGATACCACTGTCGGGCGGGTCATCTTCAACAGCATCCTCCCGCCGGATGTGCAGTTCGTCAATGAGCCGCTGGACAAGGGCGGCGTCAAGGACCTGATCGCTGACGTTTACGAAATTTGCGGCCAGGATGTGACCACCAACGTAGCCGACGCCATCAAGGACCTCGGCTTCCACTACGCCATGGTCTCCGGCACCACACTTGCCGTGGGCGACATCACCATCCCACCGGAAAAGGCGACCATCGTCCAGCAAGCCCTCCAAGATGTGGAACTGGTGCAGCGTGACTTCCGCCGTGGCCTGTTGACCGAGCAGGAAGAGAACGAGCGCATCATCCAGATCTGGCAGCAGACGACCGTCAAAGTAGCGGATGCCGTGCGCCAGGCCATGGATCCGGACGGGAACCTGGCAACCATGGCCAATTCGGGAGCGACAAAAGGCGGCTTCAGCCAGCTTTCGCAGCTCGCCGGGATGCGCGGCCTGATGGCTGACCCCTCGGGCCGGATCATTCCCCTGCCGATCCGTTCGAACTTCCGCGAAGGCCTGACAGCCCTCGAATACTTCATCTCGACCCATGGCGCTCGCAAAGGTCTGGCCGATACAGCTCTGCGTACCGCGGACGCCGGCTACCTGACCCGCCGCCTGGTGGATATTGCCCAGGATGTGATCATCAACGAACAGGAATGCGGTACCCGGGACGGCGTCTGGATCCGCAAGGCCGATGATGTGGCCGGCCAGCCGATGAGTGTCCGCATGTACGGGCGCTTGGCTGCCGAACCCATCATCCATCCGACCACAGGCGAAGTGCTGGCTGACCGAAACGAGATCATTGATCATGAACTGGCTCGGAAAATCGCTGCGTCGGGCGTGACCGAAGTCAAACTGCGCTCGCCAATGACCTGTGAACTGTTACACGGCATTTGCGCCCACTGCTACGGCATTGACCTGGGGCGGGGCACCATGGTGGAAAACGGTTCAGCCGTTGGCATCGTGGCTGCCCAGTCCATCGGCGAGCCGGGCACGCAGTTGACGCTGCGGACCTTCCACACCGGCGGCGTGGCTGCAGGCGGCGACATCACGACCGGTCTGCCTCGTGTGGAAGAACTTTTCGAGGCCCGCAAACAGCCCAAGGGTGAAGCGGTCGTTTCGGAGATCAATGGCACTGTTCAGATCATCCAATCGGAACGGTATGCTGATTTGCGCCTGGTCAAGGTTATCCACAGCGAGATGGTCAGCGACGAGTTCTCCATCCCGGAAGAATGGAAGATCGCGGTCAAGGATGAAGACGAGATCAAAGCTGGTGAGGTGATTGCCACCCTCGAAGATGCGACGATCACCTCCCAACATGCCGGGCGTGTCCGCGTCGAGAAGAAGGAACGCAAAGTTTACGTTTCCTATGAACAGCGCGAAGAAGTGGAAGAGGAAATCCCGACCACGGCCCGCCTGCTGGTCCGGGACGGCGACAAGGTCGAGGCCGGCCAGCCGCTGACCGAAGGCTCACTCAACCCGCACCGCATCCTGAAAATCCAGGGACGTGACGCCTGCGAAATGTACTTGATGACCGAAATCCAAAAGGTGTACCGCTCCCAGGGGCAGAACATCCACGATAAGCATTTCGAGGTCATCATTCGCAAGATGCTAAGCAAGGTCCAGGTCACCCGCCCCGGCGAGACCAAGTACCTGCCCGGCGATTTGATAGACCGCCTGGAACTCAAACGCATCAACGAAAGGTTGACCGCCGAAGGCCGGACCCCGGCCCGCTTCTCTGAGGTATTGCTGGGCGTGACCAAAGCCTCCCTGAGTACCGACTCGTTCCTCTCGGCCTCCTCTTTCCAGCACACCATCAAGGTGCTGGCAGGGGCAGCCATCGCATCCAGTACTGACCCGCTCTTCGGCCTGAAAGAAAACGTGATCATCGGCAAGCTTATCCCGGCTGGCACAGGATTCACCCAGGGCCGTTTCACCGAGTTGGAACATCCCGAAGACCAAATGGAACTCAATGGGATCGGCGATCTGGACGATGAGGAATCCCTCGAAGAACTCCCGGACAGCACTGCCGCCGACTAAACTCGATCTACAAGAACCATGAAGAAGACAGAGACCTCCAAAACCTGGAGGTCTCTGTCTTTTTCATTAGGAAAACCTCTTGACAAATTAGAATATTTGTTCTATATTTAGAACACCACAAATCATATCCGTTTCCCAAAGGCAGGCTTCAAAAGGAGTTTGCGATGATGAAAAACCCACAAATTCAAATTTTGACCTTGTTAAAGAATACCAGCATCAGGCGCGGCGCGTTTTTCGGGTTCGTCCTGCTCGGCGCGTTGCTGTCCTTTGAAGTCTTCAACTATTCCACCACTGATTTCGCGCTGACCGACCTGCTCGGGCCGAACCTGAAATTCCTCGGCTTCCGCTGGGCTACCATCCTCTCGATCGCCTTCTGCGGTATTGACTTTGCCGGGATCGCCCGCCTGTTCACCCCTGAGCAGGGTAAAGCCGAACCTGCCGAAGTCTGGTATCTGTTTGGCGCATGGGTTCTGGCCGCAGCCATGAACGCCATCCTGACCTGGTGGGGCGTCTCGGTTGCCGTCCGCAACCACCAGTCCCTGGGCAGCACTATTGTCAGCCAGCAAACTCTGCTGAACGTTGCGCCCGTCTTTGTCGCCATCATGGTCTGGCTGATCCGCATCCTGATCATCGGGACGTTTTCGATGGCTGGCGACCGGCTCTTCAGCATCGCTGAAGAGGCTGTTTCACGGGGCGCGTACTCCACGTCCCGACCGGCTGCCCGGCCCGCCACCCGCACCGAAGTCCCATCCAACCCCCGCCCGACAATCTCCAACCCGCGCCCTGCCCCTCGCAACGAACCCAGCTACCATCCCGTGGGCATGGCGGCCCGATCCTCCCGTGAGGACAACGCCAAAACCTGGCGATAACGTCCTGGCAACTGCCAACCTCCAACCCCCATCCTCCCCCTCACGCCTCCCCCGTACTGCGGGGGAGTGCTGCCTATAACGGAGAAGCCCTGTGATCCAGGGCTTCTCCAGTCTTCGGGGTTTCTGTGGGAAATTCCATACTGACTTTTGGACAGCCCGATCAACCAACCGGGGCGCTGGGAGATGGATCGGTATGAGCACGAGATTCGACAAATTTGAGAATATCATGCAAAAAGTTGGAACCCCGGCTGGCCAGGATCCCGGTCAGGACAGAACCCACGTAAGGGAATTGGACTTCGATGCCCAGCAATTCGAACAGGTCGAATCCGGTCGCCACGCTGACCAGGATGCCGACGCCTAAAGCCAGCAAGGTGCTTTTGTTCCAGCCTTTCTCTTTATCGTACAGCGGTTTGAAGGTCTGGATGAGCGATTCGACCAGGAACGCGACCAGGGTCAATTGAGTGAGATTCAGATTCATAAGTTCTCTCCTTCAGGTGAAATTGGGTCAATGCACACATTGTACAAAGTTCATCGAAGTTGCGCAAGACACTTGGTATAATTGCCACCCTACGAAGCCCTGCCCTCATGCAGCGCAGGCTCTCAATTACGAGGTACTTGATGGACAAGAAATATCACATTTGGACCGAAGGCTGCCAGATGAACGTGGCCGACTCCCAGCGGGTCGGCTCGGCCCTGGAGCATTTGGGTTACGCATTTACCGGTGACGCCGAAGACGCCGACGTGATCGTGCTCAACACCTGTGTGGTGCGCCAGTCCGCTGAAGATAAGGCGCTGGGCCGCTTGAGTTCGCTCAAACCGCTCAAGGAAAAGAATCCCGGCCTGGTCATCAACCTGATGGGCTGTCTCGTAGGGGTGCGCGGCGCGGAAAAATTGCAAAAGCGACTGCCCTTCGTGGATGTCTTCTCCCCGCCCTCCGACCCCGGCCCGCTGGTCTCGTTCCTGACCCAGGGCGAAATCCAATCCATGACGGACGCCGAGACCACCCGCCGTTTCATGATGATGGACGACGAGCTGGTGTTGCCCGTCCACGAGCGCGGGAAATTGGTCAGCGCCCACATCCCGGTCGTCTACGGCTGCTCGCACGCCTGCACTTTCTGCATCATCCCCTACCAGCGCGGCATCGAGCGCTCGCGCCCGATCGGCGACATTGTCGGCGAGGCCCGCTCGCTGGCCGCCCAGGGCGTCAAGGAGATCACCCTGCTCGGCCAGATCGTAGACCGCTATGGCAAGGACATCCCCGACGGCCCCAACCTGGCCGGGCTGTTGCGGGTCATCCACGAGGTTGAGGGGATCGAGCGCATCCGCTTCCTGACCTCGCACCCCAGCTACTTCGGCGAAGACATCATGGACGCGGTGGCTGAACTGCCCAAGGTCATGCCGCACTTCGAAGTCCCGATCCAGGCCGGGGACGACGCCGTGCTCGAAAACATGAAGCGCGGCTACACCCAGGACAACTACCGCCGCCTGGTGGACAAGATCCGCGCCAAAGTGGCGGGATGCTCGATTGCGACCGACATCATCGTCGGATTCCCCGGCGAGACGGATGAACAATTTATGGAGACCTACCGGGTCTTATCGGACCTGCGGCTGGATGTGGCCCACCTGGCGCGTTACTCCCCCCGCGAGGGGACCGTCTCCGCCCGCCGCATGGCGGATGACGTTTCCGCCGAAGAGAAAATGCGCCGCTTCCGCCTGCTGGAAGAGCTGCAGGAGCAGATCGTCGGCGAGATCAACGCCCAATACCTGGGGCAGACCGTCGAGGTCCTGTTCGAGGAAAAGGTGAAAGGACGCTGGAAGGGCCGCACCCCCACCAACAAACTGGTCTTCGTCGAATCAGTTGAAGACCTGCGCGGCCAAATCCTCCCCGTCAGCGTCACCTGGACCGGGCCGTGGTCCATGCAGGCCAGCCTGATCCGCCAGCCGGTCACCCTGTAAAACTACCGGAACCAAACACAGCACGCAAAGGCATCTGAAAGGATGTCTTTGCGTGCTGACGTTTAAATATACAACTTCTCCGGGTCAATCTCCTCGCGCAACAAGCGCAACTCCTCGGCGCTGGGCGGCGGGTTGGTGGAAATGTCGTCTGCCACCGACAACTCGAAGCCGGTCGCTTCAAGCACCTCGTCCACGCTGACGCCGGGGTGGACGGCCTTCAGGCGCATCCGGCAGGTTCCGGGATCGTAATCCATCAGCGCCAGGGTCGAGACGACGTAAGCCGGGCCGCTGCTGCGGGGCAGGCCGGCGGCCTCCCGCGCTCCCGGTCCGCTGAGATAGCCCGGCGTGGTGACGAAGTCCACCTTGGAGACGAAGCGGCGCTTGTCGTGCTGCATGATGGCGATGGTGCGCCAGCACAGGCTACCGACGTCGTTGCCGCCGCCGGAGCCGGGCAGCCGGGCCTTGGGATGGTCGTGCTCCCCGATGACCACACTGTTCAGGTTGCCGTAGGGGTCTATCTGCGCCCCGCCGAGGAACCCGTAGTCAATGAAGCCGCGCTGGGCGGTTTCCATCGTGTCGCAGATGCCCGAAGCGGAAATGCCTTTGTGGAAGGTGCGCGCCTCGCCGACCGCCCGCGGCAGTTCCTCCAGGATTGCGCCCAGCCCGCCGAACTCGAAAACAGGGACCAGGTTGGAGGCGGTGGTCTTGGCCGCCAGCATCGCCGCCAGCATCGGGATGCCCGTGCCGATGAAGCAGGTGGAACTGTCCTCGAAAAGCCGCGCCGCCACGCAGATCATCAATTCGGTTTTGGAATACGTTTGTTCTGTCATAGAATTCTCCTCCACGCGATGGGAGTGCGTCGCACCTTCCCAGGTGGGATTTTTCCGGGCGAATGAAACATCCCGTTAACGGGATTGCGCCTCAGTGTCAGGTGCGACGCACCCGCGGGTCAGCATCTCTATCCGCGCTTCTCCCGCAGGGCGACCATCTCGTTCAGCCGTTCCTGGCCGATGAACGACAGGTATTCCTGGTGGTCCTTCAAGCCGTAAACGTACTTGTCGAGATATTCCTTTGCGCCTTCGGCGGTCTTGCTCATCTCGACCCATTCACGGATGGCCTCCTCGTCCCGGCCGTAGACGTAAGCCATCTCGCCGGGATACGAGCCGAACGGGGCATGGACGACCGCATCCACCAGGTAGTAGGGGATGATCGTCCGGTCGGGATAGCTGCGGATCTCCTCGGTCGGGACGATCTCCTCGGCGCTGACGATCAGCCGTTTGCTGGCCCGGGCCATTTCGGCCGCGAAGCCGGTGATGCCCTCGATCTGGCAGTTGCCGAACCTGTCCGCCCGGTGGACGTGGATCAGGGCCACGTCCAGCACCAGGGCCGGGAGCAGGGCCACCTTCTGTCCGGTGAACGGGTCTTCGACCACTTTGGCTGCGCTGTGGGCGATCATGTCGGTGCCGAGCATGGCCCGGGTCGGGATGAAGGGCACGCCCATGGCCGCGGCTTTCATCCGCCACGAGATCGAGCCGTTCGACCACTCGACGCAAGTCTCGACCTGCCCCGATTCGACCGCCCGTCGCAGCGCCGAAGACGTGCCGTAGACTTCCAGGCCGATGTAGGTGATGTCGAGCTTCTTGACGATCCCCGCCGCCAGCCACAGGTCCAGTTCGAGCACGCCCTGTCCGCAGACGCGCAGGTCCTTCCTCCCCTGGCGGAGCACCTCCCGCGCCAGCGACATCGGGCAGCGGACTGTGCCATAGAGTTCGGTGCCGATGTAACAGCCGTCGTAAACGAAGCGGGATACGGCTTCGGCCTCGGTCATCAATTTGTCGGTCAGCTTGCGGGATTTCTGGGTGCGGTTCCACTCCCGGAACTCGTCCAGGTCGAAAGGTTGGATCAATTCCCCATGCCCCGATTCCAGAATGTTCATGCGTCCTCCTTGTGAAATTCATCTAACCGGTGAAGAGAGATGCACAGAGATGAGTCGATAAACGTGATGGGTCTTCAAAACGAAGGATAGACGTTGTTTTTCGAACCAATCTCTGTTTATCTTCGTTCGTCTCCGGTGAATTCTGAATTGCGCTATGTCAAGAATAGCATAGCTACCCCGCCGATGGCAACCAGCGTCCCGGCGATGGATTGCCAGTCCACCTTATCCTTGAAGACCAGCCAGCCGACCGGCAGCAGGAAGACCGGCGGCAGGGCCGTCAGCGTGCTGGCTACGCCGACCTGGGTGTATTGCAGGGCAAACAGCGACGACGAAACGCCCAGCACTGGCCCCAGGAACGCGCCCAGGACGATCAGGCCGAAAATGCGCGGGTTGGTGCGCATCCTGCTGACGGTCTGGCCGGCCTCGCCCTGGACGAGCAACAATCCCCACAGGATGACGACCGCCGCCAGCATGCGGATGGCGTTCCCCGCGACGGGGGAGAATCCGCCCTCCAGCCCCTGCTTGGAAAGCACGAACCCGACCGCCTGCCCGACCGCCGCGCCCAGGCCGAATAAAACACCCTGGAACGGTTTGCAGGCCGGGTTTCCAGGGTTGGGGTCGCGGCGCAGGATCACCCAGGCGATCCCCAACAGCGTGACCAGGATTCCCGTCATCTGCCCGCCGGTCAGCGTCTCGCCGAAGAAGACCCAGGCCAGGATGGCGCTGAACAGCGGGGCCAGGCTCATCATCAGCGTCCCCTTCTGCGCCCCGATGCAGACGAACGCCTGGAACAGGAAGGCGTCCCCGGCAGCGTAACCGATCGCCCCGGAGAGCGCGAACCAGAACCAGCGCTGCGGTTCGGCGTCCAGCGGCAGCGGCTGGCCGAACAAGGCCCAGTTCCAGGCCAGCAGGAAGACCAGGGCAACCGCCACCCGCACCCGGTTGACCACCGCCGAGCCAACTTTCTGGCCGGATAATGTGAAGAATACCGATGTCCCGGTAAAGCAGACGGAAGTAAAAAGCGACGCAAATTCACCGATGTAGTTCAATGGATATCCTTGTCATTCGTCATTTCTTTCGACCCCGTCGAATCCCAAAATAAAATCCGGACCGTAAGCCATCGAGGGGGTGGCGAAACCGGGTTTGAAATCGCCCGCCAGCACGCGCCGGGCAATCGCCAGGGACGTCAAAGCCGTCAGGTGATAACTCTCAGGCGTCTTCAAACGGGACACAGCCCGGTTGCCGTCCGGGTCGGTCGCTTCGCCGAGGATCAGGCTGAACCCGGTCCGGTTCTGCTCCCTCGACGGCCCCGGCGGGAGCAGGCCGATGGCCGCCTTCAAGATTTCCTTGACCGGACGGGTGTAGAGCAGCCAGCCCAGCCAGCGGGTGGCTTTCATGAAGCCGACCAGCGCCGGGGGCAGGGCCATGTACACTTCGACGTTGGGGATGCCCGTGCTGTGATAGGCAGTGGACACGTCGCCCCAGCCCACTAAAACAGCCTTGACCGGGCCGCGGCCGAAATCCGCCTCGACGGTTTTCGCCGCCGCCGGGACCCGGACCAGGCTCCCGTCTCGACGGAGCATCCCGCCCCGCTGCATGTTCTCCACCGCCGAGCGGGCCGTGCCGCGTGAGACCCCGCCGCGCACACTGCGGATGTAAAGTCTCAGGCTGGTCGCCGACGGCAGCCGCCGTTTGAGATGGGCCGCCAGACAGTCCGACGGGACCACGTCGAAGCCCGCGCCGGGCATCAGGGTGATGTTTTTGGCTGCGGCCTGCCCGCTCATCCCGGCCAGGGCCTCGAAAGCCGGGATCTCGCCGCTGATGTCGAGGTAGTGCCTCCCGGTCCGCAGGCAGGCTTCGACCATCGGGCGGTAAGTGTGGACGAACGGCCCGGCGCAATGGACGACCAGCGGCACCCGCCGGAGGGCCGCCTCCAGCGCCTCGGTGTTGGACAAGTCAAAGGGAACGGCCGGCAGGCTCAGGGTCAGGGCTTGGGCCGCCAGCTTTTCGGCGTCGCGTCCCGCCAACAGCGGCTGGAGTCCCGCCTTGACGGCCTGTTCCGCCAGCAGCGATCCGGTGTAGCCGTAGGAGCCGTAGATGAGAAAATCGGCCATCAGGCGAAGGCCCCCGACCAGGTCTCGAAGCGGCGTCCCCGGCGCTCGCCTTCGTGGTAAAAAGCCAGGTAGGTCATTTCCTGGTAGGGGATGAACTTCTGTTCTTCGGGGCGGTTCAGCGCCAGGCCGAAGTAGGTGTGCCAGGTGCCGGAGTTGAAATAGAACTTGTCCACCCGCTCCAGCGCCGGCCCGAGGGCGTCCAGCGGCAGGACTTCGTGGTGGTGGGTGTGCCCGAAAACGACGAAATTGGCCCAGCCTTTCCTGAAAGCCGGCTCCTTGAGGGCATTTTCGGAGTATGAAATCTCTTCGTTGCCCAGCATCCGGCGCAGGCGCAGGATGATCTTGTTGAGAGTGGAAAAAGGGGTGTGTTTCGAGATCTTAAGCAGCACCTGGAGCGCATCCACGCTGTCGGGTTTCAGCCAGATGTCCTGGGCGCGTACCACCTCCATCGCCAGGAACTCCTCGCCCAACCCATCCCAGATGGCCTTGAGTTCATCCTGCACGCTGCGGGGCAATTCGTTGTGAGTGATCTGGCCGCTGATCCAGAGCGGCGCGGCCAGCACCGGGCGGACGTTGGTCATCTCGCGCAGCCCGTCGAAGACCACCGGCGGGATGTCCACCCCCAGTTTCTCCCTGGCCTCCACCGGGAAGCGGTTCATCATCTCCACCGTGAAAATATCGCCCAGCGTATGAGCATCCCGGCCTTTTTGGCGGTTGAAATTGAACCCGTCATAAAGTTCGCCGTGACGGGCGTAAACCTTGTAGCGGGTGAGCATTTCCATCAAGTCGCCGGATTCTTCGGCCTCAGATGGGAAGGGGCCGAATCCGTTTGCCAGCCCCAGGCTTTCGATGATCTCCTTGCGGACGGCGTCGAAGGCCGGGCCGGGGAGGTGGTAGTACCAGTCGTGGTTGCCCACCATGTAAAAGATGCGGGCCGGGACCGGCAGGCGGGCCGCCGTTTCGTCGGGTTTTCCCCCGGCTGAGGGCGGCAGGCGGACGATCTCGCCCTGTGAAGTTTTCCGCAGCACCTCGGCAGCCTCACGGTTATTGGACAGGATGTTGCGGGTGATCACCAGCAATTTTTCGGTGAAGCCCGGCGCATTGAAGTCCGTCCACGGGCGGGTGTAGTCCGGGCCGCCGGGACGGGTATCCAGCCAGAGGGTCGAGTGGAGCGCGTCGAGGATGTCGCCCATCAGCAGGAGGTTGATCTCATCCACCGGGCGGTAAGTCCCGTCGGCGCGCCAGGAGGCGTTTTCGGCCAGTTCCTGCAGCCGGTTGCCAAAAAGCCGGAAGGCGTTGCCCGAAATGGGCCGCCCGCAAGTCCCGTCGCCGAGATGCACGTCACTGATGATGATCAACATGGGTCCTCCAATCAACCGGCTTTCTTAGTACTCAGGCTCTATCCGAAAATTCTTTAACGCAAAGCCACAAAGTCACAAAGACGCAAAGGGATTATTTTTTGGGAGTTTTTTGGCATTTCCACTCCGTCAAAATTGACCTTGAGCCATTTTGGAAGCGAGTCAATTAGTCTTCTTTTGCTCCCATTTTTCTAAAACTGCCTGGCGTCTTCGCGCCTTTGCGTTAAAAATTTAATTTAGGATAGGCTCCAAGCCTTCGGGACGGTTATTTCAACCGGAATGAAACACACCCTATTATATAACCTGAATTCAGGATATAGAAATTTTGCGCCTTTCCCAAAAAGCGAGAGGCGCGCCCCGGCCCAGGCGCAAGCATTTTGTAAGCATCATCCGGCCGGCTGCGTGTATAATCCCAATATTCGGGTAATTTATTGTATCGTCTGAAGCGCGGAATTCGAGTATTTTATTATCGGCGAACCACCAGTGCAGGGACCTGATAATACATGGACGCAACAGAGAGTCTTTCCATCGCGGAACTGTTCGAAGAACAGGTACGGCGAACTCCCGCTGAAATCGCCGTGGAGTTCAAGGATGACTGCCTTACCTATGGCGAACTCAACCAGCGCGCCAACCAATTGGCCCGCTTTTTGTTGTCGAAAGGCGTCGAAGCTGAAACCTGCATAGGATTATGCCTCGACCGTTCGCTGGAGATGGTCATCGCGCTCATGGCGATCCTGAAAGCCGGCGCAGCCTATCTCCCGCTCGATCCGGCCTATCCTGAGGGCCGCCTGGCGTTCATGCTGGAAGATTCGGAATGCCCGCTCCTGATTACCGACAGCAAATACACCGGCAAATTCGTCTCCTTCGGCGGCGAGATACTCTGCCTCGGCGTGGAATGGGCGGCAATTGCCCGGCAGGAAGCAGGCAACCTCGGCCTCGAAATTTCCGCCAGGCAACTGGCTTGTGTCATGTACACTTCCGGTTCCACCGGCGAGCCGAAAGGGGTGATGGTCGAACAGGCCGGATGGCACAATTACATCTCGTCGGCCCAAAAAGCCTACGGGTTGAAACCCGGCGAGCGCGTGCTCCAATTCGCCTCCCTGAACTGGGACACCAGCGCCGAGGAAATTTTCCCGACCATCACCAGCGGGGCCACCCTCGTCCTCCGCCCGCCAGAGATGATGGATTCCTTCTCGCGGTTCTGGCAATTTTGCGGGTTCCTGGGCATCAGCGTGCTGTCGCTGCCCACAGCTTTCTGGAACGAGCTGGTGGCTTATCTCGCTTCACAACCGGTTTCAATATCAGCCAGGTTGCGCGTGGTCATCATCGGCGGGGAACGCGCCCTGGGTGGGATGGTCAACCAGTGGCATGGCCTGGTCCCCTGCGGGATTCAACTCTTCAATACTTACGGCCAGACCGAATGCACTGCCGTCACCACCCGCTGTCTCCTCCCGCCTGGGCGGGGCTATGATACCGTGCCCATCGGGAGCGCTGTGGAAAATGTCTCCCTGCTGGTGATGGACTCGACCGGCAGCCCGGCGCAGCCCGGCGAGCCGGGTGAACTCTGCGTGGGCGGGGCCGGACTGGGACGCGGCTACCTGAACCGGGAAGCTCTCACGGCTGAAAAATTTGTGGCCCTCCCATCCGGCAGGTATTACCGCACCGGCGACCTGGTCCGTGAAAACGGGGATGGGTCGTTCGAATACCTCGGGCGGATCGACTCCCAGCTCAAGATCCGCGGCATCCGCATCGAACCGGGTGAAGTGGAAGCCGCATTGCTCAAGCACCCTGCCGTCAGGCTGGCAGCGGTCGCCGGCCAGCCGCTCGACCAGCCGCGCAAACTGGTGGCTTACCTGGTCCTGGATGATCCCGCCAAAAAGGTCCCGCCCAACTTGCGGGACTGGCTGAAAGGCCGCCTGTCCGAAGCCTTCATCCCCTCGCTGTTCATCCCCCTGGAGTCCATCCCGCTCACAGTCAACGGCAAAGTGGACTGGCGCGCCCTGCCGGCATCCCCGGCGGTGGCCGACGATGTCCCTCCGGCGGATGAAGCCCCGGTCACCGAAATGGAATCCCGGCTGCTGGCCCTCTGGCGCGATTACCTGAAAAACCCGCGCCTCGGCATCCACGACGATTTCTTCGAACATGGCGGCGATTCGCTCATCATCGTCCAGATCGTCACCGAACTCGAACATGACCTGGGCAAAACCTTCCCCTTCTCCCTCATCTTCCACGCCTCCACCGTTTCGAAGCTTGCTGCGCTCATCGAGGAACGCAGCATCCAGCCGGTTAAATCCGCGGTCGTCCCGGTGAAGCCCTCCGGCGGCCGCACGCCGTTATTCTGCGTCCATGCGGATGGCGGGGCATTCTTCTATCTGAACTTTGCCAAATTCCTGGGGGCCGACCAGCCGTTTTACGGGTTGCAGGCCCGAGGTCTCGACCCGGACGAGGAACCTTTTACCTCCCTGGATGAGATGGCGGCGTACTATGTCGGTGAGATCCGCAAAATCCAGCCGCAAGGCCCCTACCTGCTCGGCGGCTTTTCGGTCGGCGGGACTTTCGCCTACGAAATGGCTCAACAGCTCATCGCCCAGGGGCAGGATGTGGGCCTGCTGGCCATGCTGGACGCGAACGCCCCGGATTATCCGGCCTGCCGGCCGCGCAAGTATTCGAATCTCTCGAAGCTGACACATTGGCTGTCCAAAAGGCCGGAAGGCTGGCCGGAAAACGGTCTCAGGCGGCTCCGGGTGCGCCTCCAGGAATGGAGCAACGATAAAGCCATCCGCCTTTACCGGCAAATGGGGCGCCCCCTCACGCCCGACCTGCGCGTCCACCTCGTCCGGCGGCTGAACCAGGGCATGGGAGACCGCTACCGGCCCAAACCCTACCCATACACCGTGAGCGTCTTTTGCGCCGAAGAACAGGACGAAGACACCCTGCATGACGACGCCCTGGGCTGGGCAAACCACGTCACCGGCCCCATCCAGGTCTACCGCATCCCTGGCAACCATGAAACCATTTTCAAGGAACCCCTTGTCCGCAGCCTGGCCGAAGCGGTTCAGCAGGCGCTCGACGCGTACAGGGACCGCCTGCAGCCCGATTTGCGGCCCGAGGCGCTCCTTGAATGACGAAAACCCGCCCCGGCCACAAACCCGGGGCGGCTCTGGTTTTACCGGACGATGATACAATTCGGCGCATGTCCACCCAAAAAGCCCAACTCTCCCGCTTCCAAATCTGGCTGCTGGCTGCCCGTCCCAAGACCCTGCCGGCCGCGGCCGCCCCGGTCATCGTCGGCTGGGGGCTGGCGCTCGCCGGGGGCGCCTTCCGTTTTGGCCCGGCGCTGGCTGCCCTGGCTATCGGCCTGCTGCTCCAGATCGGGGCCAACCTGGCCAACGACGTGGCCGACTTCCATCGCGGCGCGGATACGGCAGAACGATTGGGGCCGACCCGGGTCACCTCGGCCGGACTCCTGACCCCGGGCCAGGTCAGCGCCGGGATGTGGTCCGTCTTCGCCCTCGCGGGACTGTTGGGCTTGTACCTGTTTCGAGAGGCCGGGTGGCCGGTCCTGGTCATCGGGCTGACGGCTGTCCTGGCGGCCATCGCTTACACCGGCGGGCCGTTCCCGTATGGTTACTACGGGCTGGGCGAGATCTTCGTCTTCATCTATTTTGGGCTGGCCGCCACCGCCGGGACGTATTTCGTCCAGGCCTTGAGCGTTTCCCCCGCCGTCTGGTGGGCCGCCGCGCCGATGGGCCTGCTGACGGTCGCCATCCTGGTGGTCAACAACCTGCGCGACATTGCTACCGACGCCTCGGTGGGCAAACGCACCCTGGCCGTGCGCCTCGGCCCGGCCGGGACGCGGGTCGAGTATTTCATCTGTGTGCTGGCCGCCTACCTGATCGTCACCCTGGCCGTCGTCCTGGGCATCTTCCCGCTGACGGCCCTACTGGTCTGGGCCTCCATCTTCGTTGCCTGGCGCGTCTGGCGCGTCATCCAGACGGCGGAAGGCCGTCCGCTCAACGCTGCGCTGGCCGGCACGGGGCAGGTGGAATTGTTCTTCGGCATCTTGCTGGCAGTGGGGCTGGTGGTGTAAGGCAGGGCCGCCTGCGCGAGTGCATCGCATGGCATCCCCCTTTGGGGACCTGGTTCGACGGGATTGGTTTCAGCGAGAACCCATCCCGCTTAAACGGGTTTACCTGCCGGTGGGATGCGATATCATGCCCGTAGGGTACGCACCCTCGTGCCCGGCGGCAGCGGGATTGACATTGCGCTAAAGGGTGGGTGATATTTGGTGGTTGTATTCTATGGTCTATGTTGCATATAATACTTTATAGTTATAGTTCTTTGTTCTTGATAGGACTAGCACTTACTACCAAGGATGCGGTGATGAAAAAAGCGATTTACTTTGCCACTATTATTGTATTGATATCCCTACCTCTTGCGTGCAGGGCTGGGGTGGACTTTTCAGGCAATGATCAACCTACATCTAGCCCATCTGCAACATCGACTCCCATTAAAGTTATCAATATTACAGCAACAACGCAAGTGCAGATTACAAAAACCCCAACTCCTGAATTGCTAACTGACAAAGAGTGGATAGCATTTATCAACAACGACAACATATGGCTTTTGCATCCAGATGGCAGTGATCTAACCCAAATTACTACGAATAGTAAAGGGAATCTTCGTATACAAAGCCTTGCTTGGTCTCCCGATGGACTAACTTTGGCGTACTCTCAGAGAGCGTCGGACAAAATAGGGCTTTTTCTATACGATGTAAATACTTCAACAACCGTTGAATTGATTGCCGAAATAGGAGGCGGTTTCGATTGGTTACAAACAGGGAAGCAGATTATTTATGATACACCTGTCACGAAGGGCATACCGGGTCAACAAAAGAATAACGGCATTTGGTTGATTAACCTGAAGAGCAATAGAGTACGTCAAATTGTTACAACAACGAAGAGTCTACCTGTATTAATGGCTCCGCAACGTTCGCCGACAGGAAGCCATTTGATTTTTACGACCCCGTGTTTCGAGGCGAACTGTGTTGGGCATGGGGTATCTAATTTTAGGACAGGAGATTCTTTCGTCTTTTCCATACTTGGCGGGCCTTGTAAGTGGTCTCCAGTTGGAATGAATATCGGTTGCATCAAGACAGAGATGGATAATTCTACAGGAAAGAATATTCAAAAGGTAGTTGTGTTAGACGAAAAAGGTAATTTGTTGAAAGAATTTCTTACGCCTGAAGGAATAGGGGATCAAGTTGTTATTGAGTGGTCTCCAGCTGGGACAATGCTTGCAATTGGGTACTATTCCAATGGCAACAGCATCACAGATTTACTTTCACTAGAAACCGGTGATCGTTCCAAATTCACAAATGGATTGCCGCTTGATTGGTCCCCAGACGGACATTGGTTACTTACATTTGACGGTGGAATTAATAAACCGTCCATGATTTTGATTACGAATTCAATGACAGGCGTATCAAGCGTTTTAACTGAAGGTTGGCAAGCGGATTGGCAACCTTGAAAAATAGTGATGATCTTTTTGCCCTTGAGACTTCCCCCAGATTTTTCTGATCCAACTTGACTAGCACGGAGCAGGAGCATTTTTAGCATTCCAAGTTTTCCTCAAGCATATTCTTTTGCTTTAGCAGCAATTCCGAAGATCAATGCGTTCTTACTCTGAAGGAGGCCTTTAATGGGCACAAAAGACGGCTCAAAAAACAATCAAAGAGCGATTTTTATTCTAGTGATTGTAGGCATACTGATTCTTTGTTGTATTACAGTCGTTGTGGTTTCAGCAATATTTTCTAGAAACTTGCCAACTATTACAAAAGATGATACTCCCCCTCACTATGGGGTGTTTGTTAAACAAAATGGGGATTTGATTGAGCTAACGGAAATAGAGATATATCATATTCCAAGAGAAGCAGATATTGAAAACTTTGAGACAATTACAGATTCTCGACCAATCATTATTGTCTGGCGGGATGATACGGATCTAGATTATCTTATGTTTTATAAGCTTGGTGAATATTATTCTCAGCACACGACACTAAAGTATGATGTAACCCCTAAAGATAATAGCATACTTGAAATTGTTCCTAGTTTGGAATTGGAAGATGGAATTTATTGTTTAGTTCAAGGAAATCCCATGGCAGCATTTTTGCCAGGTTGGTGTTTTAGAATCGGAACTGATGAGATAAAAACTCTGCCTACTTCATCACCAGTTGCATTAGCACTAACCCAAACCAGTCAACCATATTCCCCAACTCGAGAAACAGCTTCAGATGTTATCCAAATTTGGAAAGTGGGTTCACCATATGAAGGCGATACACCATCAAATGTTATTCCTGTAGATATTCGCATTTTGGCCGAAAACAAGGGTTATCGGGTGGAGATGGATGCGTTCCCTGCCCAAGGATTTGAACAGGTATTTTTTGATGCCCTAATGCAAAATAGGGAACCTGATATTCTTGTTTTTAATAATTATGGGGTAATTAGCGGAGCAGCAACTGACTTAGGGAAATTTCAGGGTATTGGAACACCAGAAGTTACAAAGAGAATGGTGTTCGTTGAAAATTCTCTTGACTTTCTTCTTCATGAATATGGGGGATATGGGTGGGTAGTACTTTTTACAACATCACAGAACTACGAGCAAGCCAAATCATTGGCTTTTCTCAGCGTTATCAAGTGTGATGATGAATTTGCATCAGATTTACAGAAAAACCAGTTGTTTCAACAAGTGGTTAAGGATGTTGTGATTGCCTATTCCGGTAAAAACAAGAAAGCCTTAGGCAAATTATCAGGTGGAAAATATCCAACAGATTCTCTGTCTTTAACTTTACAGAAGGATGTGGCAACAGTCAAGAATTTAGTTATATGTGGTGTTTGGGGAAATGAACGACTTGCCTTTGTAGATACATTAATTACTTTTGAAGGGCCTACCCGCCTCGGGCAAAAACATATGTTAATTGCTGTAGAACAAAATGAATCTAATGATTTTCAACTTGTTTTGATAAGCGACAGGGTAAATATTATAAAATCATTGCACGATAATGATATAACGATTCTAAAGAGTGAAGGTGGAGGATTAGTAGAAGCTCCAGAGCTGCTTGCACCACCTGATAATGCAAAAGGCAAAAGATTTAATAATCTTGAGTTGAAATGGACAGATACAGGCATAAGTACTACTGCTTATCTAATTGAGTCCCAATATGGATGGTGGGGACAAGATGGAAGCATTGGGTGGTCTGGTAGCCAATTTGATTATGTATCTACTAAATTAAGTAATGGTCAGACTATTAGCATAACAGCTCCTTTCAGTGCAGGCGCTCAACCGCACAGATGGAGGGTATGGGCCATTGATAAATCTGGAGTATTCTTTTTTAGCGAATGGAGAATTTACACATTTACAAATTGAGTCAAAAAAAGCGATGTGACCATGAGCGCCAAACTTCTTATCAAAACCTGCCCAACCTGCGGCAGTGACAAGATCAAGCGGGTCGTGCGGGATGTGACCCGCAACTACAAAGGAAAAACCTACTTCGTGCCAGCGTTGGAATTCTATGAATGTCCCAATTGCGGCGAGAAGGTCTATGACCGGGATGCGATGTTGAAAATCGAGGCCAATTCCCCTGCCTATCACAAAGCCGAAATGCCGGCTGACGCCTGATCCCCCGACACTTCTTCACATTTGCCCCCTTTCACGCAAACATCGGAAGTCTTTTCACCAGACTTCCGATGTTTTTCTTCCCACTTCCCACTTCTCACTTCTCACTTTCATCCCCCACATTCGGCCCCTTCAACGGCAAATTGGGGATGACTACTGCGCCGCGTCGCTCCCCTCCTGCGCGTCCCTGGGCGAGGCGCAGTTCGCCGGTCATGCCGAGTTCCTCGAAGATGGTGGTGGCCCTGAAGTGGCAGTCCACGGCCCAGGCGATCTGCCCGGCCCGGTCGTAGAGGCGGCGCAGGGACAGGTAGGTGTGGGCCAGGTCGGGGCGGGCACGGACGGCGCGTAAGAGTTGCATCGAGCGGATCAGGCGGGCCTCGACTTGCGGCCAGTCGGGGTTGGGCTGCTGGGTCAGGATGTCGGCCAGCAGTTGCTGTCCGATGCCCTCGGCCCAGCGGTTGCCGACCTTGCCGGCCTGTTCGAGGGCGTCGAGGGCTTCGGCCTGGGCCGCGTCCACCTGCCGGTTCAGGAGCAGGCATTTCGCCAGGAACAGGCGCGGCAGGTACTGGAAGACCCGGTAGTTCTTCTGCGCCGCCCACTGGATGGCGGTCTGCATCGTTTTGATGCCCCGGGCCGGGTCGCCGCTGTGGGCCTGGGCGTATCCCCGCAGGCTGAGGGCCATGTAAACTGCCGGGGTGATCTCGTCCATTTCTGCGGGATCAGGCAACGGGTCCAGCACGCTCCGGCATTCGTCCCAGGCGCGCAGCCCGGCATGGACCATGGCCAACTGCATCCGGGCGAAGATGACCGTGGTGGTCAGCATCCCGGCCGCGGCGCGGGCTTCGGCCAGTTCCAATCCCTGGCGGGCCGAGTCGAGCGCCCGTTCCCAGGCTCCCACCCGGGTATAGGCCACGCCCAGGTAGCCGAGCACCACCGGGATGTCGTCGGGCAGGCCGGCGGTGCGGCCTTCGGCGGTCATCTGCTCGTGCAGGCTGACGTAGCGGTTGAGGTAGGCGATGGCGTCGTCGAAGGCGGCCAGGGCGATGCCGACCCGTCCCAACATGCGCAGGGCGGCGAAGTGCAGTTCGGGGCTGCCGAGTTCCTCGGCCAGGCGCAGGGTGCGGCGGGCGTGGTCCCCGGCGATCTCCGGCTGGCCGCGCAGCCAAAAGAACTGAGCGAAGCGGCGGTAGATCTGCCCCAGGCGGGGCTGGTCTTCGAGGGCGTGGGCCAACTGGCCGGTCTCGTCCAGGATTTCGATGGCCCGCGACAGGTCGCCGGTGAAGGCGTAGGCCTGGGCCAGTTGCAGGTTGATGTCCACCCGCTCGCTGCGCTGGCGCGGACCCGGCATCTGCCCCAGCAGCCCGACGGCTTGCAGCCCGAACTGGCGGGCCTCGTGGTACGAGCGCAGGCGCAGGGCCTGCTGCCCGGCGCGGGTGAGGTAGGGCAATGCCCTGAGCGGCTGGTCGCTGCGGGAAAAGTGATGGGCCAGGGTGGCCGCGTCGGCGGGCGGGATGGTCTCTTCGAGCACGGCGGCGATACGCCCGTGCAGGTACTGGCGGCGGGCCTGGCTCAGGCTGGCATAGGCCGCCTGGCGGAACTGGTCGTGGCGGAAGTCGTAGCCCTGCCCGGCCTCGTCTATCAGGCCGCGGGACTGCCATTCCTCGATGAAGGCCACGCAATCTTCGGGGGAGAGTTGCACGATCTCCTGTAACAGCGCAAATGAGAAGGCGCGGCCGATGGCGGCTGCGGCGGTGAGGGCCTCGCGGCTGGGTTCGGAGAGGCGGTCGAGGCGGGCTTCGATCACCCGCTGGATCGTCACCGGCAGGTTGACGAACGACGACGGCTGCATCTGCCGCCCGCTCTCCTGGATGGCGCGCACAGTCTCGATGATGAAGAAGGGGTTGCCGTGGGTGTCGTGGTACAGGCGCTGGGTGAAGATGCGGTCCCCGGCCCGGTCGGGCGAAAGGACCCGGGCCAGGTCCGTCGTCTGTTCGGGGGTCAGGCGCGGCAGGTCCATGCGGGACAGCAATCCTCCCCGCTCGACGGTCCGCAGCAGGGCGCGGCGCTCGGCGCTCAAGTCTTCCATGCGGCACAGGCCGATCACCAGCAACGGGGCGGCGGCCGCGCGGCGGGCCAGTACGGCCAGCAGCTCCCAGGTGGGCGTGTCGGCCCAGTGCAGGTCGTCGAAGAGCAGCAGCAGGGGCCGGGCCGGGAAGGACTGGCTCAGGAGCAGGAGCGCGCCCATCCAGGCTTCGCGCAGGCCCCCGGCGTCGAGCGGGGCGGGGGCCGGGCTGTGGAGGGCGGCTGAGAGCCTGGGGGCGAGTTGGGCCAGTTG
>DIDQ01000015.1 GCA_002418215.1 Anaerolineales bacterium UBA5796
CCCCACGCCGACGGCCACCGAGACCCCCTCGGCCACGCCCACCCCCGCCGCCTCCCCAACCGGCGAGGCCTCCGGGACGATCACCATCTGCCACGCCACCAGCAGCGCCAAGAACCCTTACGTGCTGATCACGGTCAGCGTCAACGGCTTGAACGGGCACGGCAAACACGCCCGGGATATCATCCCCGCCCCGCCCGGCGGCTGCCCCAAAGAGTAAGCCACTGCGAAAAGGTCTTCAAACACGAAGTCCCCAAAGGTAAAAGGTAACTATTCAGGCTGTNNTGTCATTGCGAGGCGGTTTTTGCCGAAGCAATCTCCCGCTAAATGGGCAAAACTGACCTTTGGGAGACTGCTTCACTCGCAAAGACCGCTCGTTCGCAGTGACATCGCTATTTTTGAGTAGATGGCTGAATAGATACGGTAAAAGAATAGATTGGCGAGCATTCGCGCATTCGTGACCCGATTCGTGAATGGTTGACGGTGAGATCACCCCGGCCCGCACGGCGGAGCCGGGACGGGCAAAACAAATCAAAAGATTAATGAAGTGACCTTCCTTCGTGTCCCTTCGTGGCCTTCGTGTTTAATGGTTTCCGCTACAACCCGCCGATCTCGGCCAGGGTCTCGATGTACTCGTCCGAGAGACGCCCGGGCGTGTGCGGGCTGGAAGCGAATTCGGGGTATTTCGAGATCAGGCGGGTCAGGGCGCGTTTGGCGCGGGTCCGTTCCTGGGGGCTGGCGTGCAGCATCCGGGCCAGGTCCCGCAGGGTGTCGCAGCCGGTCTTGTCGAGCAGCTTCAGTTTCAGGCCCTGGTCGTCGTTTGCCAGGGCTTTGCGCTGGGCCTGGGTGAATTTGGGGACTGTCTCCCCCACGAAATCGGTGATCGTCCCGAAAGCCAGGATGCCCTCGATGATCGGCTCCATCTCCACCTTCCCGTCTTCGGGGCTTTGCTCGTAACAGATCAGGGCAATGATGTCTTCCGGGAACAGGCTGGCGGCGAACAGTTCCTGGATGCGCGGCAGGGCGTGTTTGCGTTGGGCCTCCTGGTTGAACCGGTCGAACCCGTGCCGGTCGCGGCCCGACAGCCCAAAGCGGTGGATGATGATCTCGAAATCGGCGATATCCGCTTTGGGCAGGTCGAGCGCGGCCCGGTTCTCGTAGGCAATGGCCAGGTCATGCTCGAACTCTTCCGAGAACTTGTCGAAGCCCATGCCCATGGGGATGAGACCGATGCGGGAATGGCTGATGTAATCCTTGAAGATGTACTTTTCCCGGTCGCGGTAGGTAAACCGGACCCCCAGCCGGGTCAGGTCGGCCCGGTATTTGCCGCCCTTGAAGAAGCTCAGGCAGTCTATCAGGTTGGCCATGCTGCCCTCCAGCCCGTCGAAGGTCAGCAGGTAGGCGGTGAAGGTGCGGGCTTCGAGGAAGCGTTCGATGGTCTCCAGTTTCAGGCCCCTGAAGATGCGCCGCAGCACGTCGGCCACCGGCGGGCGGTTGGCGACCACCCTGGCGAATTTCTCGATCTCCTGCTCCAGTTGTTTGCCGATGACTTTGAGGACTTCTTCGATGACCCACGGCAGGCGGGTCCACCAGTTGCCCTCGGCCAGGTTCTCCCGGATGGTCCGTATCTCCTTGTCGAACCCCGGACCCAAATCCTGCCTCCGTTTTTCGACCGTTCCCGCCCAGCGGTCGGCGATGTACTTCACGCTGACGAAGTTCAGCCCGTCGAGTTCGGTTGTCTCCCGCAGGTCTTCGCGGTATTCCAGGTAGGCCAGGTGTTGCTGCAGGGCCAGGTCCGATTCCGATGCCGCCTTGCAGACCGCGAACTTCAAATCCTGCAAATCCTTGCGCTCCTCGGTGAAGAACATGCCCAGGGCGATCAGGTTCAGGCTCTCGCGTTCCTCGGCGGGCAAATTCCCCAAGCTGGTTTCCAGCCCGTACCGCCCGGCTTGCCTGAGGGCCGCCAGGACGGCCGCGTTCTGCTCGTCCAGGCGGTCGGGCAGGGCGATATCCCCCGGCAGCCCCGCCGACGGGTCTTCGATGGAATCCAGCAGGTCGGAGACGGTATAACCGAAGTTTTCGTCCAAAGCTCTGTTCTTGACCAGGAAGGCCAGGTAGCTTGAGGTGAGCGCCCAGATTTTTCGCAGGCGGCGCATGTCGCCCAGCAGGCGGTCGAGTTCGTAGGAGTCGTAATGTTTCAACAGGCGGGCGATGTCTGCCGTCGTGTAGGGGAAGGCTGCCCAGGCGTTGGGCATCAGCCCCTGTTCGAGCAGGATTTCCGCGGCCGGCCTGCTCTCCTCGTCCGCGGGAAGCAGCCCCCGGTCCGGTAACAGGCCGCTCAAGTCCAGGATTTCGGCCAGTTCCGTCCGCAGGGAGACGTTCTCGGGGTCGCGGAAGTCCCGGTAATCCATCACCGCAGCTTTCTCGTGCAGGTCGCGGTAGAGGAGGGTCAAAATCTCTGCCGTGACCGGCTCGGTCATCTCCCGCCTGGCCCGGTTCGAGCAACGCGGGACCTTTTTCGTCTGGTCCGCTTCGCCGAGCAGGTCGTTGACCAGCGCGCGGTGGAATTTGGGTGAGAAGGCGTAATGGCCGCCCTCCTTTTCGACCCGGGCGTCCTTTTTCAGGCGCGGCGTGAGCCGGTAGTGGTCCAGGGCGTATTCCATCTTGTCCACGGTGGAGCGGTTCTCGAAGCGTTTGCGGGCTTCGTCCTGGAGTTTGCTGATGACCGGGAAGAAGATTTCGAGGAGGGGCAGGAGTCTCTCCCGCAGCGGGGTGCGGTTGATGAGCAGGAATAAAAAGACGCCCAGCAGGATGGCTGCGAGCGCCCAGGCCCAGCCGCCCACCAGCACGTTCAGGCCGATGAAGACTGCGATGAAAAGCCCGATGACCAAAAAGATGAACAACCCCGCCACGAACAACTTGAACCCGCCCCAGGGTCTCTGCTCGTCCATAGGTGCCTCCTCCGTCCCAACGACATCCCAACCCGATACTGCACTGTATCTTTTCAATAAATCGGGGTACGGGGTGTTGTGGACGGGCTACGCCCGTCCACAACACCCCGCTTCCCCCCTTCTTTTGAGAAGATACGCTGCACTCTCATTGTACAACGCGGGGAAGGCGGATTCAACCGTAACGGATTCCAAAATCTCCCGATTTTGGCCCTCCGAAGTCAGGAGACTTCGGACTCCGGGACGATTTCGGCGCAGCGCTCGGGCAGGCTGCGCTTACGCCTCGACCCGGGTCCCGATCTCCATCCGGGACTTCAGGTTTTCGAGCAGGGTGGTGGCTTCGTGTTCGTTCTGTTTCACGATCAGCGCCTCGGTCAACTTGCCGAGCAGCGGGATCGGGACGTTGTATTCGATGTCCACGGTCAGGCGGGTGTCGCCGTCCACAGCCTCGAAGGTCCAGGCAAAGCGGCTTTCGATGCCTTTCGTGCTCTGCGTCACCATGCGCCGGTTGGTCTCGTGTTCGACGATCTCGGATGCGCCGTCGAAGCGCATCCCGGCCATCTTGTAGACCCAGCCGAAATCGTGCCCGCCTTTGGGGTTGGGCTTCACGTCCTTGATCTCGACCATGCTGGGCCAGATTTCCAGAAGGTTGCAGGGATCGTTCATGTAAGCAAACACCCGCTCAACGGGCGCGTGGACCGTGATCGCTCTCTGAAGTTTTACCATCGTTTTCACCTCCTTCCTTTCTCGGAATCAAAAACAGGCAATGCTCCTATCGAGATGTCGTTGGTTTTTTGGGATGCCGCTTCCCGGTCCTGCCTGATGCCGCCCTGGTGATGCCCCCGAAGGATAGGTCTCGAAAGTGTTTCGACCTGGTTGGTCTTCTACCAAACGTGTAGCCTGCCCGAGCACTTCTATTGTATATCGGGATCGCATCCGATTCAATGGCTCTCTGGGATTTGCCGTGATTCTGAACACGGATTACACGGATTTCACCGAATCGCACGGATTTTTCTCGAAAAAAATCCGTGTTCATCCGCGTAATCGGTGAAACTTGTACTGAGCTTGTCGAAGTATCCGTGTCCAAAAGGTTTTAATCACGGCGATTCCCAATGAGCCGATTCAATCCTGGGCTGGAACTCGCCAGAAGATGATAAAATTTACCCGAAGCAACCAAGGAGTGTCCGATGACAACGATTACGGTTGAAGTCAAGAAAGCCGACCCTGAACTGAAAAAATTGCTCTCCCAGGTCCGCGCGGGAAAAGAGGTCATCTTCAAACAAGGTGATAAACTGGTGGCGCGCCTTGTGCCGGCCGGGAAGCGCATCGCCGGGCTTCATGCCGGGAAGGTCAAAATGTCGAAAGATTTCGACGCGCCGTTACCGGATGAGTTTTGGGCAGGTGAATGAGAATGAAAATTCTGCTGGATACGCATACTTTCCTTTGGTGGGATTCCGACCCGGAAAGGTTATCACCGCGAGTAGCTGAGTTGTTATCTGACCCTGAAAATAGCCTTGTCTTGAGCGTAGCCAGCGCCTGGGAAATCCAAATCAAGAAACAATTGGGGAAATTGGCGTTTTCCGTGCCGCTCGATGAAATGCTGGAAAGCCAGCAGCAGGTCAATGGTATGGAAGTTCTGCCGATTCAATTAACACATGTCTTGGCGTTGGATGCTCTTCCAGCCTACCACAAAGACCCTTTTGATCGTATTCTGATAGCCCAGGCGAAAACCGAAGGGCTGGTAATCGCCAGTGCCGACCCCCAATTCTCGCAATATGGTATAGATCTCGTCTGGAAGTGATGGGGGACTCATAACCCAATCTCCCATGCCTGAAATCGCCGAGATCATCCGCTCCAAACGCAAGACCATCGCCCTGGTCGTCCAGCCCGGCGGGCGGCTGGTGGTGCGCGCCCCGCAGCGGGCCAGCCTCAAGCAGATCCACGCCATTGTCGAGCGTCACGCCGCCTGGGTCGAAGCCAGGATGAAGGAGATGGAGAGCCTTTCCGCCCCCCGGACGTTTGCCGAGGGGAGCAGCCTTCCCTACCTCGGGCAGGATTACCCCCTGCGCCTCGCCCCCGGACCCGGGTCCGGCCTCCGTTTCGACGGCGCCTCCTTCACCCTGGCGGACGGGGCCACGTCCCAGGCTGCCGCCCTGTTCGAGCAGTGGTATCGCCGCCAAGCCCGCAAGGTCTTTACCGAGCGCGCCTGTTATTTCGCTGCCAAATACGGCTTCGTCTACGAGAAACTCCGCCTCTCCTCGGCCCGCACCCGCTGGGGATCGTGCAGCAGCAAAGGCACGCTCAGCTTCACCTGGCGGCTGGTGCTGGCCCCGCCCGATGTGGTGGACTACGTCGTCGTCCACGAGCTGGCCCATTTGCGGGTCAAGAACCACTCACCAGATTTCTGGCGCGTCGTCGAATCCATCCTGCCGGATTACAAATCCCGCCGCAAATGGCTCAAGACCAACGGCGCGTCGCTGAACTGGCCGTAAGCAATCAAGGCTCTCTGGGACTTGGCGTCAAAGGTTTTTCGGGCAGGCTCTTGATCAAAAGGGTGTGTTTCATTTCGGTTGAAACAACCGTCCCGAAGGGTTAAAGAACGGGCAAGGTCTTCCAAAAGAACCTTCGGGACGTTCCATCTTTCAACTCATTTGAAACACACCCTAATCAAAACCTCCCCCAATCCCGGTTTCGGGAGTTGGGGGAGGCGGGTCTATCGAGCCGCTACGGGTAAGAATTGTCGAACTTTATGCCTTGCCTGAGGTTAGCGGGCTGCCAGTCCCACCGCCCCGGCCGGGACGCTGGCCTCGCCCAGCGCTTCCAGGCTGCCGTCTGCCATGACCCGGAAGGCGCTGATGGTGTGGGTCCCGGCGTTCAGGGCGTAGACGAAGCGCCCGTCTTTGCTGAGAGCCATGTCAATCGGGCTGCTGCCCGCCCCGGTCAGGCCGGCTGCGGCTTCGAGCAGGGTCAGGCTGCCGTCCTTGCCGATGCGGTAGCTGGAGATCGAACCGCTGCCGGCGTTGGTGGTGTAGGCGAATTTGCCGTTCTTCGAGATCACCACCCAACAGGCTGCGGTCTGGGTCGTCGGGACCGAGGGGCTGACCAGTTCGAAAGTCTCCTCGTGGACATTGTATGAGGAGAGGGCGCTGGCTCCCGGAGCGCCGCCGAAGGCTTCCGAGACGATCAGGTTGCCGCGGCGGTCAATGGCGAAGCCGAAGGGGGTTGCGCCCGACGAAGCGTGCGTGACGGGCGGGCCGGCGAGGCCGTCTTCGACCTGGTAGGTGACGATCAGGTTGGTGGCTTTTTCGGTCACGACCAGCACCCGTCCATCCGGGTCGAAGGAAATCTGGGCCGGGCCGGGAGCCGCCCCCGCGCCGTGGTTGCTGAGATGCCGGGTCGAACCGGCCAGGGGTGAGAGCGCCCCGCCTTTCCCGAACCTGAAGCCGGTGATGTTGCCGCTGCCCCCGGCGTTCAGGACGTAGAGCAGGCCGTCGTTGAATGTCAGGCTGATCGGCCGTTCGCCGCCCGAAGCGAAGACGCCGGCCAGTTTCAGGCTGTTCTTCTTCACGGCGAAGACCGAGATCTCGTTGCTCCCGGCGTTGACCGCGAACAGCCAGCGCTTGTTCTGGCTGAGGGCTATGGCCTCCTGTGAGCCGAGGCCGTCCCCGCTGCCGAGGCCGCCGGTGGCGTAGGCTCCGCCGAAGGTGAGCGTGCCGTCGCTGGCCCGATTATAGACCAGCACTTCGTTCCCGGCTGCGGCGTTGGTGATGGTGTAGACCGCGCCGGCTGAACTTCCCGAATCGGCGGCTGCGGGGCTGGTAAATCCCGCGACCAGGGGAAGCATCATCAATGCTGCGATGAGGATGCGTGTGCCAAGCTGCGTAACTGTTTTTGAACTTTTCATGTTCAATCTCCTTGATAAACTGTGCAGATAGGCTCGATGCTGTCATGGTACGCCGGAATTCTTATGAAAGCCTTACAGGGAAATTATTGGGTTCTTACGGCTATAATAGACATATCGGTAATTGGCAAGAGCGTCCCGAAGGTTGCCGGAAAACGGTCAAAATTTCCCCAAAGGACCTTCGGGACGGTATCTCCACTTTATAATGGACGAGGATGAAACATGGCGAAAATGATCCCTGCTGCCGAGCGAATACTCCGGGCAAGGAAATTGATCCAGCAGGCCCGTGACTTGCCCGCCCCTGAGCAATGGCGGCTCGATCTGGCCTACATCGCCGGGGTCAAGGATTTGCTGCGCCAGGCGCGGGATATGGTCAAATTCATCCCCATGACGGCGGGGGTCAGCACTGAAATGAAGGCTGAAGTCAAGCAGGTTTACGAGGAGATCGAACAGGCAGGCCGGGAAATCCTCAGTTGAGGCTGGAACCCATAAAAAGTCTCCGGGCAGTTTTCAAACCCGGAGACTTTTTATGCCAGCGCATGATTGCGGCTAGAGAAGGTCGGTATTGCCGGACAGGTAACGCCTGCGGTAGTAAGCCAGCCCCAGCAGCAGCCCAAGCTGGATCACGGCCAGCACGATGGTGGAGAACTGCTCGAAGTAGAATTCCAGCAGGTTGACCACCGTCAGGAACAGGAGCAGGCCGAAATGTCCGATGCGCAGGCCGAGGGTTTCGCGCCCGGCCAGCATCAGCCCGGCTCCGGCCAGCAGCACCAGTCCGCAGGCGGCTTTCAGTCCCGTATTGACCGCCAGCCAGGAGGCCCCGGTGGGGCTGCTCAGGCGTCCGGCGGTGATCAGGTCCGGGAGCAGACGCGTCAGGTGCGGCGGCTCGTCCAGCGCCAGCAGCCAGGCCCCCAGGGTCCAGAGCGCCCACAGGCCCAGGGCGGCGAGTCCGCCAACCAGCACGGACTTCAGCCGGGGACGCGGCAGCCAGCGCTGCTCCACATCCCCCGCCCACTTGGACAGTTTTTCGAGCCACCCCGGGCGGCGCTGGACCAGGGGCAGGTGTTCCGAGTGGACGAATCCCAGCAGTTCCGCGGCCAGGTGACGCCATTCCTCGTGCTCGGCGTGTTCGGCGATGTAACGCAAGCGGGCGTCGAGCTGGGCCTGTTCGGTCGAATCCAGGTCGCGGTCGAGCACTTCTTCGAGGGTGTCGAGCGCCTGGTACAGTTCGGTGCGAGGTTCGCGCCGGTTGGGGCGGCGGACCTCAAGGTAGAACAGCACCACCAGCCAGAAAAAGACGTAGATGATCGGCGCGGCGGCGGGGAAGAAGTAGTCGTTGCTGCGGGTGATGAACTTGCCGACTTCGTCCATGAACAGGCCGATGCCCACCCCGGCCAGGACCGCCCCGGCCCGGTAGGCCCAGCGGTTGGCGTAGACCAGCATCAGCACCGCGCTGACGAAGAGGGCCAGCCCGCCCCACAGCAGGTGGGCGATGTGCAGGGTGCCGCCGCCGATCTGCGGGTAGCCGGTGATGTACAGGAACAGGCGGGTCAGGGCTACGGTGGCGGCGAAGCTGAGCAGGATCAACTGGATGTAGGTCTCTGCACCTTCGCGCTCCACCGGCCTGCGGATGCGGCCGGTCAGCCTTTGCATGAGAGTTCTACTTCTCTGTGATGATGATGCTCAGGATGGCGTCGCCGAGGTAGGCGGGATTGGTATCCGGGTCGCGGCGGGTGATGGCATTGACCACCTCCATGCCTTCGACCACCTGCCCGAAGATGGTGTAACCGCCGTTCAGGAATTCCTGCGGGCCAAAGGTGATGAAGAATTGGCTGCCGTTCGTATCCGGCCCGGCGTTGGCCATGGCCACCACCCCGGCCTTGTCAAAGGTCAGGTCGCTGTATTCGTTCACGAACTGGTAGCCGGGACCGCCCATGCCGGTGCCGGTTGGGTCGCCGCCCTGGGCCATGAATCCCTCCAGCACGCGGTGGAAGGTTACGCCGTTGAAATACCCCTCCCGCGCCAGGAAGACGAAACTGTTGACCGTGATCGGGGCTTTATCGGGATAAAGCTGGATGACGAACTCCCCGCCTGTCGCCATCTTGACCGTGGCGTAATATTCCTTGCCCGTGTCAATGGTCATCGGTGGGGCAGAGTCGTACTGTTTGGCCGTCGGCGTTGGCGCATCAACCGCCGGGGCTTGTGGCTCAAGAGTTGGTTCAGGAGTCGGTGCGGCGGTGTTGTTGTTGGCGAAGATGGCTGCGACGATGAAAACAGCGATCACCCCAACTGCCGCCAGCACGATGTAGGTGATCCTCTGCCGGGCTTTGGCCCGCCGGGCTGCCCGGGCCTGTCTGATGGCGGATTGTTTGTTCTGCTTGCTTGGCATTTGTGTTTCTCCTCTTTGTGGTCAAATATGGGCTTAGACTCTATCCGAAAATTCTTTAACGCAAAGCTGCAAAGACGCAAAGGGATTATTTTTTGGAAATTTTTTGGCCTTGGGCCATTTTGGAAGCGAGTCAATGGGTCTTCTTTTGCTCCCATTTTTCTAAAACTGCCTGGCGTCTTCGCGCCTTTGCGTTAAAAATTCATTTTATTGACATTCATAAAAATCAGTCAAGCCTGTCACTCTGAGGGAGCGGTCTTTGCGACCGAAGAGTCTCGCTAATTGACCTGAGATGCTTCACTTCGTTCAGCATGACAGGCCAACCAACAAGCCCAACTTAACCAACTTACATGAATGTCAATAGGATAGGCTCTTATTATAATCTTGCTGGTGGATTAAATCCCTGCCGGATGGCGCGAGTCCGTCGCACCTGACTTAACGGGATAAACGTGTGAGGGCAAATTTGCCTGATTAAACGACAAAATCTTACCCGTCTGGTGCGACGTACTCTCCTCCATACAAAAGGCCGCCATTTCCAGGCAGCCTTTTGGTCTATGTAGCTGGTCTTACGACGTTGGTGTTGGGGACGGGGTCTCGGAGGGCGTCGGCGTCTCGGACGGGGCGGCGTCCTCGGTGGCGGTCGGCGTCAGGGTCGAGCCGCCGACTTCGATGATGACGTAGACTTCATCGCCGAAGAACGTGCCCGAGGCGGTGGACATGCGCCAGTTGCTCTGCATTTTGCCGGTCTTGTCCGTTGGAGCCGTGAAGACCACCGAGAGTTCGACCTGTTCGTTGGCTTCGACAGCTTCGGCCAGGGTGACGGTCGCTCCGCTCATCTGGTCGCCGCCGACGAAGGCAAACTTGAAGCCCACTTCCCAGGCGCAGGTGCCGTTGTTGACCACTTTCCAGGTCTTGGTGAAGGTCTGGCCGGGAGCGATGCTGGTGTTATCGGGGATGGTGACATCCGAGACGAAAGCCATCGAGTAGCAGGATTGGGTCGGCTGGACGTTCCCGCCGCCGGAGAGGGTCGGGATGCCGCCGGTGCCGGTCGTCGCAGGGGTATTGGTCGCGGTCGGGGATGGGGTTTCGGTAGGCGTCGGCGAGGGGTTGGCGATGGCGGTTTCCGTCAACCCGAGGATGAACTGGCCGACGGCCCGGGTCTGGATGGCGGGGATGTCCACCGGGGTGGGAGTGGGTTCCGGCGTGGCGCTGGGTCCGCAGGCGCTGAGGAGCGTTGCGGCCATCAAGATCAGCGCGGCCAGGGTTTTGGGTTGTTTCATGTTCGAATCTCCTTTATTTTTTACAGAAGGGACTATTCTAATGGGATGTTTTGAGGCTTTTGGGGGACGATTGCCCTACGATTGGCATACGCCCCGGATTTCGTCAGAAGGCGCTGATTCCCACCCACAACTGGTACAGGCCGAACCCGGCCAGCGCCAGGGTCGAGGCTCCCAGCATGGCGCGGCGGACCCGTTCGCCGAGCCGTCCGGCCAGCCCGAAGACGAGGATGATGGCGGCGTTGAGTCCGATCATGCCGCCGTAGAACCCCAGCAGGAAGCCGCCGGCGTTGGGCGGGGTCTCGCGCCAGGCCTGGATGAGCAGCGGTCCGTTGACCAGGGACCAGAACAGGTAAGGCCCCGGGCTGAGGGCATTGACCAGGGCCGCCCGCCACAGGCTTTGGGGTCCGGGTGCGCTCGCCGGATCGGCCTGGGGGGTGAAGTCCTTCCACTGGCGGTACGCGCCCCAGGCCAGGTAAAGGACGAATAATCCGCCGGCAATGTAGAGAAAATTCGCCATCCAATCCGGTATCCGGGTCAACACCAGCAGCACCAGCGTGACGATGGGTCCGTCGCTGACCAGCGGGCCGAAAGCCGCCAGCAGCGTGCGCCGCCACCCCTGGCTGAGGGACTGCGAGACCAGGTAAGTCTGCAACGGGCCGGGCTGGGCGCCGGCCGCGAAGCCGAGGGTGAGGCCTTTGAGCAGGTAGGGGAGCATGGGCGCAACTATACCCCGGAAATTCAAAGATGACAACGGGTGTCCATTTCGTGTAAAATACATGCACCGGAGTCCAACATCTCCTGATGTTGGACTGGGATGTCGAGAACATCGAAAGTCTGGAGACTTTCGACTCCGGACTGGAAAAAATTCAAAGGAGCGCACATGGCAAAACATCTGGTACTGGTGGCAGGCAACATCGGCGTGGGCAAGACCTCGCTGACCGAGCGCCTGGGGTCGCGCCTCGGCTGGTGGACCGGCTACGAATCGGTCTCGGACAACCCCTACCTGTCGGATTTCTACGCCGATATGCGCGCCTGGGCCTTCCACCTGCAAATTTTCTTCCTCGGCCACCGCGCCGACCAGTACCTCGAAGCGGCGCGGGACCCGCGCTCGGCGATCCTCGACCGCAGCATCTACGAAGACGCCCACATTTTTGCGCGGGCCTTGCAGCATATCGGCAACGTCAGCGAGCGGGATTATCTCTCCTACCGACATTTGTACGAACTGGTGGTAAACAGCCTGCCCGCCCCCGACCTGCTGATCTACCTGCGCGCCCCGGTCCCGGTGCTGATGGAGCGCATCCACAAGCGGGCGCGCAACATGGAAACCGGCATCACCTCCGAGTACCTCGGCCTGCTCGATTCGTTCTACGACGAATGGATCGCGGCCTTCGACCTGTGCCCGGTGCTGACCATCCACACCGACAACCTGGACTTCGTCCACCAGCCGCAGGCGCTCGATCTCGTCTCCCAGCGCATCCTGGACAAACTGGCGGGCAAGGAGATCATGGAATTGAAGGGTTGACATGAATGAACTCCTGCTCGCCCAGATCCCCCTGTTTTCCGACCTGCCCCTGGCCGAACTGCGCGCCCTGTTGGACAGTCTCGAAGTCCTTGAATCCGAGGCGGGGGCGCTGCTTTGCCGGGAGGGCGAACCCAGCGACTCCTTTTTCATCGTCGTGGACGGCGAACTGGAAGTGTTGATGGCCGCCGGTTCTCCGGAAGAGTTGCTCCTCAATACGATCGGCCCCGGTGAATATTTTGGTGAGATGGGCCTGCTCATGCCTGGCGGGGAGCGTTCTGCCAGTGTGCGGGCGCGCAGCCGGGTGGTTATCCTGGTCATGCGCCAGCGAGATTTCAACGCGCTCCTCAACCGCCAGCCCATGCTGGCTTACTCGATGGTGCGGGTGCTCAGCGAACGCCTTGACTCCACCAACACCGCCACTTTCCAGGACCTGACCGAGAAGAACCGCCAACTCCAGGATGCCTACGATGAACTCAAATCTGCCCAGGAGCAACTGATCGAGAAGGAGCGCCTCGAACGGGAACTCCAGGTGGCCGCCCGCATCCAGACCAGCATCCTGCCCGAGGCGTTGCCGGCCTGTCCCGCCTGCGATTTTGGCGCTCACATGGTCCCGGCCCGCATGGTCGGCGGCGATTTTTACGACGTGTTCCCATTGAGCGAAACCCGCTTTGGCGTGGTGATCGGGGATGTCGCCGACAAGGGCGTCCCCTCGGCGATATTCATGGCCCGCGCCCATGCCCTGATCGCGGCTGAAGCGGCCCGGGGCGGGGACCCGGCGGCCGTCCTCCGTCAAGTCAACCTGACCCTGACCCACATCGAAAAAGCCACCCAGTTCGTCACCGCCATCTACGGCATCATGGACGCGGACACCGGGGATTTTTCCTACGTCCGCGCCGGCCATGAACCTCCGCTCCTGCTCCACCCGGATGGGAGCATCGAGCGCATCCCGCATAAGATAGGCCAGCCGTTGGGCCTGTTCGAGGGCATCCTCCTGGACGAAAACAGGATCCACCTGGAGCCGGGCGCGTCCCTGCTGCTCTACACCGACGGCCTGACCGATTGCCGCGACCCGCAGGGTGAGCCTTTCGGGTTGGAGAAGGTGAAAGACGTGCTCAAAGACATGCCGGGGCGGTCCGGCCAGGAGATGTGCGACCGCATCCTGCTCTCACTCAGAGACTACCAGCAGGGTGCGCCCCAGGACGATGACGTCACCCTGGTGGCGCTGCATGTCGGTTGATTGCGAAAGTCTTGTACCGAACAGGGCGGTTGTTATGGGTTTTTAATGTACCCTCCGTTAAAGTGGTGTAAAATATAGAACAAGTGTTCTGATAAAGTCAAGTCTTGGTATCTGCCATTGAATTATAAAATGGCAGAATTTCACCCTTTACGGAGTATGCGCAATGGATACCCAAAAACGATTCGACCTGGTCATCCAGGCTTTGACCGAACTCGAACCCGAGATCCGGGCGCTGCCTCGCCAGGAAGTCCTCCCGGCAGCCCCGGCCCTGGACGATGTGCTGGCTGACCTCGGCCCATTGCCGCGGGAGGCCCTGTTCCTGGGCATGGCCGAAGACGGCCTGCCCATGTTGCTGGATTTGGAAGACGCCGCTCCCGGCCCCTTGCTGCTCACCGGCGGCCCGGGGTCGGGCAAGACGGCTTTCCTGCAACTGGTGGCGGCGGCCGCCTCCCGGCTCCACCCGGCGGACGGGGTGCAGTTCGGCGTCGTTACCGCCAACCCCCGCGAGTGGGATGGGCTTTCCGGGCTGCCCAACAATGCCGGGGTCTACCCGGTCTACGACAACGCGGCCATGGATTTCGTCCTCGGGCTGACGGCCTGGGCGCACAACAACCGTCACAGCCGCCAGGCCGTGCTGCTGTTGATTGATGAGCTGTCGGATTCGGTCAACAAAATGGATTTCGATGCCTTGCAAAACCTGCGCTGGCTGTTACTGCGCGGTCCCAGCCGCAGGGTCTGGCCGATCGCCACCCTGAGCGCGTCCCGGATTGGGGAGGCGGTCCTGCCCTGGATGGAAGCCTTCCGCACCCGCCTGTACGGCCGGATCGCCGATCCCGATCTCGCCGGGGAGCTGGTCCCCGATTACGCGGCCGATCTTGGGAGTCTCATCCCGCGCACCCAGTTCGCCCTGCGCGAAGGCCGCCGCTTGCTGCGCTTCTGGCTGCCGTCGCTTCACGCATAATAAACTTGATTGTTGGCAAGAACGTCCCGAAGGCGCTGTCCTCCCGAAGGACATCGGGACGATGTGAGCTTGCCGAAGGAGCCTGCC
>DIDQ01000071.1 GCA_002418215.1 Anaerolineales bacterium UBA5796
CTCCGAAAATTTATACCACACCCGACCAACAAATTTTTACAACTGCACTTTACCATCCGGCGCAGCAGGGAAATCCTATTTTGCCGGGAGTGTCGTTTATCGTTAACCGGTCATTTAAGCCCGTACAGGGCCAGGACGGCCCCGGACGGATCCTGGATCACACAGAGATTGTTCTCTCCCGTCGAGCGCGGCCCGTGGAGAATCTTGCCGCCCAGGTCGAGGCAACGCCGGGCGCTGGCGGCCACATCCTCCACCGTGACGTAAACCAGCCAGACAGGCGGGAGGTCGGCGTTGATCCCCCGGGCGTGGCAGATCCCGGCTGCGGGTTCGTCAGAGCCGGGAGGCAGCATATTGTAATCGTTGTAGCCGCCGCAATCCACGGGGCTGAATTCCCAGCCGATCACCTGGCTGTAAAAGTCGCGGATGGCCTCAGCGTCTTTGACCGTCAGGTCCTGCCAGAGGACTTTTCCAATTCGGGGTTTGGATCGTTCTGTCATGCGATTCTCCTTATCAATACCTGCCAAAATTACTGGCCCATGCTCTCATCACGCCAGCGAGGTCTTGATATTGGCGATGAGTTTGTACGCGTTCTGTAACTCGTTCTCCATTTTCAGCTTCAGTTCCCCGACTTGCCGCAAGGTCTCCTGGGACAGGCCGGATTTCCCGACAATCTCGCTTTCGATCGGCAAAAGTTGATACTTGACCGCTTGCTCGATGGTCAGGATGGATATTTCCAGTTCTGCAGCCAGCTTGCGGGTGCGCGTGGTCTGGAGGCTTTTCGAATCCAGGATTCCGATGACGATATTGGTATTCTCGCTCATGAAATTGGCCGCAGCCCTCCTCTCCTCCGCATCACCCCCGGACGAAGCTGCCGGATCCAGAACAACGGCATTGACCCTCTCCCCCAGGATGCGGACCAGCTTTTCGGCTCCCTTGAGCCATTCTTCGATGGGCCTGAGCATCTCGGAGCGGATGAACAGGCTTTGCTTTTTGCGTTCGGCGCGCTGGCCGAGGGCGTAGCTGACGATCACTGCCAGCAGCGTACCGGCAAATCCCAATAAAGCGGCGGCTAGGTCTGACATGGCCTGCGCAAAGGGCTACTGCCCCACCACCACAATCTCCATGTAAAACGTATCGCCAAAGGGCGTACCGTCGGGGGCGATGGCCTGCCAAATGGTGGTATAAGTCCCAGGCTCGGAGGGGGCGGTGAAGACGATCCGCAGGGCGAACTGCGTCCCGGCGCGGGCGGGGTAGAGGGCCTGGTCTGCCGCCGCGCCGAGGGCGTCGCCTTCGACCAGGCGCAGGCGGTAGCGGCTGTCCCAGTTGCAGGAGCCGGTGTTCTCGACCAGCCAGCGCTTGTCTATCGTGCTGTCCGGCGGGACCTGGGCGCCGTCCTCGATGGTCAGGTCTTCGAGATAAGACAGGATGTCGGTGCAGTCAGGTGTGGAGGTGGGGACGGGGGTCTCGCCAGGCAGGGTCGCTGCCTCTGGCTGGACCTGGGGCAGGCTCCCGCTAAATGTGGGCTGGATACGCGGCGGCAGCGTGGCCTGGAGCGTCGGCGGGCGGTAGGGGGTGGCGATCCCCGGTTCCGGGGCGCAGGCAGATAACCCCAGGAGCAGGGAAAAAGTCAATATAACGGCCAGCCGGCCATAAATCCGGGAGAGATGCGGGGTGATCATATTTATCCCCTTGGAAAACTCAGGGACACGCTGCAACGTGTCCCTGAGATTGGATCAAGATTCGTCTTCGCCCAGGCCGCCGCCATCTTCCTCGTTGACGACGAAGCCCAGGTCGAGTTCGCCGCCCAGCGCCTTCTGGCGGATGATGGCTTCGATCTCCCCGGCCAGGTCGGGGTTCTGGCGCAGGAATTCCTTCGAGTTCTCGCGTCCCTGGCCGAGGCGGACATCGCCATACGAGTAGAAAGCGCCGCGCTTGTCCACGATCTCCAGTTGGGCGGCCAGGTCGAGCAGGTCGCCTTCGGTGGAAATGCCTTCGTTGTACATGATGTCGAATTCGGCGGTGCGGAAGGGGGCCGCGACCTTGTTCTTGACCACCCGGACGCGGGTGCGGTTGCCGATGATCTCTGCCCCAACCTTGATGCTCTGGATGCGGCGCACGTCGAGGCGGACGCTGGCGTAGAATTTGAGCGCCTGGCCGCCGGTGGTGGTTTCGGGGTTGCCGAACATGACGCCGATCTTCTGGCGCAACTGGTTGGTGAAGATGACCGAGGTCTTGGTCTGGTTGATGGCCCCGGACAGTTTTCGCAGCGCCTGGGACATCAGGCGGGCCTGGACGCCCATGGTCGGGTCGCCCATGTCGCCTTCGATCTCGGAGCGGGGCACCAGCGCGGCGACGGAATCGATCACGACCACGTCCACCGCCCCGGAGCGGACCAGGGTCTCGGCGATTTCGAGGGCCTGTTCGCCGGTATCAGGCTGGGAGACGAGCAGGTTGTCAATGTCCACGCCGCAGCGGGCGGCATAGACCGGGTCGAGGGCGTGTTCCATATCCACGAACGCTGCCGTGCCGCCCAGTTTCTGGGCTTCAGCAACGATATGTTGGCAGAGAGTAGTCTTACCGGACGACTCAGGGCCGTAGATCTCGGTAATGCGTCCGCGGGGAATGCCCCCGACGCCCAGGGCAATATCCAGCGAAAGCGCCCCGGTGGGGATGATTTCAGTCGCCATGCTGTGGGCTTCGCCCAGTTTCATGATCGAGCCGTCGCCGTAACGTTTGATAATATCGCCGACAGCCTTGTCGAGCATGGCCTGGCGGGCGTCGGTGGAAGGGGGAGCGGGTTCTTGGGCAGATGATTTGCGAGCCATCTCTTATTCTCCAGTCAGGTTTATTTGAACCGATTGTACACCAATCGGACAACGCGTATCAGGTTTGCAGTATAGCACAGATGTTCCATACGTCAAGGTGGAAAATTGAATGGCCTATACGTTATTCAGTCACGATTGATGTTTCAAAAGTTTCGCCCGTCACCAGATCTAGCAACCAAATTATTTCAGTTTGACCATCCACTCGACTGAGAGCAGCCAATTTTTGCCCATCCGGGCTGAAAACCACTGTCACGACCACCTGATGCCAATCTTTCTTCCCAATCTGCCAGGAACCAGCATTTATTCCAGAGTCCACTTCCCAAGACTGCACCCAGCCGTAATCCGAGCCAGTTGCCAGCAAGGCACCGTCCGGGCTAAACTGTATGCTTCGAACATTTTGGTAGGCGCCGGGCCAGGATTTTTCTATTTCCCCGGTTGTGGCTGTCAAGATGTAAAGATTACCGTTCTTTCCTGCCGCAGCAACTTGCGATCCATCGGGGCTGATCGCTCGAGGCCCATCAATCTTCGACAGTCCTCCAATGTTTATACCTGCCAATTTACCGTTCTGAATTGACCAGACTTCGGTATTCTGATCGCCCGCATCAACCAGAAAACGGCCTCCATCGGAACTAAAAGCCAGGGATCGTACGCATCGGTTTTCACCGCCAGATGAAACACTCCAAGGATTGGCGATTTGAGTTTCCACTTCCCAAAGTACAATCCGTTCGTCTGCCGCACCCGATGCCAAAATCCTGCCATCTGGGCTGAAGGCCACACTCGTCCAGGGGCCAGCGGGTTCGATCAGATTGGCATCCCTGGATAATTCCACAGCATTTTCGGAAAAATCAGCCAAATGAAGTGCCCCATCGGCAGTTGCAAAAGCAATCGTCGGTGAACGCGGTGAGACCGCCAAACTGGTAACTGGCGCGTCCGTCAACCAGCTGCGAATGGTGGTCTTGAGGGTCAAATCAAACATTATCACCCCAGACCCGCCGCCATAAGCCAGCCAATTTCCATCGGATGACCATGCCAGGCGATTACGCTGACTGGCGAGGCCAGGACATTCGTCCGCAACCGGAGATTGAAAATTACCCACTGAGACCATGACAGCCCCGTAATTTCGAAGAAAGTAATGGGTAGTTATCTGACAACCATTCTCATTAACGTGTTCTGTTTGTTGAGACCAGTACTTTCCAGGTTCCATATAAAAAGTTTCATTCTGGATTGAAACGACGATCACGCCGCGCGAATCGACGTTGTGAATGGTGAATTGGTTATCAGGAGCATGATACGGCAAAACCTGGATGGGATGCAGCTCACTGGAAACGCCCCCACCCGCAGTCCCCGAATTGCTATATCCGATACCAAAGAAACCGACCACCGAATCGTCCGCTGATAAATCGAGGGAACCGTTCAAAAATCCGTCATTGAAATAATAGGTCGGAAAATCAATCATCAAATTTTCACAATTCCCCTGTCCATGACGATCGGTCCAGGCCTCCACGAAAAGATATCTTCCAGGAGGTAATACCACCGACCCATCCACAAAATCGCGGGCAGGAATGAACGTCGGCGTTGGGGCAGGTGTGAGGGTCGCTGACGGGATCGGTGAAGGTGAAAGGATGTCAGGCTGACAGGCAGATAGCAGACCAGCCCCGAGTAGCATTAGGGCAATCCAGTTCGACGGTTTGTATCCCATCTCAAGGCTCCTCGATTTTTATCTTCACGGGACCGGTGTCAGGGCTTCCATGCCGGGCAGGCGCGGGCGGTTGGTCGTGAAGCCGTAGTCGCCCCTGAAACGGAAGTAAGTCACCTGTCCGGGGCGGATGGTGACGAATTGTCTGAGGACGCGGCCCCCGTAAGAGATGTCCACGGCGTAATCCCCGGCGGGCAGGTCGCTGAGGACGTAGTTTTCGTGATAGTACAGGTCGCTGTGCAGCGGGCTTTTTTCGCTGTCCGGGTTGTCGCCGTAGGTCTGGGTGTACCAGATCTGGTATTCGTCCTCCACCGGCCAGACCCGGATTTCCCTGGCGACCAGCGGCACGTTCCCGGTGTCGGTGACGCGTCCGACCAGCACACCCCAGCCTTGCGGGGGGGCCAGCCAGAGTTCCGGGTTGTAGGTCTGGAAGAAATTTTCCTCGTTCAGGCGGATTTCGAAATGCAGGTGGGCGCCGGTGGTCGCGCCGGTGTCGCCGACCAACCCGAGCGGGTCGCCGGTATCCAGCCATTGGCCCCGGGCCACGTCTACTTCCTTGAGATGGGCGTAGACGGTGAAGAGCGGCTTGCCCTGGTAGCCAAAATCGTGGCGGATGACGACCGCCTGCCCGTAGGGGTCGTCGGTATTGCCTGGGTCGCCATAATACAACCCCCAGCCGGCCCAGGTGACTGTCCCCGGCCCGGCGGCGATGACCGGGGTGCCCTCGTCGGCGGGGATGTCTATCCCGGTGTGCTTGACATTCTCGAAAAAGACGCCGCCGTAGCGATAGGTCGGATCGGGCCAGTTGACCTGGTCGGCGGCGATGGGACGCGTGAAGTAGAAATGGTCCACGGGCGAAAGCGCCCACGGGACCGGGTAGAGGGGCGGCCGCCAAACGGACACCGGTTCGGCCCCGGGCGTGGGCAGCGAAAAGCGCACCGGCGCGGGGGTGGGTCCTGGCTCAGGCGAGGTTGTGGCAGTTGGCGTCAAAAGCGGAGCAGGGGTTATTTCGAAGACTGGAGACTGGGCAGGGGAGCAGGAGGTGATGAGTAAAAAGTAAAAAGTAAAAAGTGAAACGTAAAAAGGGAATCGGAAACTGGGAAAAAGGAAACCTGGAACCCGGAACTTGAAACGTGGAACGTGAGCCATGATTCAAGGCGTAAACGTCGGGCGGGGGGTTGGGGAGGGCGTGAGCGTGGGCGTGCGCCAGACGAACGGCGTGGCGGTCGGCGTGAAGGTCGGCGGGACGACTATCGTCGGCGTGACCAGGATCTCAGCCGGGTAGAGTTCGAGCATGGCGGCGTGCCAGTCGAGGCCGCCGGTGAGGGCAAATTCGGCCACACGCGTCCCGTTGTAGAAATTGCGCCAATCCGGCAGGGCGGGCAGGCGCTCCCAGCCGTATTCGAGGGCCAGGGCGGTGAAATCAATCCAATAGCCTTCCGGGACGGCCTCCATCAGCCGCCCGCCCTGGTCGTAGGCCGCCGGGTCAAGGGCATAGCGGGCCGACAGGTCCCAGGGCAGGTCGTGGAGCGGTCCGCCGAGCGAGCCTTCCTGGGCCTGCGCCCGGATGTAAATGCGCCAGTAGGTCTGCTGGTTGATGTCTTCGCGCGCCGCGACCATCCAACCGGCGTTGAGGATGATCGGGTTGAGCATGAAAGCCCGCCCGGTGTAGAGCCAGTCGTTGCCCAGGCCGGGATCGAGCGGCTGGCTGAGCGGCACGTAGGTATATTGCAGGCTGGCGAGCGCGTCCCAGCCGGCTTCGACCATGATGCGCCGGCGCAGGGCGTCGAAGGCCTCGTCCGCCAAGTCGCTCAGGCGGGCGTCCGGGGCGTCCACGTCAGCCAGCGGGACGAGTTCGGCCCGATTGCCGGAGGCCGCCGATGGCTGCCACAATGGGTCGGG